>NZ_JBHUSB010000001.1:587633-670498 GCF_042673905.1 Arthrobacter sp. NPDC057009
ACCCCCCTCCCCCCCGGCACCCTCCGCTTTTTCATCCCGAATGGCATTACTCATCCCCCCCCCCCAATGCGCCTGTTGTGGGGGCGTACTTCTCCCCCCACCACTCAGCCAAGCTCCCTGCGATTTCGGTGGAAAGGCCACATTGTGTCCAAGTCCAATGAACGCGGAGCCGTGGCGGTTGAATTTGCTCTTCTGGCTCCGATCCTGATCATGATTCTTCTCGGCGTTATGGAGTTTGGCCGCGCGTATAACGCACAGATCACGTTGTCTAACGCTGCCAGAGAAGGTGCACGCGTTATGGCGATTGAAAAGGATCAATCAAAAGCGGTGACAGCGGTGACACATGCAGCAGCGAACCTCAACCCGATGACGATAGAGTTCACGAGCTTCCCAAATACGACCACTCCTACAAATTGCCCTGCCAAAAGCCAAGTGACAGTCATAGTCAAGTACTCTCTAAATACAATGACTGGCATTGCTGGACCGTTTGCGATGCAGGGCAAAGGAACCATGCTATGCGGGGGATAACAGCGCCAATCGACCACGAGCGCGGCGGAATCGCGGTAATCGTCGCTTTGCTCATGGTCGTATTACTTGGCTTTGCGGCCATAGCCGTCGATGTGGCCAAACTATATTCAGAACAGGCACAACTGCAAAACGGCTCCGACGCTGTGGCGTTGGCCGTTGCACGCAATTGTGCTGTTCCCGCACCGTCAGATGTTTGCGCAGATATCTCAGAGGATCTGCGAAGACTGGCTAATGAAAATGCAGTGGACGGGCAAAGCACCGTACAAGATCCAATTGACCTGAATATCGGCGAGCGCCGAGTGACCGCCACGACTACTGCAAAGGAGAACAGCAGCTCACCGGATACGGTCTCCCTCTTTTTCGCCCGAGTCCTTGGCCTCAACAGCGCTGAGGTGAGTGCAACCTCATCGGTGACTTGGGGCAGCCCAACCAAGGGAACGGCCCCGTTCCCTCTTGCTTTCTCCGTCTGCCAAGTATCAGGAATGGTCGGCGGCGGGGACCAACTTCTACAAAGCCACGATCCGAGCGCGAATAACAAGGGCACCCCGGGGTGCACCTATGCTGGGCAGCCGGTCCCTGGCGGTTTCAGTTGGATCACACAAACGCCGGGCATCTGTGGCAGCAGCGTCGACCTCCTTACAAGTGTGAGCTACAGCAATACGGGCAACGATGCGCCGAGCAATTGCACGTCAACTGTCCAGGATTGGCAGGCGTCTATCTTGGACGGCAAGGACGTCGTTGTGCTTCTCCCCGTTTTCGACCGAGCTTCGGAGACAGGGTCGTCAGGTACCTATCATCTAACTTCCTTTGCAGCCTTCAAAGTCAGGGGCTGGAAATTGGCTTCCGGAAACGGAACCAATGCAAGTCTCATTTTCCGGAATACGAGGGCGGACGTCGGCGATCTGGCCTGCACCGGCGACTGCCGTGGCATCATCGGCAGCTTCATTAAGTACGTATCGCTTGCCGATGGCTACACGTTGGGGCCGGTCAGCCCTTATGGTGCCACGGTCGTGGAACTCACCAGCTAAAACAATGCAAATAAGCGACCCTAAGATCGTCAGGAGCAGTTCGTGAAGTCTCGGTTGTTGGCCGGCGCGGCAGCAGTGGTTCTCGCCCTCGTGGGAGCCATGCTCGTTATCAATTACGCCCACGGCGCCGACCAGCGGGCTGTCAAGAACCTTGAGCCCGTGGACGTCCTCGTGGTGAAGACGGCTATCCCCGCGGGAACGCCTGTCGAATCCATGGCGGCCTCCCTCGTCACCGAGCAGCTGCCTGCATCTGCCGTCCCGGAGTCCTCGCTCAATTCACTGGATTCCTCCAAGGGCAAGGTTGCTGCCGTGGACCTGGTACCCGGCGAGCAGCTGGTTTCCGAACGTCTCGTTGCACCCGAAGATGTCAAAGCCGCAGGATCCGTGCAGATCCCGGCCGGCCTGCAGGAGGTTTCCTTCCAGCTCGAGCCGGACCGCGTCGTCGGCGGCCGGCTGGCTCCCGGCGATCATGTGGGCGTCTTCGTCAACCTCGACAAGGGAGGCGTGGAAGACAAAGCCGATGCAGAAACCACCAAGCTGACAGTACGCAAGGCGCTGGTGACGGCTGTCCAGCGCGCACCCGAGCCGGCCGCAACGGCTCAGCCGGCACCCACTGCGAGCGCGGACCCCAATGCTGCCGATCCCCAGGACACCACGCTTCCGACGGGCTCCCTCATGCTCACCGTCGCTGTTAATGATGTCGACGCGGCAAAGATCGTCTTCGCTGCCGAGTACGCCAAGATGTGGCTCAGCAAGGAGCCCACCAATGCCAAGGACAGCGGTCCCCGGATCATCCAGCGGAGTGAGGTCTACAAGTGAGCCGCTTCGTCCTGATCACTCCGAACGCGGACTTTGACAGCCGTCTGCGGCAGGCAGTTGCCGGCGGGCTGCAGGGCGGTGTTCAGACCTTCTTTACGAACATCCTGCCTGCAGGTCCCTATGACCTGTTCGCCCAGCTGAACCAGGAACAGCCGGAGGTCCTCATCCTTGGCCCGGACGTGCCAATCGACGAGGCACTCCGCCTGGCCACCGTGCTCGACGTTCAGGTGCCGGACCTCATGGTGCTTCTGGTCAACGAACCGGACCCCACGCTGATCCTGCAGGCCATGCGGGCCGGCGTCCGGGACGTGCTCAGCCCCTCCGCCGATCCCGCCCAGCTGCGGGTGCTGCTGGAGCGCGCCTGCCAGTCCTTCGCCAACCGGCACCGTACGGACCAGCCAGGCCCAACGGAAAACCAGAGGGGCTCCGTCATTGGGGTTTTCTCCCCCAAGGGCGGCGTGGGCAAAACGACCATCGCCACCAACCTCGCCGTCGGGCTTGGCAAGCTGGCGCCCATGAGCGTGGTGCTCGTGGACCTGGACCTGCAGTTCGGCGACGTGGCCTCCGGCCTGTACTTGAATCCGGCGCACACCGTCACGGACGCAGTCTCCCCCGCCGCGGCCCAGGACACCCTGGTACTCAAGGCCTTTTTGACCGTTCACCCGGCCAGCATCTATGCACTTTGTGCGCCGCTGAACCCTGTCGAGGCCGACTACATCACTCCGGAACAGGTCACACGCCTCCTCGAACAGTTGGCCGAAGAGTTTCAGTACGTCGTCGTGGACACCGCCCCGGGCCTGCCCGAAATCGGTCTCGCGGCCATGGAAGCCTGCACAGACGCAGTCTGGGTTAGCGCGATGGATATCCCCAGCGTTCGTGGCCTCCGTTCAGGCATGGACATTCTGCGTCAGCTGGAAATCCTGCCGGAAGGCCGGCACGTGGTCCTCAACATGGCCGATTCCAAGTGCGGCCTGACGGTCCAAGACATCGAATCTACGATTGGAGCCCCCGTGGACGTCAGCGTCCCCCGTTCACGCGCCGTGGCACTGTCGACCAACCGTGGCGTGCCCGTCCTGCTGGATGCCAAGAAGGATCCAGCCGCTAAAGGCTTGAGCCAGCTGGTAGACCGCTTGGGTCCCGCCGTCGGAGCCAAGGAGCAGCGGAGCGCTCACCGTCGGGTGGTGGTCTAGATGAAGCTCTCTGAGCGCATCCAGGCTGCGCAGCTGAAGTCTGAAGTCCCGGGCGCCCCGCTGCAACTTCCGCCGCTACCGACGCGTTCTCCGGCGCAGGTTGCTTCCGAGCCAGCTCTCATGCGTGCCGTCCCCGCCCCGGTCCAGGCAGCAGCAGCTGCGTCGTCGGTGAGCAGTGGGTCGCGGGCAATCTCAGGTGTGACCGCATACCAGACGCGTGCAGCACGTCGTGCCGCCGAAGCGGCAGCCGCCCAGGCTGCGGCTCAGGCACAGCCGGCACCTGCTACAGCGACGGCACCGGTCCAAGACACTGGGACGGAGCATGCTCAGCCCACGGCTACGGCTCCACTTCCAGCGGCGGGCCGCCGCCAGGCGCCACAAGCAGCACCGGTGAAGCCCACCATCACGGCGCCGGAGCCCTTCAAGGCGAAGACCCAGCAGCCGGTTGACGTTTTTGCTGCCCTCAAGCAGCGTGCCGCCACGGCACTGTTCGAGCGCATGGGTGCGCGGTTCAATGACTCGACCCTCACCGAGCAGGAACTCCGCCGAACAGCGCGCGAAGAACTCATCCGCATCATCGATGCCGAACAGGTGCCGCTCACTCCGGATGAGCGGACGCGCCTGGTGGCAGACGTCGCTGATGACGTGCTCGGCTACGGCCCTCTCCAGCGGCTCCTCGACGACCCCGCCGTCACCGAAATCATGGTGAACCGGATGGACCAGATCTACGTGGAGCGCAAGGGCAACCTCACGCTGACGGACTCGCGGTTCAGCTCCGAGGAGCACCTGCGGAAGGTCATTGAGCGCATCGTGTCCAAGGTGGGCCGCCGCATTGACGAGTCGTCACCGCTGGTCGACGCCCGGCTGGAAGACGGCTCGCGTGTGAACGCAGTCATCCCTCCCCTCGCCGTCGGCGGTTCCTCGCTGACCATCCGTAAGTTCAGCAAGGTGCCGCTCACCGTCCAGAACCTGATCGACTTCGGCACGCTCACCCCGGAAATGGCCGAGCTGCTCAACGCCTGTGTCAAAGCCAAGCTCAACATCATCGTTTCGGGTGGTACCGGCACCGGTAAGACCACTCTGCTCAACGTCCTGTCGTCCTTCCTGCCGGCCAACGAGCGCATCGTGACCATCGAGGACGCGGTGGAACTCCAGATCCAGCAGGAACATGTGGTCCGGTTGGAAAGCCGCCCCCCGAACACGGAAGGAAAAGGCGAGGTGACCATCCGCGAATTGCTCCGGAACTCCCTGCGTATGCGCCCGGACCGGATCGTGGTGGGCGAGGTCCGTGGCGGGGAATCCCTGGACATGCTGCAGGCCATGAACACCGGCCACGACGGTTCGCTGTCCACCGTGCACTCCAACTCCCCCCGCGATGCGATCGCCCGTCTGGAGACCCTGGTCCTCATGGCGGGGATGGACCTGCCGCTGCGCGCAATCCGTGAGCAGATCGCCTCCGCGGTGAACCTCATTGTCCAGATCTCGCGTCTGCGCGACGGCTCTCGCCGCATTACCCATGTCACTGAGGTGCAGGGCATGGAGGGCGACATTGTCACGCTCCAGGATGCCTTCGTCTTCGACTACTCGGCCGGCGTTGACCAGAGCGGCAAGTTCCTTGGCAAGCCCGTTCCCACCGGCATCCGCCCGCGCTTTATCGACCGCTTTGAAGACCTAGGCATTCACGTCTCGGCCGGCGTTTTCGGCGCTGCCCCTGTCTCCCCGGAAAGGTACTGACTCTGATGCTCGTGACATTTGGAGTCATCCTTGTGGTTGCTTCTGTGCTGCTGGGCGGCGTGGCGGTGCTCATTCCGCGCACTCCCACAGTGCCGCTTGACCGGCGTCGTCCTTTCCGCGCGGAAGCGGACTCTCAGCTCACCCGGTTCGCCGGCAATGCTGTCCAGTCCATCGACCGTGTCCTCGCCAAGAGGAACGTCCGGTACTTCAACCGTGAAAGCCTGGAGAACGCCGGTCTCCGGCTGAGCCAGGCTGAGTTCATCCTGCTGGTCATGGTGGGCGCCTTTGTGGGAGCCCTCATCGGGCTCGTCGTGGCCGGACCGCTGCTGGCCATTCTGCTGGTCATCGCGGCACCCTTCGTCGGCCACCTCGTACTGGGCTTCCTGGCCGGCAAGAGGCGGGCCAAGTTCGATGAGCAGCTGGGCGACACCCTGCAGCTGCTGTCCGGCAGCCTCCGGGCAGGCCACAGTATCCTGCGGGCAATCGACGCCGCCGCCACCGAGTCACAGGCTCCGACGTCGGAGGAAATGCGCCGTATCGTCTCCGAAACCAGTCTTGGCCGCGACCTGCTCGTGTCGCTCAACGACACTGCCGACCGCATGAAGAATGAGGACTTCGTCTGGATTTCCCAGGCCATCCAGATCAACCGCGAGGTGGGCGGAAACCTTGCGGAGGTACTCGATCAGGTGAACGAGACCATCCGCGAGCGCAGCGAGATTAAAGGCCACATCAAGTCGCTGGCGGCCGAGGGCAAGTTCTCCGCCTATATCCTCATGGCGCTCCCCATCGGCATCGTGGTCATGCTCTCGCTCGTCAACCCGGGCTACATGAACAAGATGTTCACCAATCCGCTCGGCTGGATCATGATCGTGGCATCCGTCATCCTCATGACCATTGGCGGTCTGTGGATGCGCAAAATCATCGACCTGAAATTCTGAGGCCACTGTGGATCCCCTGATTTTCTTAGCGCTGCTTCTTATCTGCCTCCCCCTCGCATACCTGGCATGGTCCTTCCTCTCCGTTGACCGGAAGGCGCTGGCCCACACACGGGACCTCCTCACCCGCGGCCTGCACCGCGCCGAGGTGGAGAAAAAGCCAAACAGCGGCCTCATCGAAAAAATCGGCTACCGCCTCACGCCGGCCGGCTATGTACACAAGCTCGACAGGCTGCTGGCTCTGGCAGGCCGCCCGGCGTCGATGCCGCTTGGGCGCCTGCTTGCCACTAAGCCCGCTCTAGGTTTGGTCGGCGGCCTCCTCGGGCTGTACATCAGTTCCATTGGAACGACGCCGATCATGAAGCTCGTGGGCATCTTCGTCCTGTTCCTGGGCTACTTCATCCCGGACCTGATGCTCTACAGCAAGGGCCAGGAGCGGCAAAAGGCCATGCAGCTGGAGCTCGCCAACACCCTCGACCAGATGCTGATTTCCGTCGAGGCAGGCCTCGGTTTCGAAGGAGCCATGGCCCGCGCCGGCGAGAACGGCAAAGGTCCCCTGGCTGAGGAACTCGTCCGGACCCTGCAGGACATGCAGGTGGGCCGGAGCCGCCGTGAGTCCTATATCGCCCTGGCCGAGCGCACCAATATCCCCGAACTGCGCAGCTTCGTCCAGGCCGTGGTGCAGGCGGACACCTACGGCATCGCCATCAGCCGGGTGCTCCGTGTCCAGGCCAAGGTCATGCGCGTCAAGCGCCGCCAGCGCGCCGAGGAGAAGGCGATGAAGCTGCCGGTGATGATCCTGTTCCCGCTGCTGTTCTTCATCTTCCCGGTCCTCTTCATTGCCATCCTGGGCCCGGCCGTCATCAACACCATCGAGACCTTTGCGAACCAGTAAACTGCGGGCTTGCGCGGGATTTACCCCAACACAAGGTACACGCAGGGTTTCCACAGGATCCAAGCTCAATCAGGGTTTTCCCAACCTGAGAAAGTAGCCTTAAGCCATGTCCCTCCCAGGTTCCGAAGCAGCCGACAGCAGCGCCAACGGCGTCTGCTCACCGGCGTCCGCGGGGCCAGGTGGCATGCATCACAACGAATCGGAGAGTGCCACCTTGCCCGTACTGGATCTTGACGTCCTTCGCGAGCTCGAAGAAGACATGGGCAGCACAGGCATAGCGCACAACTTCGCCAGGGACTACATCAAAATTTGGAACAAGCGCCGGACCTACCTTGAAGCGTCGATCGCAGATGACGATGCCGACGCCGCCATGGACGCCGTGCTCAGCCTGAAGAACTCCGCCCTGATGGTGGGCGCCTCACGCCTGGCCCAGCTGGCGGTGAACCTGGAACGCCTCGTCAATAACGGCGATCTGTCCGCTGTACGCCGGCTGCTGCCATTCGTGGCGTTGACCGGCGAACAAACCGTCTGCGGCCTGAAGCAGGGCTACCTGCCGCCGGAGGCCTGAAGCCCATAGCGGCACGGCCGGAGGCCTAAGCCTCCGCCCGAGACCCTACTCCGCCCGCTTCGGCGCCAGCCGGTAGCCGACGCCGCGCACCGTGACCAGCCAGCGGGGGTCCTGCGGGTCCTCGCGAAGCTTGCGGCGCAGGTTTCCGATGTGGACTTCCACGGCCCGCTCGTCCGCTTCACTGATGTAGGTGTCCTCGCGGTAGTACTCGCCCCGCACCACACGAACCAGGTCTGCCCGCGTGCGGACGGCGCCCGTTCCCCTCAGCAGCTCGTGCAGCAGGTCGAATTCGCTCCGGGTCAGCCCGAGCGGCGTGCCACGCAGTGCCACGGTCCGGGTTTCCGTATCCAGCGCCAGCCCGTTGTGCTGCAGCACCGTGCTTCTGCGGGGACCGCCCGGCCCGCCGGAGCCACCCGCAGCCGGCTCCGCCGCAGGCGCAGCCGCTTCACCGGCACCACTCGAAGCCACCCGGGGCCGGCGCAGCATGGCCGAGATGCGGGCACGCAGTTCACGCGGCCGGAAGGGCTTGACGATATAGTCGTCGGCGCCGCCCTGAAGCGCCGTAATCGTGTCCAGCTCGTCATTCCGGCCGGTGAGCATCACGACGTAGGCGTCGCTGAACTGCCGGATGCGGCGAAGGACCTCAAAACCGTCAATGTCCGGAAGACCGACGTCGAGCGTTATTACGTTTGCCTGGCGCTGCCTTGCGACGTCGACCCCGTCACGGCCGGTGCCGGCCGAGTGCACTTCAAAACCTGCCTGCTGCAAAACCGCGTCGAGGAGATTCCGGACATCAACGTCGTCCTCGATAACCACGGCGACACCAAGATCACCCACCACTACCTCATATCCAGGTAAAACCACCGCACAGCCCAGCGCAATGCGGTAAGCATTACCAGATTACCTACGCTACAACGTAGAAGCCCCCAAAGAGCGAAAATTGCCCATATCTTTTAGTCGCACACCGGTGAGTGGTGCCGTCCCCTCCAAATACCGAAGAATAGCTGTGCATAATGGGCTTCATGTGTTCGTTTAACCACGAGTGGTCCCGGAATTCGGAAGTGCAGCCGGGTACCGGGCGCGGCCGCGTTGGGTGAGCAGGTGCTGGTCCGCGACACGGACCAATTCTTCCGCCGCCTAAAGCCCCGGGTCCAGGTGGCGCTCTGCCAGCTCCCAGTAACGGTTATTCTCGCCGCGCTGGCAATCGCCGCCCCCGCAGTGTGGCCCACCCTGATCCAGAGCAGCGTGTTTATCGCCGCCATCGTCATGATGGTTGCCACGTTTCTCGGCTGCTTTCTGGTTCCCTGGGAACGGCTGCCGCCCAACGCCTACCTGGTTATTCCAATACTCGATCTCGTGATCATCGGGCTCGCCCGCAACGGCGCCGTTCCAGCCGTGGCCGGACTCGGAGTTCTGGCGATATTTCCGGTGATCTGGCTTTCCAGCTCCGACACCTTCCCGCGGACCACCATATTCCTGAGCTTTTTCGGCCCGCTCCTCATCGGCATTCCCACTCTTCTGCAAAAGTTTCCCAACATTTCACCTTCGGACATTGCCACGGCAATTCTGCTGCCGCTAATGATGGTGGCCGTCTCGGTGGCCATCAGGTTTGCCAGCGCGAATGTGCGGTTGCAGCGCCAAAGACTGGAGCAGAAGGACGCCGAGCTCCGCGAGCTGCTCGGGGAAAGCAGAAACCGCGAACGGCTGCTCAAGACCATTCTGGACACCACCGACGTCGGCATCGTGGCGGTGGATGCCGACGGCCAGAAAGTGCTGGTCAACGACCAGCAGAAAACCTTCAGGCAGGCAGCAGCCCCTCCGGGCGTGGAGCAGCCGATGGAAGCCCAGCAGCTCATGTTCGGCCAGGACCGGGTGACCCCGCTTCCGTTGGACAAGCGCCCCATCCACCGCGCCATTGCCGGCGAGACTTTCGCGGACTATCTGGTGTGGCTGGGCGAGGGCGCCTCGCAGCGGGCGGTCGCCACTGCTGCACGGATCATCAAGAACGACGACGGCGGGTTCAGCGGGGCGGTCATCGTCTTCAGTGATGTCACTGGGCTGGTGGAGGCGCTCTCCGCCAAGGAGGAGCTGATCTCCAACGTTTCCCACGAATTCCGCAGCCCGCTGATGTCATTGGTGGGCAACGTGGACCTGGTGCTGGACGAAGCGGAGGCCCTGTCCCCCGAATCCGTACACCGCCTGGAAGTTGTGCAGCGCAATGCCGAACGGCTGCTCTCCCTGGTCTCCGAGCTTCTGGTGTCGGCGTCCGCGGTCCTGGCCGTGCATCCCCGCCGGACCGACCTCGCTGGCCTGATCGAAAACAGCATCGGCTCCGTCCAGGCCCAGGCCGACGCCAGCAACGTCTCCCTTGCCACGGACGTCCCGGCTCCCCTGTGGGCCCACGCCGATCCCCTCCGCATCAGCCAGGCCCTGGACAACCTGGTGTCCAATGCCATCAAATACTCTCCCGACGGCGGCAAGGTCACCGTGAGTGCCAGGCGCCGTGACTCGTGGGTGCAGCTGAAGGTCCAGGACACGGGCATGGGGATCAGCGAGGAGGAAACGTCGCGCATCTTCACCCGGTTCTTCCGCAGCCAGGCGGCGCGTCAGGCTGCTATTCCCGGCGTCGGGCTCGGCTTGTCCATCACCAAAACCATCGTGGAGCGGCACGGCGGCGACATTTCCTGCGACAGCAAACCCGGCGCAGGCACCACTTTCACCCTCACGCTGCCGGCCGAAGGGTCAGCGGAGTCCTGACGCGGTATACGTCAGTTGAGGGGTTTTCCACACCTCGGTTTTCCACAACTCGGTTTTCCACATAGGCTCCGGACCCCGTCCTTTTCGTTGTAGGCCAGTGGCATGCTCTCCTTATGGACAACAGTGCGGCTGCTGCGGAGGCCTTGGAGGCTATTGGTGCCTCGGCCCTGGCGCTGGCTGCTGAGCTGCGGAGGGCCGCCGACCCGGCTCCGGCAGGTTCGGATCCGTTGCCGGAGCACAGGGACCCGCTGCAGGTGCGGTCGGATGTGTTCCTGGCTGGTCTCACGGAGGCAGCCGGGATGGAAGCCCGGCTTGCGGCCGTGAAGGTGCACCTCGGGACGGGGTTCGCTGCCGCGGAGGCGGCGATGGCGGCGCCGGATGAGCGCCTGTCCGCCAGCGCGGCCCGGGAGATGTCGGTGACCGCGTCGGTGGCGTGTGCCCTGACGGTGAGCGAAGGTGCTGCGGCGCGGTTTTTGGCCGAGTCCGCGAGGCTAAGCAGGGATTTGCCGTTGACGCTGGCTGGGATGGGGGCAGGAGCGTTTTCCTGGCAGCACGGGCGCATCATGTGCGATGAGACCGAAGGGCTGTCACCTGAAGCGGCCGCAGCGTTTGAGGCCCACTTCCTGGACCCGGGCGCTCCCAACGCGGCGCGGGGCTGTCCGGCCGGGGAGCTGGCACCGGCGAGGTTCCGGGCCAAGGCACGGTATTGGCGGGAACGGCACCATCAGGACAGCATCGAAAAACGGCACTTCAAGAGCGTGAAGGACCGGCGACTGGAGTACACCCCGGACCGGGACGGCATGGCGTGGATTTCGGCGTTCCTGCCCGCGGACCAGGCCGCCGGGATCTGGAACCGCACCACCGCCATCGCACGTGGTCTCCAAGGCCCCAACGAAACCCGCACCCTCACCCAACTCCGGGCCGACGTCTTTTCCACGTCGCTGCTCCGTCCAGCCCCGGGGGTTACCGGTGGGGCAGCTGGTTCCGGGCAAGGAGGCTCCTTCCCCGGAGGCTCCGCCCCTGCCGGCGAGATGACGGCCGGTAAGGTGCCGTCCCCGCAGGCGCAGGCGCAGGCGCAGGTGCTGGTCACGGTTCCGGTGTTCTCGCTGCTCGGCCAGACCGAGGAACCAGCCACACTCGACGGGTACGGGCCGATCCCGGCGTCCATGGCCCGCCGGCTTGTCGCCGAGGGCGCAACGTCGTTCTTCCGGGTCCTCACCGACCCCCGCGACGGGGCACCGTTGGAGATCGGGCGCACCAGCTACCGGCTCACCAAACCGATGCGGCAATGGCTACGGCTCCGCGACGCCAAATGCACCTTTCCCAACTGCACCAACCACTCCCTCGACAACGACGCCGACCACATCCTCGCCTGGGCCGACGGCGGCGGCACCGGCGTCAGCAACCTCGGCCAGCCGTGCCCGAAGCACCACCGCCTCAAACACACCACGGCGTGGAGACCGGCCGGCGCCACGAGGGAGAGCCCGCCCGGCTGGATCTCACCATCCGGGCGCCATTACCCCGCCGAACACCAGGACTGGGAACCACCCACCTGGCCAGACAACTTTGTGCCAGACAACTTTGCGCCGGACAACTTTCAGCCGCGCTGGTCCGACGCGACACCCGGCCACCCGGAACTGCCACCAGGTCAGGCGTGGCCAGGTTTCCCGGACTTGTTGGACGCCCCGGCAGGCCAAGCCGGGCCAGAGCCGCCCGAGTGGCTAGAGTCCCCGGACTCGTTCGACGCCCCGCCAGGCCAAGCCGGGCCAGAGCGGCCCGAGCGGTCAGAGTCCCCGGACTCGCTCGACCTGTCACTCGGCCACGACTTGCCAGAGTCGCTGCTATGTTCCGAGGGTCCGGAATGGTTCTATTCACGGCTCCGCCAAGCCGTGCCGGATTCGCCCGACTCACTCGGCCCTCCGGATTCACCAGACGATCTCGATAACCTGAACGGGGCTCAAGGGCCACTCGTACCAGGTCGGCAGCCAAGGCCTCGACCCGTCCAAAACGCCTAACAACATTAGCGACGTCGAACGCGCGGTGATACTCGACGAACTACTGGCTCCCGACGGCCCGGAAGCACCCATGCAAGCGGGTTCATCGCCTCTTCGGTCACCATCCGCTGCAGCGTAGAACGGAGAGCAGCGTCGAACGGAGACAAGGGACAATCCGCCCTAGTCCAGCGGCAAGGTCACGGTGACGGATGTTCCCGCCGGGGACGACTCCATTGCCAGCTGGCCGTCCGCGGACGTCACCGCCAGGCGCATGAGCCGCAGCCCCATACCCGAGTGCCTGCCGTGGGTTGCGGCCTCAACATCGAAGCCGGCCCCGTCGTCGGTCACGCGGAGCTGGATAGCGTGGTTGTCACCTGAGCGGCAGACGCACCAAAGCCGGACGGTCACGGTAGACGCCTCGGCGTACTTATGGATGTTGCTGAGGAGCTCCTGCGCCGCCCGGTAGAGCAGCGTGGCAGACTTCCTGTCCACTTCCATGCCGTGATGGGGCGCCTCGAGGTGCACGGTGATCCCGCGTTCGCGCAGCGGGATGGCCAAACGGTCAATCGCCCCCGCGACGCCAAGCGCATAGAAATCAACCGGATGCGTATCGGTCAGAACGCCACGGACTGCAACGACGTCGTCGCTCGTAAGTGATTTCATGCATTAAAGGTGCGCCCGCTGCCTTGTTATTTTCTTGTAATCTCTCCGGCGTGTCCCCCGTTTGCAGGGACGCGCCGCCAGCCCCTACGCCAAGGTGTACCCTGCGCCGCGGACCGTCCTTAGCCAGCGGGGGCGACGCGCGTCATCTCCGAGCTTGCGGCGGAGGTTACCGATGTGGGTTTCGACGATTCGGCCGGGGTCCCGCGTCCCGCCACCGGGGCTGTCCGGGCTGCCGGATTCCCGCTTCACGAGGCCTAGAAGCCCGGCGAGTTCCGCCTTGGTGACTATGCCACTGCCGCGCTGCAGCAGGATGTACAGAAGGTCGAACTCGGTGCGGGTCAGCTGCAGGGCACGGCCGCCGAGGGTTGCGGCGCGCGCTGCGCAGTCGATCGCCAGCCCCTTGTGCTCATAGGCTTTCGCGACTGACGGGTCCTGGGCCACTGGAAGGCCGGCCACTACGCTCGACGAAGGGACCGGCTGTGGGCGCGGCACCACCCTTGGACTCGGCCGGGGCTCTGTCCGCACCGGCTGGGCCCGGGGCACCGGCTGCGCCCGGGGCACGGGACGTGAAGCCCGGAGCCGTGGGGAAACCAGCGGCGGTTCCCGGGGCGTCACGATTGGAGGAACCATCAGCTCCCGGGGCCGGCGCAGCATGCCGTCGACGCGGACGCGGAGTTCCCGGGGCCGGATGGGCTTGACCATGTAATCGTCGGCCCCGGCGTCGAAGGCCCGGAGCGTCGTCCCAAGGTCGTTCCGCGCCGTGACCACCAGGATGTAGGTGTGGCTGAATTCGCGGATGCGCCGCAGCACCTCGTAGCCGCCCATGTCGGGAAGCACCAGGTCCAGCGTGACAGTGTCAGGCTGCTTTGCGCGCACCAAGGCAATCCCGGCGTCACCGGTGGCAGCGCAGTGCACCTCGAAACCGGCTTCCCCGAGCGTGGCCTCCAGCAGCGAGCGGACTTCCGCATCCCGCTCGATGACCACAACAACGCGACGATCATTCATCCCTTACCCCCTGTAAGGACCGCATGACTTAAGACTGCGTCCCAGCCTACTAGCCGGATACGCGTAAACGAGGGACCACCCTCACGTCCTGCAACACAACGTCGCGGACCGGGCGTTACTCTCGCAGCGCCCGCGTGAGTTCTGCCCGGGCCAGCAGTTCGCCGTCGGACGGATATGCCACTTCCTCCAGGACCAGCGGGTGGGGCGCGGCCAGCACGGACCGGGCATCGCGCTTCCTCGCCAGCAGCCGCTCGTGCAGCCACTCCGGACGCTCCTGCCCCTCCCCCACGTACAGGGCCGACCCCACCAGCGCCCGCACCATGTTGTGGCAGAAGGCATCGGCCTGGACGGTGGCAACGATGACGCCGTCCTGACCGCGGGAAAATTCAAAGCGCTGCAGCTCGCGGACGGTGGTGGAGCCTTCCCGCGGTTTGCAGAACGACAGGAAGTTGTGGAGACCCAGGAGCTGCGCGGAACCCTCGTTCAGCAGGTCCACGTCCAGCGGAGCCTTGTGCCACAGAGTGTCGTAGCGGCTGAGCGGATCCCACTTCTCCAGACCATCCGCGATGCGGTAGCTGTAGCGGCGCCACAGGGCTGAGAAGCGCGCATCGAAACCCTCGGGCGCAACAACCGCGTGGTGCACTACGATCGCGCCGGTCTGGTCCCCCAGCCCGCGGCTCAGCGTTCCCCGCAGGCGGCGCAAAAGGGCGACGGCGGGATCGATTGTCGCGCCCCGGCTCAGTCCCAGCCACTCGGCTTCCGTGAGGTCGAGGTGTACCACCTGGCCGCGGGCGTGCACGCCGGCGTCGGTGCGCCCGGCCACCGTGACACGTACCGGACGGCGGAGCAGCAGCTCCAGCGCCTCCTCCAGAACTCCCTGAACGGTCGGCAAACCGGGCTGCACTGCCCACCCGCTGAACGGGCCGCCGTCGTACGCCAGGTCCAGCCGGATACGCAAAAACCCGCTGCCCCCCAAATCGGGGGCAGCGGGTTTTTGGTGGGTCATAGACTCAAGTCTATGCGAAGGACTTAGCGAATTACTTCGCGTCCTTGGCCTCGTCGGCAGGAGCCTCTTCAGCAGCAGCTTCCTCGGCCGGAGCCTCTTCAGCCGGAGCTTCCTCAGCGGCAGGAGCCTCTTCGGTTGCAGCTTCGGTCTCAGCAGCTTCGGTCTCGGTGACCTCTGCCTCGGGAGCTTCCTCAGCAGCCGGAGCAGCAGCAGCGGCGGCCTGGGTGGCCTCGGCTACAACAGCCTGCTTGGCGGAAACGGGCTCCAGAACCAGCTCGATGACAGCCATGGGAGCGTTGTCGCCCTTACGGTTGCCGATCTTGGTGATGCGGGTGTAGCCGCCGTTGCGGTTCTCCACAGCCTGGGCGATGTCGGTAAACAGCTCGTGGACGACGCCCTTGTTGCTGATCAGGCCGAGAACGCGGCGGCGGGAAGCGAGGTCGCCACGCTTGGCGAAGGTGACCAGGCGCTCTGCGTACGGCTTCAGGCGCTTGGCCTTGGTGACCGTGGTGGTGATCCGCTTGTGCTCGAACAGTGCGGAAGCCAGGTTCGCGAGCATCAGGCGCTCGTGAGCCGGGCCGCCTCCGAGGCGCGGACCCTTAGTGGGGGTAGGCATAATTGTTTCTCCTCATATGGAAGCCGGGAGGCTGCGCACAACGCGGTGCGGGCCAGCCCCTCGGCCAAGATCTGCTTGTTAGAGCTCGTCGTCGCTGAACGCGGCGTCGTCCTCTTCGATGGCTGCGGCGCGGGCAGCGAGGTCGAAACCGGGAGGGGAGTCCTTCAGGGACAGGCCCAGTTCAACCAGCTTTGCCTTGACCTCATCGATGGACTTCGCACCGAAGTTGCGGATGTCCATCAGGTCAGCCTCGGAGCGGGCAACGAGTTCACCCACGGTGTGGATGCCCTCACGCTTGAGGCAGTTGTAGGAACGGACGGTGAGGTCCAGATCCTCGATCGGCAGAGCCATGTCTGCTGCCAGGGCAGCATCCGTCGGCGACGGGCCGATTTCGATACCCTCAGCTGCGGTGTTCAGCTCGCGGGCCAGACCGAACAGTTCCACCAGGGTGGTGCCAGCGGAAGCAACGGCATCGCGCGGGGCGATGGCCTGCTTGGTCTCGACGTCGACAATCAGCTTGTCGAAGTCGGTGCGCTGCTCAACACGGGTGGCTTCCACGCGGAAAGTAACCTTCAGCACCGGCGAGTAGATGGAGTCGACCGGAATACGGCCGATCTCTGCGTCGCCGGACTTGTTCTGAGCTGCCGAAACGTAGCCGCGGCCGCGCTCGATGGTCAGTTCGAGTTCGAACTTGCCCTTCGAGTTCAGCGTGGCAATGTGCAGATCCGGGTTGTGGAACTCGACGCCGGCCGGCGGAGCGATGTCCGCGGCGGTGACGACTCCGGGGCCCTGCTTGCGCAGGTAAGCAACAACCGGCTCGTCGTGCTCGGAGGACACGGACAGGTTCTTGATGTTGAGGATGATCTCGGTGACATCTTCCTTGACACCCGGAACCGTCGTGAACTCGTGCAGCACGCCATCGATCCGGATGCTGGTTACAGCGGCACCGGGGATGGAGGAGAGCAGGGTACGGCGGAGGGAGTTTCCGAGGGTGTATCCGAAGCCCGGCTCCAGCGGTTCAATGATGAAACGGGAGCGGTTTTCGGAGACGACCTCTTCGGAGAGGGTGGGGCGCTGTGCAATGAGCACTTAGGTTTCCTTTCGGCGAGCATCCGCTATATGACGCAACACAGGTGGTGGAAAATCGGTCTGAGGACTTAACGCGCTGGGCTTGCCCGGACCCGAAACGGGTCCGGGCAAGCTCCAAGCTGCGAAAAGTACTTAGACGCGGCGGCGCTTCGGCGGACGGCAGCCGTTGTGGGCGGCGGGGGTGACGTCCTGGATGGAGCCAACCTCGAGGCCGGCAGCCTGCAGCGAACGGATCGCGGTTTCGCGTCCGGAACCCGGTCCCTTGACGAACACGTCAACCTTCTTCAGGCCGTGCTCCTGTGCACGCTTGGCGGCAGCTTCGGCAGCCATCTGCGCAGCGAACGGGGTGGACTTACGGGAGCCCTTGAATCCAACCTCACCGGCGGAAGCCCAGGAGATCACAGCACCGGTCGGGTCCGTGATGGACACGATGGTGTTGTTGAACGTGCTCTTGATGTGCGCCTGGCCAAGCGCGATATTCTTCTTGTCCTTCTTACGCGGCTTGCGAACCGCGCCACGAGTCTTCGGGGGCATTTCTTCTCCTACAGAAAGTTATTTGGGGGAAGGCCTTGCTGATCCCACATTTGCCAAGAGGCGAATGTGTTTAGCGGGCCTTCTTCTTGCCGGCGACGGTGCGCTTCGGGCCCTTGCGGGTACGAGCGTTGGTCTTCGTACGCTGACCGCGTACGGGCAGGCCCTTGCGGTGACGCAGGCCTTCGTAGCTGCCGATCTCAACCTTGCGGCGGATATCTGCTGCCACTTCGCGGCGAAGGTCACCCTCAACCTTGTAGTTGCCTTCAATGTAGTCACGCAGCTCGACCAGCTGCGCGTCCGTCAGGTCCTTGACCCGAACGTCAGCGCTGATGCCGGTGGCAGCCAGGGTTTCGTGTGCACGGGTCTTGCCCACGCCGTAGATGTAAGTAAGCGCAATTTCCAGCCGCTTTTCGCGGGGAATGTCTACGCCAGCGAGACGAGCCATAGTGGCGGTACTCCTTGATAAACCGGAGGTCGTAGGCAGTACACCCGCACTTTCAGTGCGGCCCCAGCCTCCGACCGGGGGTTAGCTGTCCGGGCCCATACGTCCCAGTTCAGCTTGTGCTGCCTTTATTTACTTGCGTGGGTTAGCAACCCAGGGGTTCCCAGGAGGGAATTAGCCCTGGCGCTGCTTGTGGCGCGGGTTCTCGCAGATCACCATGACCCGGCCGTTACGGCGGATCACTTTGCACTTTTCGCAGATCTGCTTGACGCTCGGCTTGACCTTCATGGCGTTCCTTTGCGTGATAGCAGTTGGTCCGATGAACCGGCCTCAGGCTGCTGCCCTGGCCGTCCAACGTTTACTTGTAGCGGTAGACGATACGACCACGTGTCAGGTCGTAAGGGCTCAGCTCCACCACTACGCGGTCCTCAGGGAGAATCCTGATGTAGTGCTGGCGCATCTTTCCAGAGATGTGTGCCAGGACGACGTGCTTGTTGGTGAGCTCAACACGAAACATCGCGTTGGGCAGCGCCTCAGTCACTACGCCCTCGATCTCAATGACCCCGTCCTTCTTGGCCATATCCTCCGCTAACTGTTGTTTGCCGCAGACCTCCGGCAGGCGCCGGACATTACTGCGGACGTTTTTGATTTGATTGACCGTCGCCCTCCGGCCCGCAATTGGGCGTGGCAGGGCAGACAACCAACATGCAACTCTACGGCATTCAGCCCGGAAAGTTAAATCCAGCCATGTTAGCGCACATTGCCCGGGTATGCACCAAATTCGCCCGCAGGAGTCGTCACCGGCTGCGCGCTGCTGACCCCGTCCAGGATGGCCAAACGTACGACGTCGGCTGCCGCACTCTGCAGGGTAATGAGACTTATCTGCCGGGCGGCTTCCGTACTCCTGTCCAGCTCCCGGGCTCCGGTGGCGAGGCAGAACACGGTGTCCCCGTCCGCCAGGGTGTGGCTCGGGTTCAGGGCCCGGGCCAGGCCGGCATGGGCCGCCGAGGCGGTGCGCTTGCACTCGGCCGCATCCAGCACGGCATCCGTGGCGACGACGGCCAATGTGGTGTTCAGGGGTGGCCCAGGTACGTCCCGCGGATTGAACCCGGCGAAATCACCGGCCGTGGTTTCGGCGAACTCAACAACCGGCAGGCCCACGGCGTTCACTACAGCTAGCGCGCCGACCACCACACCGTTGTCCAGGGTGACGGACGCTGTCCCGACTCCCCCTTTATACTTCCCGCGTCCCATGACCGCTCCGGTGCCGGCCCCCACGTTGCCGCGTTCGACGTCGTGCCCTTCCGCTTGCGAGCCGGCCATGGCAGCGGCCGCGTAACCCATCTCCGCGTCCGGCCGGGCGTTGAAGTCGCCGCCGCGGCCGAGGTCGAAGATGGCGGCGGCGGGAACGATGGGCACCACCCCGCCGGTGACGGCGAAGCCCCGGCCCTGCTCCTCGCACCAGCGCTGGGCGCCGTGCGCGGTCACCAGCCCGTAGGCGCTGCCACCGGTAAGGACCACGGCGTCCACCGTGGACACCAGCGTCGTGGGGTCGAGCGCGTCGGTCTCATGGGTGCCGGGCCCTCCCCCGCGCACGTCCACCGATCCGACTGTCCCCGCAGGGGGCAGGACCACGGTCACCCCGCTCAGCCACCCGCCGTCGGACTTCTGCTGGTGTCCCACCCGGATCCCGGGCACATCGGTGATCTTGCCCTGCGCCCGGCTCTCCTCAGTCGCTTCCATGGCCCCATTCTGCCCCGGGACCCCACATGGCGATGCAGAAAGTTCTCCGTGACGCGCAAAATCCCTGGCGACACGGAAATTCCGGTGTCGCCAGGGATTCAGCGCGTCGCAGCGTTGGATGCGCGTCGTCAGTTGGGGATCGGGACCGGAACCACGCCGAGGGGCGCGAGCTTCGCGGCGCCGCCGTCAGGCGCCGAGAGGACCCAGATGCCCTTCTCGTGCACGGCCACGGAGTGCTCCCACTGGCATGAGCGCTTGCCGTCGGTGGTCACCACTGTCCAGTCGTCCTCAAGCACCGCCGTCTCGATGCCGCCGCGCACCAGCATCGGCTCGATCGCCAGGCACAGGCCGGGCCGGATCTTCGGGCCGCGGTGGCTGGTGCGGTAGTTCAGCACGTCGGGGGCCATGTGCATCTCCGAGCCGATGCCGTGGCCGACGTAGTCTTCGAGGATGCCGAGGGGCTTGCCCGGCACCGAGGAGACATAGTCGTCAATGGCCGCGCCGATGTCGCCAACGAACTTGCCCTTGGCCAGGCCGGCGATGCCGTGCCACATGGCGGCCTCGGTGACGTCGGAGAGGCGCTGGTCCTCCGGGTCCGGTGTTCCCACGATGACGGTCCGGGCGGAGTCGGAGTGCCAGCCGTTGACGATCGCGCCGCCGTCGATGGAGATGATGTCCCCGTTCTGCAGGACCTTGTCCCCCGGGATGCCGTGCACCACTTCCTCGTTGACGGACGTGCAGATGCTGGCGGGGAACCCGTGGTAGCCCAGGAAGTTGGACTTGGCGCCCGCTTCCAGCAGCACCGCCGCGAAGACCTCGTCGAGCTGCCGGGTGGTGACGCCCGGGGCTGCTGCGGCCACGGCGGCCTCGAGCGCGCGGCTCAGGACGAGCCCGGCCTCATGCATGGTGCGCATCTGGGCGTTGGTCTTGTATTCAATCCGTGGCTGGCCGAATGCCATCAGCGGTGCTTCCTCTCAATGGGCCCCTGCCCGGCAAGCTGCCGGGCAGGGACCAAAAAACTGCGGGGCTAAAAGCCGGAGGCCCCTCCCCATGGTCCGGGAGGAGCCTCGCAGCGTTGGAACTGATATCAGGCGGCCTGAGCTTCCTTGATGGCCTGCATGACGCGGTCGGTGACCTCATCGATCTGGCCGATGCCGTCCACCTGGGTCAGGATGCCGCGTTCGGCATACTTGGCCACAACAGCTTCGGTCTGCTCGTGGTAGAGGTCCAGGCGGTGGCGGATGACGGCTTCGTTGTCGTCACTGCGGCCGGTTTCCTTCGCGCGGCCCAGGAGGCGGTGCACGAGTTCCTCGTCATCGGCGGTGAGCTGCAGGACTACGTCCAGCTTCTGGTCGCCGTTGGCCAGGATCTGGTCCAGGTAGTCAACCTGGGCAGTGGTGCGCGGGTAGCCGTCCAGGAGGAAGCCGTCTTCGACGTCGGCCTCGCTGAGACGGTCGCGCACCATCTTGTTGGTCACGCTGTCCGGAACGAAATCCCCGTTGTCCATGTACTTCTTGGCCTCGACGCCGAGCGGCGTCTCGCCCTTGACGTTGGCGCGGAAGATGTCGCCGGTGGAGATCGCAACGACGCCGAGGCGTTCCGAGATGCGTTCCGCCTGCGTGCCCTTGCCCGAACCCGGTGGTCCGATAATCAACATTCTGGTCATCGCAATAGCCCTTCGTAGTGACGCTGCTGTAGCTGCGCGTCAATTTGCTTGACGGTTTCCAGGCCAACGCCCACCATGATCAGGATCGAGGTGCCACCGAACGGGAAGTTCTGGTTTGCGTTGATCAGCACGAGCGCCACCAGCGGGATCAGTGCCACGAAGCCAAGGTAGATGGCACCGGGCAGCGTGATGCGCGACAGGACGTACTGCAGGTAATCCGCGGTCGGCTTGCCGGCACGGATACCCGGAATGAAGCCGCCGTATTTCTTCATGTTGTCGCTGACCTCTTCAGGGTTGAAGGTGATCGCGACGTAGAAGTAGGTAAAGAACACAATCATGGCGAAGTACAGCGCCATGTAGATGGGGTGGTCCCCGCGGGTCAGGTTGTTGTTGATCCACTCAACCCACGGCTGGATCGTCTCCCCCGCCTTCGGCTGGTTGAACTGCGAGATCAGCGCCGGCAGGTAGAGCATCGAGGAGGCAAAGATGACGGGAATGACGCCGGCCATATTCACCTTGATGGGAATGTACGTGCTGGTGCCACCCACGGTGCGGCGTCCGATCATCCGCTTGGCGTACTGCACCGGTATGCGGCGCTGGGACTGCTCCACGAAGACCACCAGGGCAACGGTCAGCAGACCGATGGCGAGCACGATGAAGAACGTGCCCGGACCCTGTGCAGACCAGATGGCGCCCAGCGAGGTGGGGAAACCTGCGGCGATGGCCGTGAAGATCAGCAGCGACATGCCGTTGCCGACGCCCTTCTCAGTCACGAGTTCACCCATCCACATGATGAGGCCGGTGCCGGCCGTCAGCGTGATGATGATGAGGATCGTGGTGATGACACTCTGGTCCGGGATGATCGGCAGGTTGCAGCCGGGCAGCAGCTGGCCGGAGCGCGCCAGCGACACCAGCGTCGTGGCGTTCAGCAGGCCAAGGGCGATGGTCAGGTACCGCGTGTACTGCGTCAGCTTGGACTGCCCGGAGGCGCCCTCTTCATAGAGCTGCTGGAAACGCGGGATGACCACACGCAGCAGCTGCACGATGATGCTCGCCGTGATGTACGGCATGATTCCCAGGGCGAAGATGGAGACCTGCAGCAACGCACCGCCGCTGAAAAGATTGACGAGCTGGTAGATCCCGCCCTGGGTCTGCCCGGTCGACAAGCATTGCTGGACATTCTGGTAGTTCACACCAGGCGAGGGGATGAAAGCTCCCAAGCGGAAGATTGTGATGATTCCCAGCGTGAACAACAACTTGCGTCGCAGATCAGGCGTTCGAAACGCCCGGCCGAATGCGCTTAGCAAGCGTCCTCCTCAGTAGTTAATGAGTCTCGTGATGCAGGTCTATAAACCCAACAACCGAGTCTAACCGGTGTTTGCGGCATGCGAACAATCCGGACGACCCAATAGGTATGGAAAAACTCCCGGCACAGGGGCCTGGGCCCCCGTGCCGGGAGTTTGTGCAGCAGGCTGTTGCCCACCGGCTCCGGGAGTAGATCCCTTAGAGCGCGGTGGTGCTGCCGCCGGCTGCAGCGATCTTCTCAGAAGCGCTGGCTGAGAAGGCATGGGCGGTGACGTCAACCTTGACGGTGATGTCGCCGGTGCCAAGCACCTTCACGGGCTGGTTCTTGCGAACAGCACCCTTTGCAACCAGGTCCTCCACGGTGACGGTGCCACCTTCCGGGAACAGCTCGTTGAGCTTCTCCAGGTTCACAACCTGGAACTCAACCCGGAACGGGTTCTTGAAGCCGCGCAGCTTCGGCAGGCGCATGTGCAGCGGCAGCTGGCCGCCGGCAAAGCCAGCCTTCACCTGGTAGCGGGCCTTCGTACCCTTGGTACCGCGACCGGCGGTCTTACCCTTGGAAGCCTCACCACGACCAACACGGGTCTTGGCGGTCTTGGCACCGGGGGCGGGACGCAGGTGGTGAACCTTCAGAGCGCTCTGCTTCTCAGCAGCGGTCTCGGCGGTGTTCTTCTCTGCCATTACTTCGCCTCCTCAACATTCACGAGGTGCGGAACCGTGTTGAGCATTCCAACGGTCACGGCGTCGGCGGTGCGGACAACGGTGTGTCCGATCCGCTTCAGGCCGAGGGACCGCAGGGTGTCGCGCTGGTTCTGCTTGGCGCCAATGACGCCCTTGATCTGGGTGATCTCCAACTTGGCGTCGGAGGGAGTCAGGTTCTTCGCCATGACTTAGACACCTGCCTTCTGGTTCATCAGCGAACGCACCAGGGCGGCCGGAGCAACCTCGTCCAGCGGCAGGTTGCGGCGTGCTGCCACAGATGCCGGCTCTTCGAGGCGCTTCAGTGCATCAACGGTCGCGTGAACGATGTTGATGGCGTTGGAGGAACCGAGCGACTTGGAGAGGATGTCGTGGATGCCCACGCACTCCAGTACTGCACGGACCGGACCACCGGCGATAACACCGGTACCGGCGGAAGCCGGACGCAGCATTACGACACCAGCGGCCGCTTCACCCTGAACGCGGTGCGGGATGGTGTTGCCAACGCGGGGAACGCGGAAGAAGGACTTCTTGGCCTCTTCAACGCCCTTGGCGATAGCAGCGGGAACTTCCTTGGCCTTGCCGTAGCCGACGCCGACCAGACCGTTACCGTCACCAACGACGACGAGTGCGGTGAAGCTGAAGCGACGACCACCCTTGACGACCTTGGAAACGCGGTTGATGGTAACAACGCGCTCTACGAACTGGTTCTTCTCGGCTTCACGTCCGCCGTCGCGGCCGCCACGGCCACCGCGGTCGCCGCGGCCCTGGCCACGGTCGCCACGCTCGCCGCGACGGGCGCCACCACGGCGGTCCTCGGTGGCGGGGGCAGTGGTCTCAGCAGCTGCGGCTTCGGTCGCCTTCTCTTCTGCAGACACAGTGTCCTTTTCCTTGTTTGCTTCGGTCACAGTGACAGCCCACCTTCGCGTGCACCGTCAGCGACGGCGGCGATCCGGCCGTGGTACTTGTTACCACCACGGTCGAAGACAACAGCCTCGACGCCGGCAGCCTTGGCACGCTCGGCAACGAGCTCGCCAACGCGCTTGGCCTTGGCGGTCTTGTCACCATCGAATGCACGAAGGTCAGCTTCCAGAGTGGACGCGCTTGCTACGGTCTGGCCAATGGTGTCGTCGACAACCTGGACAAATACGTGGCGTGCGGAACGGTTGACGACCAGGCGAGGACGTACAGCCGTACCGGAGATACGCTTGCGGATACGAAGCTGGCGGCGGCTGCGCGAAGCAGACTTGCTCTTGTTCGTACGCTTCTTGTTAATGGCGATGGCCATGGTTACTTACCAGCCTTTCCGACCTTGCGGCGGATGACTTCGCCGGCGTAGCGGATGCCCTTGCCCTTGTACGGGTCAGGCTTGCGCAGCTTGCGAATGTTGGCAGCAACCTCGCCGACCTGCTGCTTGTTGATGCCTGAGACAGAGAGCTTGGTCGGTCCCTCTACTGCAAAGGTGATGCCGGCCGGAGCCGAGACGTTGACCGGGTGGCTGAAGCCGAGAGCGAACTCAAGGTCAGAACCCTTGGCCTGAACGCGGTAACCGGTACCAACGATTTCAAGCTTCTTCTCGTAGCCTGCGGTGACGCCCTGGATCATGTTGGCGATCAGGGTGCGGGTCAGGCCGTGGAGCGAACGGGAGGCGCGCTCGTCGTTCGGGCGGGTAACGGTCAGGGTGTTGTCTTCCAGGGCAACCTCGATCGGGCTGGCCACAGTGTGGCTCAGTTCGCCCTTGGAACCCTTGACGCTGACGACAGAGCCGTCAACCTTGACCTCAACGCCGGCAGGAACGGTGATGGGGAGACGTCCAATACGTGACATTATTCTCTTCCTTTCCCGTTACCAGACGTATGCGAGGACTTCGCCGCCCACGCCCTTCTTGCCGGCCTGCTTGTCAGTCAGGAGGCCGGAAGAGGTGGACAGGATTGCGATACCCAGGCCACCCAGCACGTGAGGCAGGTTGGTGGACTTCGCGTAAACGCGGAGACCCGGCTTGGAGATGCGGCGGACGCCAGCGATGGAACGCTCGCGGTTCGGACCGAACTTGAGCTCGAGGGTCAGCTTCTTGCCGACTTCAGCGTCCTCTTCCTTCCAGCCGGCGATGAAACCTTCGGCCTTGAGGATGTCAGCAACGCGAGCCTTGAGCTTGCTGTAAGGCATAGACACGGAGTCGTGGTATGCCGAGTTTGCGTTACGCAGGCGCGTAAGCATATCTGCGACAGGATCTGTCATAGTCATTTGGGCTCTTGCCCTTCCTCGTAACGGTTTCCGCCGTTCTGTCCCCGGAGGATCAGAGCGGCCGGACCTTTTACGTAGCTAATTAAGCTTCGGTCTTGAACGGGAAACCCAGCGCCTTGAGCAGCGCGCGGCCTTCGTCGTCGGTCTTGGCGGTGGTCACAACCGTGATGTCCATACCGCGGACGCGGTCGATCTTGTCCTGGTCGATTTCGTGGAACATAACCTGTTCGGTCAGACCGAAGGTGTAGTTGCCGTTGCCATCGAACTGCTTGCCGCTGAGGCCGCGGAAGTCGCGGATACGGGGCAGGGCCAGGGTGACCAGGCGGTCCACGAATTCCCACATGCGGTCGCCACGGAGGGTAGCGTGCGCACCGATGGGCATGCCTTCGCGCAGCTTGAACTGGGCGATCGACTTGCGGGCCTTGGTAACCTGCGGCTTCTGGCCGGTGATCTGGGTGAGGTCGCGGACAGCGCCGTCGATCAGCTTGGAGTCCTTGGCGGCATCTCCAACACCCATGTTCACAACAACCTTGACCAGACGGGGAACCTGGTTCACGTTCTCGTACTTGAATTCCTCAAGAAGCGCGCTCTTGATGGAATCGGCGTACTTGGTCTTCAGACGAGGAACGATCTTCGTTGCCGGAGTCTCGAGAGTCTCAGTCATTAGATGTCCTTCCCGGAGCTCTTGGCCACGCGGATGCGGACGGTCTTCTTAACGCCGTCCTTCTCTACGGTGTCGAGGCGGAAACCAACGCGGGTCGGCTTCTTGGTGGACGGGTCAACCAGAGCCACGTTGGAAACGTGGATCGGAGCCTCGACGACCTCGATACCGCCGGTCTTGGTGCCGCGCTGCGACTGACCGACCTTGGTGTGCTTGGTAACGCGGTTGATACCCTCAACCAGCACGCGGTTGGTGTCCGGGAACACGCGCAGGACCTTGCCCTGCTTGCCACGGTCGCCGCCGCGCTCAGCCTTGGCGCCAGTGATGACCTGAACCAGGTCACCCTTCTTGATCTTAGCCATGGACTAGAGCACCTCCGGAGCCAGAGAAACGATCTTCATGAACTTCTTGTCACGGAGTTCACGACCAACCGGTCCGAAGATACGGGTGCCGCGGGGGTCACCGTCGTTCTTCAGGATGACGGCTGCGTTCTCGTCAAACTTGATGTAGGAACCATCCGCACGGCGGCGTTCCTTCTTGGTACGGACGATGACAGCCTTGACGACGTCGCCCTTCTTTACGTTGCCGCCCGGGATTGCATCCTTGACGGTGGCGACGATGACGTCGCCGATGCCTGCGTAGCGACGGCCGGATCCACCGAGAACGCGAATGGTAAGGATTTCCTTAGCACCCGTGTTGTCGGCGACCTTCAGTCGCGACTCCTGCTGAATCACTATTTACTCCTTGCGTCGCGCCGGTTCTCAGACCGAAAATTTTGCTACGGAATGAGCCTTGCGGAACGGTTGATCGGGGTGTCTCTGGACCTGACTGGATTTTGCCAGACCAGGCCTAAACGCCCGTGCCACAAACAGTTGCTTCCCAAGCCCGTGAAGGCGCAAGGGGGCACTATGCCGTGGCACGATTGTTTACGAGGTTTGCTGTCGGCACACAAAAGGCGCCATACAAACTCAAAATCTTAGCACAGTTTGGGCGCAGCTCCATATCACCAGTCAGGGCTCCCCCGCAACGTACGACGGCGACATGTGCTGCCGGCGTTCGTCCCGCCGTCGGCCTCTTCCCCCGCTTAGGCCGCTCCCCCGCTTAAAGGGGGAAACCCCCGCTCCCAAGGGGAACGGGGGTTTCCGTGCAGCCAGGGCCGCAGGTATTACTTGGCCTTTTCGAGGATTTCCACGAGCCGCCAGTTCTTGGTGGCGGACAGCGGCCGGGTCTCGGCGATGACAACCAGGTCGCCGATGCCGGCGGTGTTCTGCTCGTCGTGTGCCTTGACCTTGGAGGTGCGGCGGATGACCTTGCCGTACAGGGCGTGCTTCACGCGGTCTTCAACCTGAACAACGATGGTCTTGTCCATCTTGTCAGAGACCACGTAGCCGCGACGCGTCTTACGGTAACCGCGCTGCTCAGCCGTAGCTGCCGTAGCAGTTTCCGTCACGTTCTCGTCCTTTTCACTCACTTGGCGTCCTCCTCGGTCTCAGCCTCGGCAGGCTTTTCAGCCTTCTTCGCTGCAGACTTCTTGGACTTCTTTTCTTCCTTGGCTTCCACAACCGGTGCGGCAACCTCGGCACGAATGCCCAGCTCGCGCTCACGGAGAACGGTGTAGATGCGTGCGATGTCCTTCTTTACCGCGCGCAGGCGACCGTGGTTCTCCAGCTGTCCGGTGGCGGACTGGAAACGCAGGTTGAACAGCTCTTCCTTGGACTTGCGGAGTTCTTCAACGAGACGCTCGTTGTCGAAACCGTCCAGCTGTGCGGGTGCGAGATCCTTCGACCCTACTGCCATTTCTACTCACCACCTTCGCGACGCACAATGCGTGCCTTCAACGGCAGCTTGTGGATTGCCAGGCGCAGGGCCTCGCGAGCTACCTCTTCATTGACACCGGAGAGTTCGAAGAGAACCCGGCCCGGCTTGACGTTGGCGACCCACCATTCCGGCGAACCCTTACCGGAACCCATGCGGGTTTCGGCAGGCTTCTTGGTCAGCGGACGGTCCGGGTAGATGTTGATCCAGACCTTACCGCCACGCTTGATGTGGCGGGTCATCGCGATACGGGCAGATTCGATCTGGCGGTTCGTGACGTATGCCGGGCTCAGGGCCTGGATACCGAACTCACCGAACGAAACCTTGGTGCCGCCCGTGGCAGCGCCGGAACGACCCGGGTGGTGCTGCTTACGGTGCTTGACTCGACGTGGGATAAGCATTTAAGCCTGTCCTCCTTCTGCTGCCTGTGCCGGAGCGGCTTCAGCTGCAGGAGCTTCGGCTGCCGGACGTTCGGTGCGACGGCGGCGGTCACCACGGTCAGCGCCACCCGGGCGGCCCGGACGGTCGCCGGAGCGGCCGCGGGACGGGGCAGCAGCTGCCTGCTGAGCCAGTTCCTTGGAGGTGACGTCGCCCTTGTAGATCCAGACCTTCACACCGATGCGGCCGAAGGTGGTCTTGGCTTCGTAGAAGCCGTAGTCGATGTTCGCGCGGAGGGTGTGCAGGGGCACACGGCCTTCGCGGTAGAACTCCGAGCGGGACATTTCAGCGCCACCGAGACGGCCGGAGCAAGCGATACGGATACCCTTGGCACCGGCACGCTGTGCGGACTGCATGGCCTTCTTCATTGCGCGGCGGAAGGCCACGCGGGAGGTCAGCTGCTCGGCAACACCCTGGGCAACAAGCTGGGCTTCCATCTCGGGGTTCTTGACCTCGAGGATGTTCAGCTGGACCTGCTTGCCGGTGAGCTTTTCGAGCTCGCCGCGGATGCGGTCGGCCTCGGCGCCGCGGCGGCCGATGACGATGCCCGGACGTGCCGTGTGGATGTCCACGCGGACCCGGTCGCGGGTGCGCTCGATCTCGACCTTGGCGATGCCGGCGCGCTCCATGCCCGTGGACATGAGCTGGCGGATGCGGATGTCTTCGCGAACGAAGTCCTTGTACCGCTGGCCGGACTTGGTGCTGTCAGCGAACCAGTGCGATACGTGATCGGTGGTGACGCCGAGTCGGAACCCGTGCGGGTTTACTTTCTGTCCCACTTAGCGAGCCTCCTCTTTCTCCGGGGTAGCGACTACCACGGTGATGTGGCTGGTGCGCTTCTTGATCTGAAATGCACGACCCTGGGCACGCGGCTGGAACCGCTTCATGGTCGGGCCTTCATCAACAAACGCTTCGCTGATGATGAGGTCACCTTCGTCAAACGCCACGCCGTCGCGGTCCGCGAGGACCCGGGCGTTGGAGATTGCCGACTGAACTACCTTGAATACCGGCTCCGAAGCTGCCTGCGGGGCAAACTTCAGAATTGCCAGAGCCTCGTTCGCTTGCTTTCCACGAACAAGGTTGACGACGCGCCGGGCCTTCATAGGCGTTACGCGGATGTGGCGCGCAATTGCCTTGGCTTCCATTGCTTTCCTTCTCTCGTCTTTGACGTAAGTGCAGGCGCCTTAGCGGCGCTTGCCCTTACGGTCGTCCTTGACATGGCCGCGGAATGTCCGCGTGGGAGCGAATTCGCCGAGCTTGTGCCCGACCATCGACTCGGTGACAAACACCGGGATGTGCTTGCGTCCGTCGTGCACGGCGATCGTGTGCCCGAGCATGTCGGGGATGATCATCGAGCGGCGGGACCAGGTCTTGATGACGTTCTTGGTGCCCTTTTCGTTTTCCCTTGCGACCTTCACAAAGAGGTGCTGGTCAACGAAAGGACCTTTTTTCAGGCTGCGTGGCATGTGTCCAGGCTCCTATCGCTTGTTCTTGCCAGTACGACGGCGACGAACAATAAGCTTGTCGCTCTCTTTGTTGGGGCGGCGGGTGCGGCCTTCAGGCTTACCGTTCGGGTTGACCGGGTGGCGACCACCGGAGGTCTTACCTTCACCACCACCGTGCGGGTGGTCAACCGGGTTCATGGCAACACCACGGACGGTCGGGCGAACGCCCTTCCACCGCATACGGCCAGCCTTACCCCAGTTGATGTTGGACTGCTCGGCGTTGCCGACCTCGCCGATCGTGGCGCGGCAGCGCACGTCAACGTTGCGGATTTCGCCGGAGGGCAGACGCAGCTGGGCGAAACGGCCTTCCTTGGCGACGAGCTGAACAGAAGCACCGGCGGAGCGGGCCATCTTGGCACCGCCGCCCGGGCGCAGCTCAACCGCGTGGATAACGGTACCCACGGGGATGTTGCGCAGGGGCAGGTTGTTGCCAGGCTTGATGTCAGCATTGGCGCCGGCTTCCACGAAGTCGCCCTGGTTGAGCTTGTTCGGGGCGATGATGTAGCGCTTGGTGCCATCAACGTAGTGCAGGAGGGCGATGCGAGCCGTGCGGTTCGGATCGTACTCGATTTCGGCAACGCGGGCGTTGACGCCGTCCTTGTCGTGGCGACGGAAGTCGATCAGACGGTACTGGCGCTTGTGTCCGCCACCCTTGTGACGGGTGGTGATCTTACCGGTGTTGTTACGGCCGCCCTTCTTGGGCAGCGGACGTACCAACGACTTTTCCGGCGTCGACCGCGTGATTTCGGTGAAGTCAGCTACGCTCGAGCCACGACGGCCCGGCGTAGTCGGCTTGTACTTACGGATTCCCATAATTTATTTCCTCGTTAAAGTGGTCTCCGCTACGCGAGCGGACCGCCGAAGATGTCGATAGTGCCTTCTTTGAGGGTCACAATGGCACGCTTGGTGTTCTTGCGGGTGCCCCATCCGAATTTGGTGCGCTTGCGCTTACCGGCACGGTTGATGGTGTTGATCGATTCGACCTTGACGGAGAAGATCTTCTCCACGGCCAGCTTGATCTCGGTCTTGTTCGACCGGGGGTCCACCAGGAAGGTGTACTTGCCCTCGTCGATCAGGCCGTAGCTCTTTTCCGAAACGACGGGTGCAAGCACAACGTCGCGCGGGTCCTTGATGGTGGCTGCGCTCACTTGGCATCCTCCTGGTTCTTTGCAGCCTTGTCAGCAACGAATGCTTCGTAGGCAGCCTGAGTGAAGACTACGTCGTCGGAAACGAGGACGTCGTAGGTGTTCAGCTGGTCCACGTACAGGACGTGAACTTCGGCGAGGTTGCGCACGGACAGTGCAGCAACGTCGTTGGCGCGCTCGATGACGACCAGCAGGTTCTTGCGCTCGGAAACTCCGCGCAGGGTTGCCAGTGCTGCCTTGGAGGACGGCTTGTCGCCGGCAACCAGTTCAGACACGACGTGGACGCGGCCGTTGCGGGCGCGGTCAGAGAGAGCGCCGCGCAGTGCAGCAGCAATCATCTTCTTGGGGGTCCGCTGGGCGTAGTCACGCGGGGTGGGACCGTGGACGATGCCACCGCCGGTCATGTGCGGAGCGCGGATCGAACCCTGACGGGCGCGGCCGGTGCCCTTCTGCTTGAACGGCTTGCGGCCTGCACCGGAAACCTCGGCGCGGGTCTTGGTCTTGTGGGTACCCTGGCGAGCAGCAGCGAGCTGGGCAACGACGACCTGGTGCAGCAGCGGCACGTTGGTCTGAACGTCGAAGATCTCTGCAGGCAGGTCAACCTTGACAGTGTTAGCCATTGAACTAGGCTCCCTTCACGGCGGTGCGTACGAAGACGACCTGGCCGCGGGCACCGGGAACGGCGCCCTTGATCAGGAGCAGCGACTTCTCGACGTCAACCGCGTGAACGGTGAGGTTCAGCGTGGTGTGACGAACGGCGCCCATGCGGCCGGCCATTCTCATGCCCTTGAAGACGCGGCTCGGGGTGGATGCGCCACCGATTGAACCGGGCTTACGGTGGTTCTTGTGGGCACCGTGGGAGGCGCCAACACCGGAGAAGCCGTGACGCTTCATAACACCGGCGAAGCCCTTACCCTTGGTGGTGCCGATGACGTCGATCTTCTGGCCGGCTTCGAAGAGCTCAACGGACAGCTCCTGGCCCAGCTCGTAAGAGTCAGCATCTGCAGTGCGCAGTTCGACGACGTGGCGGCGAGGCGTGACGCCTGCCTTCTCAAAGTGACCAGCCAGCGGCTTGGTGACCTTGCGGGGATCGATCTGGCCGTAGCCGATCTGAACGGCGACGTAGCCATCGGTCTCTGCATTGCGCAGCTGGGTGATGACGTTGGAGTCAGCCTGGACAACAGTGACGGGGATGAGCTTGTTGTTCTCGTCCCAGACCTGGGTCATGCCGAGCTTCGTGCCCAGCAGGCCCTTTACGTTACGGGTTGCGGTCATAGTCTCTCAGCACCTCCCTACAGCTTGATTTCGATGTTCACGTCGGCCGGCAGGTCGAGACGCATGAGCGAGTCAACAGCCTTGGGCGTGGGGTCGATGATGTCGATCAGACGCTTGTGCGTGCGCATTTCGAAGTGCTCGCGGCTGTCCTTGTACTTGTGCGGAGAGCGGATAACGCAGTACACGTTCTTCTCCGTCGGCAGCGGCACCGGGCCGACTACCGTTGCGCCTGCGCGCGTGACCGTCTCAACGATCTTCCGTGCTGAAACGTCAATGACCTCGTGGTCGTATGACTTCAGCCGGATGCGGATTTTTTGTCCCGCCATGTCGCCTGACTCTCTTTCAGTAAGTGCTGCTCTGTTTACTTGCGTGTTGTATGGCTGCCGAAGCATTTGAGGTCGTAACCACCACCCGCCGCACAAGCTGAATCCGGATGAATCCGGGTTCCTCAACCTGCCGGCGCACCCGACCCCCGCGGTCGGGCGTGTCGCGCTGTGCAAAACGCACGAGCCCGCAGTTCCTTAGGGGGATTGGGTTATGTTTGGGCTTCAGCCTGGACCCTGGCACCCGGCATTATCCGGATCGGGACGCGAAGAAGCGCTTGAACAACTCATCTAGTATGCCGGAAATTGTCCGAGGATGCGAATCGGCCCTACAGGCGCTTCTGCCGGCCCCCTGCAGTCATTGCCCAGGTCATTGCCCAGGGTCATTGCCTAGGATCATTGCCGCCCGCCTTCTCCGGTTGGATGATGGGTGGATGGCCGTGCAGAGTGCCGACGCCGGCGATCAAGCAGTCAACGCGGACGCAGTGCAGAACCTTGCCGGGCGCCTGCGCCCGGGTTTTACCCTGGGCGTCGCTGCCGCCGCCTTCCAGATCGAGGGCGCCCTCGCGGCGGACGGCCGCGGGCCCTCGGGGTGGGATGCCTTTGCGGCGAAGCCGGGCAGCATCCTGCACGGGCATTCCCCGGCGGTGGCCTGCGACCACTATAACCGGGTGCCGGAGGACGTTGCCCTCATGCGCGAACTCGGCATCGACTCATACCGGTTCTCCATCGCGTGGCCCCGCATCCAGCCCGAGGGCCGTGGCCTGGCCAACCCGCGGGGCCTGGACTTTTACGACCGGCTGGTGGACCTGCTGCTGGCGGCCGGCATCTCCCCCATGGCCACGCTGTACCACTGGGACACTCCCCTGCCCCTGGAACACAGCGGCGGCTGGATGAACCGGGCCACGGCGGAGCGCTTCGCGGAGTACGCTGCGGCCGCTGCCCAGCGGCTCGGTGATCGGGTGGCCCAGTGGGTCACGCTCAACGAGCCCGTCTCCGTCACGCTTAACGGCTACGCGCTCGGGGTCCATGCCCCCGGCCGCGACCTGCTGTTCAATGCGCTGCCGTCAGTCCACCATCAGCTCCTCGGCCACGGGCTCGCGGTCCAGGCCCTCCGGGCAGCGGGCGTGGCCGGGTCCATCGGCGTCACCAACCTGCACTCCCCCGTCCGCCCTGCCACCAGGCGGCTGGCGGACAGGCTGCTGGCCAAGGTCTTCGACCTTGTCCTGAACCGCGTCTATGCGGATCCCATCCTCCTGGGGCGCTATCCCGCTCCGCCGCTTGCCGCCCGCCCCTGGTTCAGGTTCTTGTCCAGGGCGTCCGACGACGACCTCCGCCTGATCAGCCAGCCGATCGACTTCTACGGGGTGAACTACTACTACCCTGTCCGGGTGGCTGCCGGGCAGGGCCTGCCGGACACCCCGGCCGGCAACGCCCAGGCTATGGCACGGGTGCCGTTCCATCTGGCGGGCTTCCCGGAATATTCCACCACCGGCTTCGGATGGCCGGTGGCACCGGACCACCTGGGCATCCTGCTCCGGGAGCTCAAAGACCGGTACGGGCCGGCCCTGCCGCCGGTGTACATCACCGAGAGCGGCGCGAGCTTTCCTGAACCGGAACACGTCACCGGCCCCATCACCGACTCGAGACGGATCGATTACCTGGCGGACCATCTGGACCAGGCGGTCAATTCGACGGCGCCGGGCGGCATCGCGCACGACGTGGAACTGCTCGGCTACTTCGTCTGGACGTTCATGGACAACTTCGAATGGGCCGCCGGGTATTCACAGCGCTTCGGTCTGGTGCATGTTGACTTCGAGACCCTCAAGCGCACGCCCAAAAAGTCCTTCTACTGGCTGCAGGCGCTCAGCCGGGCACGGACCCGCGCGGTCTGAAAGCGGGCTGCGCAGGACGGCCGGCCGCCGGGACAGCGGACGCCGGCTACTGGTTCTTGTTGGCCCGGTTGATGCGCTTGGCGCGTTCAATCTCGTGGCGGAAGTTCTTCTTCACCCAGAAAACGCCCACCACTACGGCGACAACCACCAGCAGGAAAATAAGCCAACCCATGATGCTCCCTCTTTGCCACGAATCTGTCGCGAGCAATAACCCTATCAGTGACGGTCCCCAGTCCACAGCCTGAAGCCGCAGAGACAAAAACAGCCCCGCTGCCAGTAGCAGCGGGGCTGTTTTCGAAGATCAGGCTGTTAGGCCTGCAATCAGCAAGAGTTACTTGATGATCTTGGTGACACGTCCCGAACCAACGGTGCGGCCGCCTTCACGGATAGCGAAGCCGAGGCCCTCTTCCATAGCGATCGGCTGGATGAGCGCAACGGTCATCTCAGTGTTGTCGCCGGGCATAACCATTTCCGTGCCTTCCGGCAGGGTGATAACGCCGGTCACGTCCGTGGTACGGAAGTAGAACTGCGGGCGGTAGTTCGAGTAGAACGGGTTGTGACGTCCGCCTTCGTCCTTGGAGAGGATGTAGACGTTGGCCTCGAAGTCGGTGTGCGGGGTGATGGAACCCGGCTTGACGACAACCTGGCCACGCTCGACGTCGTCGCGCTTCAGACCGCGGAGCAGCAGGCCACAGTTCTCGCCGGCCCATGCTTCGTCGAGCTGCTTGTGGAACATCTCGATACCGGTAACGGTGGTCTTCTGGACCGGGCGGATACCGACGATCTCGACCTCGGAGTTGATGGCGAGGGTACCGCGCTCGGCGCGGCCCGTCACAACGGTGCCACGACCGGTGATGGTGAAGACGTCTTCGATCGGCATCAGGAACGGCTTGTCGCGGTCACGAACCGGGTCCGGAACGGACTCGTCGACAGCAGCCATCAGGTCCTCAACGGACTTGACCCACTCCGGGTCGCCTTCCAGGGCCTTGAGGCCGGAAACGCGGATAACCGGGGCGTCGTCGCCGTCGAAGCCCTGCGAGCTCAGGAGCTCACGAACTTCCATTTCGACGAGGTCGAGGAGTTCCTCGTCCTCAACCATGTCTGCCTTGTTCAGCGCGACCAGCAGGTAGGGAACACCAACCTGGCGGGCGAGCAGAACGTGCTCGCGGGTCTGAGCCATCGGGCCGTCAGTAGCGGCAACCACGAGGATTGCGCCGTCCATCTGGGCAGCACCGGTGATCATGTTCTTGATGTAGTCAGCGTGACCCGGAGCGTCTACGTGTGCGTAGTGGCGCTTCTCGGTCTGGTACTCAACGTGGGAGATGTTGATGGTAATGCCGCGCTGACGCTCTTCCGGAGCAGAGTCGATCGACGCGAAGTCACGCTTCTCGTTGAGAGTCGGGTACTTGTCGTACAGCACCTTGGAAATGGCGGCCGTCAACGTCGTCTTACCGTGGTCAACGTGACCGATGGTACCGATGTTAACGTGCGGCTTAGTCCGCTCGAACTTTGCCTTTGCCACAGGTTCCTCCTAGAACGTTTTTCAAATGGCTTACCTTCGACCGCGCTTATCGCGGCAGAAACTCCAGTAAGTCTATCTGGGGGCTTTGGATTGATGAAATTGCAGATTCAGGAACTAATACTAGTGCCTAGACCCTGTTCGTGCTGATGGCCGGAACCCGGCGGGAACCAAGGGCTCCGGCCATCCGCACTAGGTGTGTTCCGCAGGGGAAACGCACCCGGTTTTCGCAGCTTGTCGCGTGGACAGTCCTGGGGACTACTCGCCGCGGGACTTCTGGATGATCTCGTCGGCAACTGCCTTCGGGACCTCGGCGTAGCTGTTGAACGTCATGGAGTAAACAGCGCGGCCCTGGGTCTTCGAGCGCAGGTCACCGATGTAGCCGAACATGCCGGACAGCGGAACGTGCGCGCGGACAACCTTGACACCTGCTGCGTCTTCCATGGACTGCATCTGGCCACGGCGGGAGTTGAGGTCACCGATAACGTCACCCATGTATTCCTCAGGGGTGCGGACCTCGACATCCATCAGCGGTTCGAGCAGAACAGGGTTCGCCTTGCGTGCGGCTTCCTTGAAAGCCATACGGCCGGCGATCTTGAACGCCATTTCCGATGAGTCAACATCGTGGTACGCGCCGTCAACCAGCGTGGCCTTGATGCCGACAACCGGGTAACCGGCCAGGACGCCGTCGTTCAGCGCATCCTGGATACCGGCGTCAACCGACGGGATGTACTCGCGCGGAACACGGCCACCGGTGACCTTGTTCTCGAACTCGTACAGCTCGCCTTCCGCGGTGTCCAGCGGTTCGATGGCGATCTGGACCTTTGCGAACTGGCCAGAACCACCGGTCTGCTTCTTGTGCGTGTAGTCGTGGCGCTCCACGGCACGCTTGATGGTCTCGCGGTAGGCAACCTGCGGCTTGCCGACGTTGGCCTCGACCTTGAATTCGCGGCGCATGCGGTCCACCAGGATGTCCAGGTGGAGCTCGCCCATGCCGGCGATGATGGTCTGGCCGGTGTCTTCGTTGAGGGAGACCTGGAAGGTCGGGTCCTCAGCGGAGAGCTTCTGGATGGCCGTGGAGAGCTTCTCCTGGTCACCCTTGGTGTTCGGCTCGATGGCAACAGAGATCACGGGCTCCGGGAAGCTCATGGACTCGAGCACGATCTGGTTGCTGGAGTCACACAGGGTGTCGCCAGTGGTGGTGTCCTTCAGACCGATGGCTGCGTAGATGTGGCCAGCAGTGGCTGCCTCGACGGGCATTTCCTTGTTGGCGTGCATCTGGAACAGCTTGCCGATGCGCTCCTTCTTGCCCTTGGTGGAGTTGACCACCTGGGCGCCGGACTCCACGTGACCGGAGTACACGCGGATGAAGGTGAGCTGGCCAAAGAACGGGTGGGCCGCAATCTTGAACGCGAGAGCGGAGAAGGGCTCTTCGGCGGACGGCTTGCGGGTCAGTTCCTTCTCTTCGTTCTTCGGGTCGTGACCGATCATCGGAGGAACGTCGAGCGGGTTCGGCAGGTAGTCGACGACGGCGTCAAGCATCGGCTGGACACCGCGGTTCTTGAAGGCGGAGCCACAGAAGACCGGGTACAGCTCGGAGTTGATGGTCATCTTGCGGATGCCGGCCTTGAGCTCATCGATGCTGAGCTCTTCGCCTTCGAGGTACTTCTCCATGAGTTCCTCGGAGGACTCAGCAACGGTCTCCACGAGGGAGGCGCGGTATTCCTCGGCCTTGGCCTGCAGGTCTGCCGGGATCTCCTGGATCTCGTACTTGGCACCCATGGTCACGTCACCCTTGGCATCGCCGGGCCACACCAGAGCGCGCATGTAGAGCAGGTCCACGACGCCGATGAAGTCGTTCTCGGCACCGATCGGCAGCTGCATGACCAGCGGCTTGGCACCCAGGCGGCTGATGATGGTGTCCACGGTGAAGTAGAAGTCAGCGCCGAGCTTGTCCATCTTGTTGACGAAGCAGATACGCGGAACGTTGTACTTGTCAGCCTGGCGCCAAACGGTCTCAGACTGCGGCTCAACGCCTTCCTTGCCATCGAAGACGGCAACTGCACCGTCGAGGACGCGCAGGGAGCGCTCAACCTCAACCGTGAAGTCCACGTGGCCGGGGGTGTCGATGATGTTGATCTGGTTGTTTTCCCAGAAGCAGGTCACGGCGGCAGACGTGATGGTGATGCCGCGTTCCTTTTCCTGTTCCATCCAGTCAGTGGTCGAAGCGCCGTCGTGCGTTTCGCCAATCTTGTGGTTCACACCTGTGTAGAACAGAATGCGCTCGGTGGTGGTGGTCTTGCCGGCATCAATGTGGGCCATGATGCCGATGTTGCGGACCTTACTAAGGTCTGTAAGCACGTCCTGTGCCACGGTGTCTCCCTTTCGGATGGACTACGCGTTCGCCGCCGGCTCGGTTGAGCCGGCGGCGTACGGGAAGTTTTACCAGCGGTAGTGGGCGAAGGCCTTGTTGGACTCGGCCATCTTGTGGGTGTCTTCGCGACGCTTCACAGCGGCACCGAGACCGTTCGAGGCATCCAGGATTTCGTTCTGGAGGCGCTCGGTCATCGTCTTTTCACGGCGGGCCTTGGAGTAGCCGACCAGCCAACGCAGGGCGAGGGCGGTGGAGCGGCCCGGCTTGACCTCAACCGGAACCTGGTAGGTGGCGCCACCGACACGGCGGGAGCGGACCTCGAGGGACGGCTTGACGTTGTCCATGGCCTTCTTGAGGGCTGCAACGGGGTCGCCGCCGGACTTGGCGCGTGCACCTTCGAGGGCACCGTAGACGATGCGCTCAGCGGTGGACTTCTTGCCGTCAACCAGCACCTTGTTGATCAGCTGGGTGACCAGCGGGGAGCCGTAGACGGGATCTGATACGAGCGGCCGCTTGGGGGCCGGACCCTTGCGAGGCATATTACTTCTTCTCCATCTTTGCGCCGTAGCGGCTACGAGCCTGCTTACGGTTCTTGACACCCTGGGTATCGAGGGCACCGCGGACGATCTTGTAGCGAACGCCGGGGAGGTCCTTCACACGACCACCACGGACGAGCACAATGGAGTGCTCCTGGAGGTTGTGGCCAACACCGGGGATGTAGGCGGTAACTTCGATGCCACCGTTGAGGCGCACACGTGCGACCTTACGCAGAGCCGAGTTCGGCTTCTTCGGGGTGGTGGTGTAAACGCGGGTGCAGACACCGCGGCGCATCGGGCTGCCCTTAAGCGCGGGAGCCTTGGTCTTTGAGACCTTCGGCGTGCGGCCCTTGCGGACCAGCTGGTTAATCGTAGGCACTTTCGTGTTCTCCGTTTTATCCGGAGCGACCTCTGACAGCCGCTCTCCTGTTTCTTTGCCCCGCCGCCCGAGCTTTGAAGAAGTCTCCAGAGCAGCTGAGGCGAAGCCTTAATGTCGGATCACATCCGAAGGACGCTGTGGCTCGCGGCCGCAACTGTCCCTAGGCATGCGAAAATGTGGCATACGTTGCACAAGAACCCTGCAAACCGGAAACGTCGCTCTCGGTCCAGCCTTTCAGCTCGGTCCGGGCGCACTCATCCACTGCCACAATAACAATTGGTCTCAAGTCTAGCATGAACGGCCCTGAGGCCTTAATCGGCGGGCATTCCTGCTGTTAAACGCGGATGGTCCCCCACCTTGCGGTGCGGGACCATCCCTGTGATCAGGCTTTACCGGAAGTCGTTGCCCAGGTCGTAGTCATCCAGCGGGATGGCGTGGAACTCAGGAGCTCCGTCGCCGCCCAGCGTGTCGTAGGAGAAGTCGCTGAACGCGCTCGGGCCGGTGAACAGGTTGGCCTTTGCTTCTTCAGTCGGCTCCACCGTGATCTCGGTGTAGCGCGGGAGGCCCGTGCCGGCCGGGATCAGCTTACCGATGATGACGTTCTCCTTGAGGCCGAGCAGCGGGTCGCTCTTGCCTTCCATGGCCGCCTGCGTGAGGACGCGGGTGGTCTCCTGGAAGGAAGCTGCGGACAGCCAGGACTCGGTGGCCAGCGACGCCTTGGTGATACCCATGAGCTCGGGACGTCCGGAAGCCGGAGTCTTGCCCTCGGATACAACACGGCGGTTGGCGTCCTCGAACCGGGCGCGCTCTGCCAGCTCACCGGGGAGCAGGTCGGAGTCGCCGGATTCGATGACCGTGACGCGGCGCAGCATCTGGCGGACGATGACTTCCACGTGCTTGTCGTGGATGCCAATGCCCTGGCTGCGGTACACGCCCTGCACTTCGTCCACGAGGAACTTCTGTGCGGCACGCGGACCCATGATGCGCAGGACCTGCTTCGGGTCGACCGGACCGTTGATGAGCTTCTGGCCCACCGACACGTGCTGGCCGTCCTCGATCAGCAGACGCGACCGGCGCAGGACCGGGTAGGCGATCTCTTCGGAACCGTCGTCCGGAGTGATCACCAGGCGCATCTGGCGCTCGGATTCCTCGATGGTGACGCGGCCGGCTGCTTCCGCAATCGGCGCCACACCCTTCGGGGTACGGGCTTCGAAGAGCTCCTGGATACGGGGCAGACCCTGGGTGATGTCGTCGCCACCGCTGGCGGAAACAGCACCACCGGTGTGGAACGTACGCATGGTCAGCTGGGTACCGGGTTCACCGATGGACTGTGCGGCGATGATGCCCACAGCTTCACCGATGTCCACGGTCTTGCCGGTGGCCAGCGAACGGCCGTAGCACAGGGCACAGGTTCCGACGCTGGACTCACAGGTGAGCACGGAGCGGACCTTGACCTCGGTGATGCCGGCTGCGAACAGCTCAGCGATCACAACGTCACCGCAGTCGGTGCCGGCCGGAGCCAGGACGTTGCCCTTGGCGTCGACGACGTCCACGGCCAGCGTGCGGGCGTAGGCGCTGTTCTCGACGTTCTCGTCCAGGGTCAGCTCACCGTTGGCGTCAGCCACGGCGATCGGCGTGACGAGGCCGCGCTCGGTGCCGCAGTCCTCTTCACGGACGATGACGTCCTGCGAAACGTCCACCAGACGACGGGTCAGGTAACCCGAGTTGGCGGTACGCAGAGCGGTGTCGGCAAGACCCTTACGTGCACCGTGCGTTGCGATGAAGTATTCCAGCACCGACAGGCCCTCACGGTAGGAGGACTTGATCGGACGCGGGATGATTTCACCCTTCGGGTTGGCCACCAGGCCACGGATACCCGCGATCTGGCGGACCTGCATCCAGTTACCACGTGCACCGGAGGACACCATGCGGTTGATGGTGTTCATCGGGGACAGGCTGTCGCGCATGACCTGGGCGATCTCGTTGGTCGCCTTGTTCCAGATCTCGATCAGTTCCTGGCGCCGCTCGTCGTCGTCGATCAGGCCCTTGTCGTACTGGCCCTGGATCTTGGCGGCGCGCTCCTCGTAACCGGCAAGGATGGCCGGCTTGGCGTCCGGAACCTCGATGTCGGAGATGGCGACGGTGACGCCCGAGCGGGTGGCCCAGTAGAAGCCGGCGTCCTTCAGGTTGTCCAGCGTTGCGGCCGTGACAACCTTCGGGTAGCGCTCCGCGAGGTCGTTGACGATGCGGGACAGCTCGCCCTTGTCGGCAACAGCCTCAACCCACGGGTAGTCCTCGGGCAGGGTCTCGTTGAAGAGGACCTGGCCCAGGGAGGTGTCCACCAGTGCGGGCTGACCCGGCTCCCAGCCTTCCGGAGCTTCCCAGCCGGCGTAAGGAACGAAGCCCTCAAGACGGATCTTGACCTGGGAGTTCAGGTGCAGCTCGTGTGCGTCGAAGGCCATGATGGCCTCGGACACGGAGCCGAAGACCCGGCCTTCACCGGCTGAACCCACACGCTTGGTGGTCAGGTGGTAGAGGCCGATGATCATATCCTGCGAAGGCAGGGTCACCGGGCGGCCGTCGGACGGCTTCAGGATGTTGTTGGAGGACAGCATCAGGATGCGTGCCTCAGCCTGGGCTTCGGGGCTCAGCGGCAGGTGCACTGCCATCTGGTCGCCGTCGAAGTCAGCGTTGAACGCGCCACAAACCAGCGGGTGAAGCTGGATGGCCTTGCCTTCAACAAGCTGCGGCTCGAATGCCTGGATACCGAGGCGGTGCAGGGTAGGTGCACGGTTGAGCAGCACCGGGTGTTCGGTGATGATCTCTTCCAGCACGTCCCAGACCTGCGGACGGTAACGCTCGACCATGCGCTTGGCCGACTTGATGTTCTGGGCGTGGTTGAGGTCAACCAGGCGCTTCATCACGAATGGCTTGAAGAGCTCCAGTGCCATCTGCTTGGGCAGGCCGCACTGGTGCAGCTTCAGCTGCGGGCCGACGACGATGACCGAACGGCCGGAGTAGTCGACGCGCTTGCCGAGCAGGTTCTGGCGGAAACGGCCCTGCTTGCCCTTGAGCATGTCGCTCAGGGACTTCAGCGGACGGTTGCCCGGTCCGGTGACCGGACGGCCGCGGCGGCCGTTGTCGAAGAGGCTGTCAACGGCTTCCTGAAGCATGCGCTTCTCGTTGTTGACGATGATCTCCGGAGCACCCAGGTCAAGCAGTCGCTTGAGTCGGTTGTTGCGGTTGATCACGCGGCGGTAGAGGTCGTTGAGGTCGGAGGTCGCGAAGCGGCCACCGTCCAGCTGGACCATCGGGCGCAGTTCCGGCGGGATCACCGGGACGGCGTCCAGCACCATGCCGAGCGGGCTGTTGTTGGTGGTCAGGAATGCGTTGACCACCTTCAGGCGCTTCAGGGCGCGGGTCTTGCGCTGGCCCTTGCCGTTGGCGATGACGTCGCGCAGGTTGTCGGACTCGGCCTGCATGTCGAAGTTCTCAAGGCGCTTCTTGATGGCCTCGGCACCCATGGAGCCTTCGAAATACATGCCGTAGCGGTCGCGCAGTTCGCGGTACAGGCCTTCGTCACCTTCGAGGTCGGCGACCTTGAGGTTCTTGAAGCGGTCCCAGACCTGCTCGAGGCGCTCGATTTCGGCGTCGGCGCGCTTGCGGACGTTCGCCATCTGGCGGTCAGCGGAGTCGCGTGCCTTCTTCTTGTCGGCAGCCTTGGCACCCTCACCCTCGAGACGGGCAAGCTCGTTCTCGAGGTCGCGGGCGATCGCGGCGATGTCGGAGTCGCGGTTGTCGATCAGCTGCTTCTTCTCGACGTCGTGCTCAACCTGCAGGTTGGGCAGTTCCGCGTGGCGGTTCTCTTCGTCAACGCTGGTGATCATGTAGGCAGCGAAGTAGATGACCTTTTCGAGGTCCTTCGGAGCCAGGTCAAGGAGGTAGCCCAGGCGGGACGGAACACCCTTGAAGTACCAGATGTGGGTTACGGGAGCAGCCAGTTCAATGTGGCCCATGCGCTCACGGCGCACCTTGGCGCGGGTGACCTCGACGCCACACCGCTCACAGATGATGCCCTTGAAGCGCACGCGCTTGTACTTGCCGCAGTAGCATTCCCAGTCACGGGACGGGCCGAAGATCTTCTCGCAGAAGAGGCCGTCCTTCTCGGGCTTGAGCGTGCGGTAGTTGATGGTTTCCGGCTTCTTAACCTCGCCGTACGACCAGCCGCGGATGTCTTCCGCGGTGGCGAGGCCGATCTGCATGAGGCCGAAGGAGGATTCGCTGGACATATGGTCCCTGTTCTCTCTTGTTCTCTAAATTCTGAAGTCTTGGTTGCGGTGAGGAGGTGAGGCCCAGGGAAAGGACAAGTGCGGCGGGGCCGCGTCCTTTCCCTGGTCGTAATCCTTAGACCTCTTCTACGGAGCTGGGCTCTGCACGAGACAGATCGATGCCCAGTTCTTCCGCAGCCGTGAAGACTGCGTCATCAGAGTCACGCATTTCAATCGTGGTTCCGTCGGTGGAAAGAACTTCCACGTTCAGGCACAGCGACTGCATTTCCTTGATCAACACCTTGAAGGATTCGGGAACACCCGGCTCGGGGATGTTCTCGCCCTTGACGATCGCCTCGTAGACCTTCACGCGGCCGTGGATGTCATCGGACTTGATCGTGAGCAGTTCCTGGAGCGTGTAGGCGGCGCCGTAGGCTTCGAGCGCCCACACTTCCATTTCACCGAAGCGCTGGCCACCGAACTGTGCCTTACCACCCAGCGGCTGCTGCGTGATCATGGAGTACGGGCCGGTGGAGCGGGCGTGGATCTTGTCGTCCACCAGGTGGTGGAGCTTCAGGATGTACATGTAGCCGACCGAGATCGGATCCGGGAACGGCTCGCCGGAGCGGCCGTCAAACAGGCGCGTCTTGCCCGAGGAGTCGATCAGGCGGTCACCGTCGCGGGTCACGTTGGTGGAGTCGAGCAGGCCCGTGATTTCCTCTTCGCGGGCGCCGTCGAAGACCGGCGTTGCAACAGTGGTCTGGCCACTCTCGCGCGGCAGGTTCGGCAGCTGCTTGGCCCACTCCGGCTCGCCTTCGATCTTCCAGCCCGTCTTGGCAACCCAGCCGAGGTGCGTTTCCAGCACCTGGCCGACGTTCATACGGCCCGGAACACCCAGCGGGTTCAGGACGATGTCAACGGGGGTACCGTCGGCAAGGAAGGGCATGTCCTCGACCGGGAGGATCTTGGAGATAACACCCTTGTTGCCGTGGCGGCCTGCGAGCTTGTCGCCGTCGGTGATCTTGCGCTTGGCAGCCACGTAGACGCGGACCAGCTGGTTGACGCCCGGGGGCAGTTCGTCGTCGTTGTCGCGGTCGAAGACGCGCACGCCGATGACGGTGCCGGACTCGCCGTGCGGAACCTTCAGGGAGGTGTCGCGCACTTCGCGGGACTTCTCACCGAAGATGGCGCGGAGCAGGCGCTCTTCCGGGGTCAGTTCGGTTTCACCCTTCGGGGTGACCTTTCCGACCAGGATGTCGCCGGCTTCAACCTCGGCACCGATGTGGATGATGCCGCGCTCGTCCAGGCCGGCCAGGACTTCCTCGGACACGTTGGGGATGTCACGGGTGATTTCCTCGGCACCAAGCTTGGTGTCGCGGGCATCGATCTCGTGCTCCTCGATGTGGATGGAGGAAAGGACGTCCTCTGCCACGATGCGCTGGGACAGGATGATGGCATCCTCGAAGTTGTGGCCTTCCCATGACATGAATGCCACGAGCAGGTTCTTACCGAGGGCGAGCTCGCCCTGGTCCGTTGCCGGGCCGTCGGCGATGATGCCGCCAACTTCCAGGCGCTGGCCTTCGTTCACCAGAACGCGGTGGTTGTAGCAGTTGCCCTGGTTGGAGCGGGCGAACTTGTTGATGCGGTAGTTGGTTTCCGTGCCGTCGTCGTTGAGCATGACAACGAGTTCAGCGGAGACCTCGGTGACCACACCGGGCTTCTTCGCGATGACAACGTCACCGGCGTCGACGGCGGCAGCACGCTCCATGCCGGTACCCACGAACGGGGCCTCGGAACGGACCAGCGGCACAGCCTGGCGCTGCATGTTGGCACCCATGAGTGCGCGGTTGGCGTCGTCGTGCTCGAGGAACGGGATCAGGGCGGTGGCCACGGACACCATCTGGCGCGGGGAAACGTCCATGAACTGGACGTCCTCGGCGGGAACGAGCACGGGCTCGCCTCCACCACCGCGGGCACGGACCAGGACGGTCTCTTCAGCGAAGCGCTTGTTCTCGTCGAGCGGGGCGTTGGCCTGTGCGATCAGGACCTCTGCCTCGTCGTCGGCCGTCAGGTACTGGACGTCGTCGGAAACGACGCCGTCCTTGACCAGGCGGTAGGGCGTCTCGATGAAACCGAACGGGTTGATGCGGCCGTAGGACGCCAGCGAACCGATCAGACCAATGTTCGGGCCTTCAGGGGTTTCGATGGGACACATACGTCCGTAGTGCGACGGGTGGACGTCTCGGACTTCCATGCCGGCACGGTCACGGGACAGACCGCCGGGGCCCAGCGCGGACAGGCGGCGCTTGTGGGTCAGGCCCGAGAGCGGGTTGTTCTGGTCCATGAACTGGGACAGCTGGGACGTTCCGAAGAACTCCTTGATGGCTGCCACCACGGGGCGGATGTTGATCAGGGTCTGCGGCGTGATGGCCTCGACGTCCTGGGTGGTCATGCGTTCGCGGACGACGCGCTCCATGCGGGACAGGCCGGTGCGGACCTGGTTCTCGATGAGCTCGCCGACGGCGCGGATGCGGCGGTTGCCGAAGTGGTCGATGTCGTCGATTTCGACGCGCAGCTCGTGGTCTTCGCCGTCGCGCTTGCCCATGATGGTCTTCTCGCCGGCGTGCAGCGCGACGAGGAACTTGATCATGGCGACGATGTCTTCAACGTGCAGGACCGAAGCTTCCTTGTCGCCAAGGGAGCGGTCGATGCCAAGCTTGCGGTTGATCTTGTAGCGGCCAACCTTGGCCAGATCGTAGCGCTTGGAGTTGAAGTACAGGTTGTCCAGCAGGGACTGGGCAGCCTCGACTGTGGGCGGCTCGCCCGGACGCAGCTTGCGGTAGATGTCCAGCAGCGCGTCTTCGCGGGTTTCGGTGGCGTCCTTCTCCAGCGTTGCACGCATGGAGTCGTACTGGCCGAACTCCTCGAGGATCTGGCCTTCGGTCCAGCCGAGGGCCTTCAGCAGCACCGTGACCGACTGCTTGCGCTTGCGGTCCAGGCGCACGCCGACCTGGTCGCGCTTGTCGATCTCGAGCTCGAACCAGGCGCCACGGGACGGAATGATCTTTGCGGTAAAGATGTCCTTGTCGCTGGTCTTGTCGGCGGCACGCTCAAAGTAGGCGCCCGGGGAACGGACCAGCTGGGAAACGACGACACGCTCGGTGCCGTTGACGACGAAGGTGCCCTTCTCGGTCATCAGCGGGAAGTCACCCATGAACACGGTCTGCTGCTTGATTTCGCCCGTGTTGTTGTTCATGAATTCGGCCTTGACGTACAGCGGTGCCGAGTACGTAGCGTCCCGGTCCTTGCATTCAGCCATGGTGTACTTCGGATCAGCGAACTCCGGATCGGAGAAGCTCAGGGACATGGTGCCCTGGAAGTCCTCAATCGGGGAGATCTCTTCGAAGATGTCGGAAAGGCCGGAGGTGGTGGCGACGCTCAGGTCGCCTTCTTCGACGGCCTTCGCAACGCGGGCCTGCCAACGTTCATTTCCGACCAGCCAGTCGAAGCTGTCCGTCTGCAGGGCAAGCAGATTCGGAACGTCAAGAGGTTCGTGAATCTTTGCGAATGAGAGCCGGCGAGTCGCACCGTCGGTGCTTTCGGCATTGATAGCGGTAGCGTTGTTTTCATTAGAGGTGCTCGAGGCGACCAAGAGGGATCCTTCCACAGACCTTCAGGCGTTTTCAGATCTCCCCCGCTTTTCACCCTGCGAAGTGACTCCGCAGTGCTACCATCCGGTTCCGCTATATGACCCGGAACCTGGTTCCGCCCATGCTGGTGACGTTGTTCACGGCACATTGATGGAACGGCTAACAGGCTAAGCCCACCGCTATATGAAGGCTGAAGGTAAACAGGGAAGACGCAAATATCTACGATACGGCAAAACCATACGCGTGTCTACCCCACTTACCAGCAGAATGCAAGCACCGTTGCTGCGGGCACCTATCCGGAATGCCTTCCGCCTTCCCAGCGTTGAATGGATAGGTGACCGGGCTCACGATACCCTTAGGCCAACCATTGACCAAAGATCGGAAGAAACAACCATGAGCAATTCCGCTGACGATGTTGTCATCCTGTCCGGTGCGCGCACCCCGCAGGGCCGGCTGAACGGGCAGCTGGCGAGCTTCACCGCCGTCGAACTCGGAACGCACGCCATCAAGGCGGCCATTGCGGCGAGCGGGCTGGAAGCGGATCAGGTGGACGCCGTCATCATGGGCCAGGTCCTGCAGGCAGGGGCCGGCCAGAACCCCGCCCGCCAGAGCTCCATCGGAGCAGGCATCGGCTGGAACGTCCCCACGGTGACCATCAACAAGGTCTGCCTTTCCGGGCTGACCGCCGTGATCGACGCCGCGAGGCTGATCCGCGCCGGCGACGCCACCGTCGTCGTCGCCGGTGGCCAGGAATCGATGACGCGCGCACCCCACGTCCTCCCCGGCTCCCGCCAGGGCTGGAACTACGGCACCGTCCAGGCGCTGGACGTGGCGGCACACGACGGCCTCACCGACGCCTTCGACGGCCACTCGATGGGACTTTCCACGGAGTCCAAGAACCTCACGCTGGGGATCGACCGGACCGCCCAGGACAACGTGGCCGCCCAATCGCACCAGCGCGCCGCCATCGCCTCGAAGAACGGCGTCTTCGACGACGAGATCTCCCCAATCAGCGTCAAGCAGCGCAAGGGTGACCCGCTGGTCGTCTCCACCGACGAGGGCGTCCGGCCGGACGCTACCGTAGAGTCCCTGGCCGGCCTGCGGGCCGCCTTCGTCACCGACGGCACCATCACGGCCGGCAATTCCTCCCCCCTGTCCGACGGCGCCTCAGCCCTGGTGCTGACCTCCCGCAAGTTCGCGGAGGAGAACGGTCTGGAGTACTTGGCCGTTGTGGGCAAGCCGGGGCAGGTGGCCGGGCCGGACAACTCCCTCCACTCGCAGCCCTCCAATGCCATCCGTAACGCGCTTGACCGGGCCGGCTGGAGCACCGCGGACCTTGACTTCATTGAGATCAACGAGGCCTTCGGTTCGGTGGCCGTGCAGTCCCTGAAGGACCTCGACTATCCGCTGGAGCAGACAAACATCCACGGCGGCGCCATCGCCCTCGGCCACCCGATCGGCGCCTCTGGTGCCCGGCTGGCGCTCCATGCCGCTCATGAGCTGAAGCGGCGCGGCCAGGGCAAGGCGGCAGTCTCACTGTGCGGAGGCGGCGGCCAGGGCGAGGCCCTCCTGCTGTTCCGCGACTGATGAGCCCGGTTCCGGCGTCGGGCATTATCGGGACGGGCGGCAACAAGGGCAGCGGCGGCACCGGCAGGGAGCGCTTCCTTGCCGACGCCGCCGCGCGCGGCCTGGACGTCCAGCTCGTGGAGCGGCTGGCCGCCCACAGCCTCCAGGAGGCGGCCGCGATCCTCGGCATCAGCCCGGCGGACATCGTGAAGTCACTCGTGGTGAAACACAAGGACGGCAGTTTCCTGTTCGCCCTCATCCCCGGCGACCGCCAGATCTCCTGGCCCAAGCTGCGCAGCCTGGTGGGCGTCAACAAGCTGTCGCTCCCGGCCGCGGATGTGGCCCTGGAAGCCACCGGGTATGAGCGCGGGACCATCACGCCGCTCGGCAGCACCACGGCGTGGCCCGTCTATGCCGATCGCACCATCGCCGGCAAGCGGATTTCCATGGGCGCGGGCCAGCACGGCTATAGCGCCTTCGTGGACGCCGACGCCCTGGTCTCGGCCCTCGGCGCGGTACTCGCGGACATCAGTGAACCCAACTGACTCGCAGTTGTTGTCGTTTTGACGCCCCATAACGACAACAACTGCGAGCTAGTTGGGTTGAGCGCACGCAGGGAGGGTTAAACGCAGGAATCCCCGCCCACCGGATTGGACGGGGATTCCTGGACAAGCAGTGTTACTTGAGGGTAACGGTGGCGCCAGCTTCTTCGAGCTGAGCCTTTGCCTTCTCGGCGGCTTCCTTGTTGGCGCCTTCGAGAACAGCCTTGGGAGCGCTGTCAACCAGGTCCTTGGCTTCCTTGAGGCCGAGGGAGGTGATGGCGCGAACTTCCTTGATCACTGCGATCTTCTTGTCGCCAGCAGATTCGAGGATGACGTCGAAGTCGGTCTTCTCTTCAGCTTCTTCTGCAGCGCCACCGGCAGCGGGGCCAGCAACAGCAACAGCAGCAGCGGTAACTTCGAAGGTCTCTTCGAAGAGCTTGACGAACTCGGAGAGCTCGATGATGGTCAGTTCCTTGAAAGCTTCAATGAGCTCTTCGTTGGTGAGCTTCGCCATGGTTGGCGTCCTTCCTATAAAGGTGGCCGGGGGCTGGATGCCGTCCGTTCCACCGGAGTCTTATTGGGAGAGAGTTAGTTCTCTTCGGCAGCGGCTTCGGCCGGAGCCTCTGCTGCTTCTGCGGCGGGAGCTTCTTCAGCGGCGGGAGCTGCGGCTTCAGCCGGAGCACCGTTCTCTTCTTCAAGCTTGAGGCGCAGTGCGTCGATGATGCGTGCAGCAGCGGCGGCAGGGGCCTTGAGGACGCCTGCAACCTTGGCGAGCTGCAGCTCGCGGGACTCGAGTGCTGCCAGGGCAGCAACTTCGCTGGCGTTCAGTGCCTTGCCCTCGAAGTAACCGGTCTTGATGACCAGCTGCTTGTTGGCCTTGGCAAAATCCGTCAGGCTCTTGGCAGCTGCAACTGCGTCACCCTTGATGAACGCGATTGCAGTGGGGCCGGCGAGCTGGCCGTCGAATGCTTCGACACCAGCTTCCTTGGCTGCAATGGCGGTCAGGGTGTTCTTGACGACCGCGAACTTGGTGTCCTGGCCGAGAGAAACACGCAGCTGCTTGAGCTGTGCAACGGTGAGCCCACGGTATTCGGTCAGGACAGCGGCGTTCGATTCCTTGAAATCGTTAGTGATCTCAGCTACTGCTGAAACCTTGGTAGGCGTTGCCATAACCCTCCTTCCGGGGATAGTGCCGGTATTCCGGGTCCCCGCTCAGGTGAGCTAAAACTAAAAACGCCCCGCGCAGATGCACGGGGCTTGGCTCAACGCAGTCCAGGACAGCGGAGCTTTGCTTCGTTCACCTGCGCCGGCCGCCCTATGTTCAGGGTCCTTCGTCCGGAAACCCACTGGCTCTTCCGCACACAACTGCAGAGTTGAGCTGAGCTCGAAAGAGTGGGAATCCAACAACCGACGGTCTTTGGTAGTTCAAGCTTACGGGAGGGCTATACGGATGACCAAATCGGCCTTCCGGGCCGGGTGCACCAAGCGCGCCGGCACACTCAGCTCCTGCTGGGTCCCAGGTCCGGCAGTTCCTTCTGCCAGATCCCGGTGACTCCCGCCGTCGTGAAGCCTAGCTGGCGGTTGACCGTGAGCAGATACCGGTTTTCCGGTGCGTTCCAGGTGTAGATCACCCGCGCAGCGGGGAACTGCTCGGTGAGGCGCTCCATGTTGGCCACCTTGATCAGCAGGCCGAGCTTATTGCCGCGGTGGGCCTGCAGCACCACGGTGTCGTCCTGGAAGACGACGTCCTGCCGCTGCGCCAGGACGCTGATGGTGGTTAGCCCCACCAGCGTTCCGGAAGCGATGTGTTCGACGGCGGTCACCACCGTCCGCCGCCCCTGCGAGATGGTGACTTCCTCGGCCTCCCGCAGGATCCGGGCGTCGAAGATCATGTCACCGTCCCCCGCCGGCCCGGCGTCGCCGCCTGCCTGGTTTTCGAGGGCTGCCACAGATTCCAGCCAGCGTTCCGGGCAACGGTCGGTCCAGTGGTGCAGGCGGTACCGGCCGTTGTTGGCCTCCTGCGCCTCAGCCTCGAGTTCGGCCACGAGCTTGGTGTCCAGCGGCAGCGCGCATGAGCTGAACTGTTCGATGTGCTGGAGCGTGTAGCCGGTGCGCTGGGCGAAGTCCACCTCACGGCTGCCCAGCGGCACGTAGCCCTGGCCCGATCCGGGCACCAGCTGCTCGGGGGCGAATTCGTGCAGGGAGGCGCCGGGGTGGTTGGTGTCAACCAGGATCATGGTGCGCCCCTCCTCCCGGGCGAAGTGTTCGGCTGCCTCCAGCAGCTGCCGGCCGACGCCCTGGCGCTGGTATTCAGGGAGGATGTCCAGGGTGAATTCGGCGAGGTCGAGGTTGTCGGCCAGGGGAAGTGCGATGTCCACGGCGCCGACAATCTCGCCGTCGACCTTGGCCACGAGGATGACCTGGCGTTCGTACGGGTCGTCCAGTTCGAGCAGCTTCTCCAGCGGCGTGTAGGCGAGGTCATCACTGCCCCAGGTGTCCATCCGGACCTTGCGCCCGACTTCCACCGCGGCGAGGAAGTCCGCCGCATCGGGAGAGTCCACGGACTCCGGAATCAGCAGCCGCTCGATCCGCACGTTTATTGCCATATCCCCAGCCGTTTCCGCCGCTTGCCATGAAGGCCTCCGGCTTGAATCCACGCGGTGTATCCGCCGCCAGCATATGCCGGTTAACGCCGGCGCTGCCACTCACCGTCGTAGCCTGCCGGACGGAATCCCAGGGCCAGGTTGATGGCGAGCATGTGGTCGTTCTCGGCGGCGTTGAATGTCAGGACGCGCTCCACCTCGGGATGGTCCTCCTGCAGGCGCCGGAGGTTGCGCACCTTGACCAGCATGCCCAGCCGGTGACCGCGGTGCGCCTGGGCCACCAGCGTGTCATCCTGCTCGGCCAGCCACGGTTTTTCGCCCGTGTGCTGCAGCACGGAGTAGGCCGCCAACTCGCCGCTCGCCCTGTCCCGGGCCACGGCCACCAGCGACTCCAGGCCCGTCCGCTTCCACTCGTCCTCGACGTGCCGGACCCGCTTGGCGTCCCACACCTCGGCGTCGTAGTGCAGCGCGCCGGCCGGGGTGTCCGTGCTCATTTTGGACATGAGCACTGCCATCTGCTCCACGTACTCACCGGGACAACGGTCTGTCCAGCCGAGGATCTCGTACTGATCCCCGGCGATGCCGGTTGCCTCCCGTTCCAGGGCGTCCAGGACACCGTCCGACGGCGGCATGTCCAGTGCGCTGAAACGCGTCACCTGCTCGAGGGTGTAGCCGGCCGCCACGGCGAACCGGACTCCGCGGGCCGCGGCCGGGACCCCGCCCGTGCCCGTTCCGGGCTTCAGGATGCCAGGACCATCCGGGTCAAAGCCCGGCGCGTGTTCCGTGAAGGACTGCAGGGTGCTGCGCCCGTCCTCGGCCGCCAGCGCCTCAACATGCCGCAGGAGGGCCTGTCCGATGCCGCGGCCGCAGAACTCCTGGAGCACGTCCACGCGAAGGAACGCGTCCTGCAGGTTTTCCTGCTGCGGAAACCTGATCCAAGACCTTGCCACCATGCGGCCGTCAAGCCGCACAAAGAAGAGCCGGAGTTTCCCGTACTCGTCGTCGCGCCACCCTTCCAGCCGGGCTTTTCGGGGAGTCGCCCGGTCCAGGTTGCCCCAAAGCTCCAGTGCCAGGGCATCACTGAGATCGCTGAACTCGAGGAAGTCTGCGGCCTCGGCAGCGTCGAGCGACGCAGGCAGGAAGAGCGGCTCGATCCGGTAGGAAGGCGTCGTCACCGCATCAGCCTAGCCGCCGCGGCCCCTTCCTTCCAGAGCCGCCTCCAGCACCCCCAACACAGCGGACTGGCCCGCCCACCCGAGTCCCGCCGTCGTACTTCACAGCTTCCGGAAGGGGCGCCGCGGACGCAGAAGGACCGCCCGGCAGATGCCGGGCGGTCCTTCGGTGCTGGCCGGAGATCCGGCCGTGAGCTCGGTGAGGCTTACGCCTCGGTCAGAACCCGGGTGACGTTGGGGTCAACGGAGATGCCGGGACCGAACGTGGTGGCAACCGTTGCCTTCTGGATGTAGCGGCCCTTGGAAGCGGACGGCTTCAGGCGGAGCACCTCTTCGAGGGCGGCGGCGTAGTTCTCGGCCAGCTTGACGGCGTCGAAGGAAACCTTGCCGATGATGAAGTGCAGGTTGGAGTGCTTGTCGACGCGGAAGTCGATCTTGCCGCCCTTGATGTCGTTGACAGCCTTGGTGACGTCGGGGGTGACGGTGCCGGTCTTCGGGTTCGGCATCAGGTTACGGGGACCCAGGACCTTACCGAGGCGGCCAACCTTGCCCATGAGGTCAGGGGTGGCAACGGCTGCGTCGAAGTCGGTCCAGCCGCCGGCGATCTTTTCGATCAGGTCATCGGAACCAACGAAGTCGGCGCCGGCAGCGATTGCTGCTTCGGCCTTCTCACCCGTCGCGAAAACGAGGACGCGGGCGGTCTTACCGGTGCCGTGGGGCAGGTTGACGGTGCCGCGGACCATCTGGTCGGCCTTGCGTGGGTCAACACCCAGGCGGAAGGCGACCTCAACGGTGGCGTCGAACTTGGACGGGTTGGTGTCCTTGGCGAGCGTCACTGCCTCGAACGGAGCGTAGAGCTTCTCCGTCTCGATCTTGGCTGCGGCTGCCTCGTATGCTTTGCTGCGCTTTGCCATGCTGCTTATTTCTCCTTGTGCAGTTGTGGTCTGCGGACCGCGCTGGGCCCTGCCACATCCGCGAGTCCGGCTGTTTCACCGTTCGGACTTGCGGCATTTTCAATGTTTCAGTGGTGCCGGTTTCCCGGCGGTGCTGCCCGGCGTCGTGCCCGGTTACCCGGACTTGCCGCCGCATCAGCGGGGAATTAACCCTCGACGGTGATGCCCATGGAACGGGCGGTGCCGGCGATGATCTTCGCTGCGCCTTCGAGGCTGGTGGCGTTGAGGTCTTCCATCTTGGTGGAGGCGATCTCGTTGACCTGGGCCTGGGTCAGCTTGGCAACCTTGACGGTGTGCGGGGTGGACGAACCCTTGGCAACGCCTGCAGCCTTCTTGATGAGCTCTGCAGCCGGCGGGGTCTTGGTGATGAACGTGAACGAACGGTCTTCGTAAACGGTGATTTCAACAGGAATAACGTTGCCGCGCTGGGCTTCCGTCGCAGCGTTGTACGCCTTGCAGAATTCCATGATGTTGACGCCGTGCTGGCCAAGCGCAGGACCGATCGGCGGGGCCGGGTTAGCGGCACCTGCCTGGATCTGCAGCTTGATGAGGCCGGTGACCTTCTTCTTGGGAGCCAATGTAGGGTCCTTCTCTCAAATGCGTCCTGGGACACAGGAGCGTGCCTCAGGTGGTTGACCGCCATGGCGAGGCGGTCGGCCGTTCCGGGACAGCTAAAGCGGGCCGTTCCGGAACGAAATCTGTGGTGATCAGCTAGATCTTGGTGACCTGGTTGAAGGCCAGCGTGACCGGGGTCTCGCGCTCGAAGATGGACACCAGCACCACGAGGGTCTGGGAGTCCACCTTGATCTCGGAGATCGTGGCGGGAAGGGTCTCGAACGGGCCTTCCTTGACGATGACCGACTCGCCGACCTCGAAGTCGACGTTTACCGGGGCGGAAGGCTGCTTGGCCGGCTTGCCCTTCTCCGCCTGCTCCTCCTGGAAGACCGGGGCGAGCATGGAGAAGACCTCGTCGAGGCGCAGCGGCACGGGGTTGTGGGCGTTGCCCACGAAGCCGGTGACGCCCGGGGTGTGGCGGACGGCGCCCCAGGAGGCGTCGGTCAGATCCATGCGGACCAGGACGTAGCCGGGAATACGGACGCGGTTGATGACCTTGCGCTGGGCGTTCTTGATCTCAACGACTTCTTCCATGGGCACCTGGATCTCGAAGATGTAGTCTTCCATGTCCAGGGTCTGGATGCGGGTCTCAAGGTTGGCCTTGACGCGGTTTTCGTAGCCTGCGTAGGAGTGGATGACGTACCAGTCACCCTCCTGGCGGCGCAGCTTCGCCTTGAACTCTTCGGCGGGGTCGGTGGCCTTGGCGGCCGCAGCAGCCAGGACGTCGGTTCCTTCGGCGCCTTCCCCGGCGTCCTCTCCGGTCACGTCGTCGGCGTCTTCGGTCTCGGCGTCGTCAGCGTCGGCCTCGTAATCGGCGTCGCCTTCGGAATCGGGCGCAGCAGACTCAACCTCGGAGCCCTCGGCGGACTCAGCCGCGGGGTTCTGGGTTTCATCCAGCTCAGTCTCAGTTACCTCGAGCTCCTGCTCAGACACTTGGTCTCCTGCTTCCTCATTGCTAAATTGCCTAGTTAAATGGCTCAATTCCGCACACCCCGCAACTCCTTTCCCGTTTCCGGTTGGGAGTCCACGCAGTCTGCGGACTGATCGCCTTTAGCGGTCCGTGGCGCCTGTACCGCCGAAGATCCAGCTCACCGCGCTGCCGAACGCCAGGTCCAGCAGAGTGACGATCACCATCATGATGACTACGAATACGAGCACCACGAGCGTGTAGTTGATCAGTTCCTTGCGGGTCGGGGCGACGACCTTCTTCAGTTCGCCAATGACCTGGCGGATGAAGAGTGCGATACGAGCGAAGAAACCGGCCTTGGCGGCCTTCTTGGCAGGGCGGCCCTTGGAGCTGCTTGCAGCTGTTTCGGTCACCTGTTCCTCACTCATCCTCGCAAGTCGGATTACCCGGCTCTGAACTGAACCTTTTTGTTGCTGCGCTTGCCCCGGCTTTTTCGCCGGAACAGCCTGCGCAGGGCAGACAGGACTCGAACCTGCAACCTGCGGTTTTGGAGACCGCTGCGCTACCAATTGCGCCACTACCCTATGGATCGAAAACCGATGCAGGCCGCACTTCCCCAAGGCCATCTGGGGCGCAAGTCATCATCCGTGTTTTCAACACCGGAGAACCAGTCTACGCAACAACTGCGCTTACGTCGAACCGGCCTCACTTCGGACCGTTTTCAGCTTCCGGAGGCGCGCTGCACCGCAGTCACAAATCCGTGTTCCACCTCGAACGATCCGGTGAACAGCATAGAGTAGATTCCGTCGAATTCCACCATTCAGCTCTCCAGCTGCAAGCGAAGAACGGACCTGCCATGTCTGCCGCCCGCGTTTCCCAACGCATTTCCGCCATTGCCGAATCCGCCACCCTGGCCGTTGATGCCAAGGCCAAGGCGCTGAAGGCGGCCGGCCGGCCGGTGATTGGGTTCGGCGCTGGCGAGCCCGACTTCCCCACTCCGGACTACATCGTCCAGGCCGCCATCGACGCCGCCAGCCAGCCGAAGTACCACCGCTACTCCCCCGCCGGGGGCCTGCCCGAGCTGAAGAAGGCCATCGCCGAGAAGACGTTCCGGGACTCCGGCTACAAGGCCGACCCCTCCCAGGTGCTGGTCACCAACGGCGGCAAGCAGGCCGTCTACAACACGTTCGCCACCCTGGTGGATCCGGGCGACGAAGTGATTGTTCCGACGCCGTTCTGGACCACCTACCCCGAGGCCATCCGCCTCGCCGGCGGCGTTCCGGTGGAGGTCTTCGCCGGGCCGGAGCAGGACTACCTGGTGACCGTGGAGCAGCTCGAGGCGGCCGTCACGGACCGCACGAAGATCCTGCTGTTCGTCTCGCCGTCGAACCCCACCGGCTCCGTCTACTCCCCCGAGCAGGTTGCTGAAATCGGCAAGTGGGCCGCGGCCAAGGGCCTGTGGGTGGTCACCGACGAGATCTACGAGCACCTGACGTACGACGGCGTTCCGTTCACCTCCATCGCCACCGCCGCCCCCGAACTGGGCGACAAGGTTGTGATCCTCAACGGTGTGGCCAAGACCTATGCGATGACCGGCTGGCGCGTGGGCTGGATGATCGGCCCCGCCGACGTCATCAAGGCGGCCACCAACCTGCAGTCGCACGCCACCTCCAACGTCTCCAACATCCCGCAGATCGCCGCCCTGGCCGCTGTCTCCGGTCCGCTCACCGCGGTGGACGAGATGAAGGTCGCGTTTGACCGCCGCCGGAAGGCCATCGTGGACGGGCTCAACGCGATCGAGGGCGTTGAATGCCCGACGCCGAAGGGCGCCTTTTACGTGTACGCCGACGTCCGCGGGCTGCTGGGTAAGGAATTCCCGACGGCGAACGGTCCGGTCCGGCCCGAAACTTCCGCCGCGCTGGCCGCACTGATCCTGGACGAGGTGGAGGTCGCCGTCGTTCCCGGCGAAGCCTTTGGCCCGTCCGGCTACCTGCGCCTCTCCTACGCCCTGGGCGACGAGGACCTTGCCACCGGCGTCGGCCGCCTGCAGGACTTCCTCGGCAAGGCCCAGTAACCCGGCACGCTCTCTCATTTCCTGCACGGCAACCCCGAACGCTCTCTCACCCGGTGAGAGAGCGTTCGGGGTTAAGCGGCAGGAAGTGAGAGAGCGTCTGGGCCGGCGCTAGAGGAGGCGGCGTTCGGCGGCCCACTTGGTCAGTTCATGGCGGCTGGAGAGCTGCAGCTTCCGGAGCACCGCCGAGACATGGGTTTCCACGGTCTTGATGGAGATGAAGAGCTCCTTAGCCACCTCCTTGTAGCTGTAGCCGCGGGCGATCAGCCGCATCACCTCGAGTTCGCGGGCTGAGAGCTTGTCCAGTTCGTCGTCGGCAATGTCGGCCGGGGCCGTGCCGAAGGCGTCCAGGACAAAGCCGGCCAGGCGCGGCGAGAACACGGCGTCTCCGCCGGCAACCCGGAACACGGCGTCCGTGATTTCCGCCCCGGAGATGGTCTTGGTGACGTAGCCGCGGGCACCGGCCCGGATCACGGCCACGACGTCTTCGGCGGCATCGGACACGCTCAGGGCGAGGAACCGGGTAGTTCCGAGGAGCGCCGCCGATCCGGCGATGACTTCCCGCCCTCCCCCGCCGCGTCCGCCGGGCAGGTGCACGTCCAGCAGCACCACGTCGGGCCGTGCGGCAGCGATGACCTCGATGGCCTGTTCCACGGTGCCGGCCTCCCCGACCACCACCACGCTCGGGTCCAGGTCGGCTTTGAGGCCGGAGCGGAAGATTGCGTGGTCATCAACGATCACGACCCGTACGGTTCTTCCCGCCGCGGCTGCCCCTGCTGGTGTGCTCATGACTTCCCTTCCCCGTTCTCGCCGGCGTCGGCAGGCAGCCTGAGCCGCACCTCCGTGCCCTCCGGTCCGCTGTTGATTTCGGCGTTTCCGCCGTGCCGTTTCATCCGGCCAATGATCGATTCCCGCACACCCAGCCTGTCGTGCGGGACGGTGTGCAGCTCGAAGCCCGGGCCCCGGTCCTTGACGAAGACTTCAGCGCCGCCGTCGGACACCTCAAGGTAGACAGAGACCGGACCGCCGCCATGGCGGGCAGCGTTCAGCATGGCCTCACGGCTGGCCTGCACCAGCGCCTCGTGGCGTTCGGTCATCCCCGTGTCCCCCACGGTCACGACGTCGACGGCGTGCCCGAGGCCGTCCTCAACCTCCGCCGCGGCGGCCTTGATCCGATCCGAGAGCTGGCCTGCGTCGGCGGCGGGGTCCTTGAAGAGCCAGCCCCGCAGCTCGCGCTCCTGGGCCCGGGCCAGGCGGACGACGTCGTGCTCGTTTCCGGCCCGGCGCTGGATCAGGGCAAGCGTCTGGAGCACGGAGTCGTGCAGGTGGGCGGCGATCTCGGCGCGCTCGGTCTCCCGCACCCGGCCGGCCCGCTCGGCCTCCAGGTCGCGCCAGAACTTCAGCCCCCACGGCAGCAGCACCAGCGCCACTCCGCCCAGCACCGCTACGGAGGCGAGCAGCGCGAGCCAGGTCTGCTCCCATGAGCCCGACCCGGACACCATGACCAGTACCCCGGCCACCACGAGTGCGAGGCCAGCAGCTAGACGCGCCCATCCGCCGGCCTGGTCCGCCTTCGTTTTGTCGACGAGCCCGGCGCGGCGGGTTTCATCCAGTTGCATCCATGCAATTGCCGCGCCGCCGAGTATGGCCGCCGCCGGGATCAGCGTGCCCAGGGGCACTTCCACGCCCAGCAGCCTGGCGATCAGGATCGCGGCGACGAGCAGGAGCCCGGCGCCCAGCAGGATCTCCTTACCGTAGCGCATGCTCCGGACCCGGAACCATGTGCCGGGCCCGGCCACAGCGGCAGGTTCCGGAGGCTGGGAGGCGGTGCCGGCGTCGTACTCCCCCGCCGACGGGGAGCCTGATCCCAACGGCGAGCCTGACGCGGGCGAGGAAGGGACGGCGGGGGCCTGCTGGATGCCCGCCGGCGGCAGGCTCACGGCCGGAGCAATGGGCGACGCCGGGCGGCGGGCATTGCGCTTGGCGTTCTCATCCGCGGTGGGAACCATGATCCACAGCCACGCGTAGAACGCGAGCCCGGCACCGCCCGCAAAGGCGGCCACCACCATGCCGATCCGGACCATGCGCACCGGCCAGCCCAGGTGCACCGCCAGGCCGGAGCAGACACCGGCGATCACCCGGTCGCTGCTGCGGACCAGAGGAGGGCGGACAGGGGCTGTGGTCATGCATCAATCCAAACACGTTTCAGGGTTCCCGAGGCCCGATCTGAGGGTGAACCCGGGGCGAGTCAGGGACGGCTCAGGGTGTTCCCCAATAGAGGCTGACCAGCTCAAACGGCAGTATCGAAGTATGAACTCGCAGAACCCCAACCCCAGTGAAGGCCACCCGGCCACCCCGTCCGGGGGCAACGCCGGCCAGGAACCGGAGCACGCACCCCAAAACTCCGGGGAACCGGAGAACGCCACAGCCGCGGAAAACCCCACACCACGGGAAAACCCGACGGAACCGCTGTTCCCGCCGCCATCGGGAAGCCACGCCGGGCCGGCTTACGGCGCATCCGCGTACGCTGCTTCCGGCGGCGGCGGGACCGCCGAGCCACTGAACTTCTTCGACTGGATCCGCAGTCACGGCGTCCACCGGGGCCGCGACCGCTGGATCGGGGGCGTCTCAAGCGGCATCGCCGAACGGATGGGGATCGATCCGCTGATCGTGCGCGGCATCTTCATCGTGCTGACGCTGTTCGCAGGCATCGGGATCCTCCTGTACGGCCTCGGCTGGGCCCTGCTGCCTGAGCCCGACGGCCGGATCCACACCCAGGAGGCTGGCGCCGGCCGCTGGAGCACCGGCATGACGGGGGCGCTCATCACCACGATCATCGGCCTCACCGGCATGGGCGGCGGCTTCTGGGGATGGGGCCACGACAGCTTCGGCTTCTTCTGGGCGCTGTTCTGGATCGGCGGGGTGATCTACCTGATCTACTACCTGACCCAGCGCAGCAAGAACCGCGCCGGTACGCCGATGGACAGCGCCCGTGGGTCCTACGGCTACGCAACCCCCGGCAGCCCGTCAGCTGCTGCAGCCGAATCCTCACCGTTCCCGGCGTCCTCCTTCGCTGCCGCCAGCCATGCGCCAAACCCGCCCTACACGGTGCCTCCGACGCCGGACGCCATCCCGTCATACGGCTCCAATGAACCCTACGGCCCGGCCTCCCCTTCGGGCTCCCACGGCGGCCTGCCGCCGCGGCGGCCTGCACCCGTCCCGGCCCCTGTTCCGGGATCCAAGCCGAAGCCGGCCGGCCCGGGCGCGCCGGCCGTAGCCATCACCGCCGGACTGGCGCTGCTGGCCGGCGGGGCGCTGAAGGCGCTCGACGCCGGCAACCTGATTGAGCTGGGCAGCTCGGCGAACGCTGTGGTCTGGGCAGCCGGTGCGGCGGTCCTGGGACTCGGCATCCTGCTGGCCGGCCTGCGCGGCAGGACCTCCGGCATCCTCGGATTCTTCGCCGTGGTGGCGCTCATCGTCGGAGGCGTCTTCAGCGCGGTGCCCAACGGCGACCGGTTCCGCTTCCAGAACGCAGACTGGAATCCCGTCACCATCGAACAGGCCCGCGAGGGCTTCCAGATCACCGGAGGCCGGGGAACTGTCGACCTGACCGGCCTGGACCTGAACCCGCCCCTGGGCACCGACGTCGTAATTCCCCTCGACGCCACCGCGAGCAACCTGACGGTTGTCATCCCGCGCACTGTGCCGGTGGATGTCCGGGCCGACATGACCCTGGGCAACCTGAATGAGGGCACGGGCAGCCGCGGCGGCATCACCTCCCGGCAGAGCAGCTACAACTCGGACAAGCCAGGCGCGCGGCTGATCCTGCAGATCGACGGCACCGTGAGCAACGTCACCATCCAGGAAGGAAACTGACATGAACAGTTTTGATCCGGCTCCGGAACGAAACCCAGCCCCCAAACCCTCCATAGGAGACAGGGACGAACCTGCTGAAGCACCGGCCCGGGTAGGCACCATCGTCTGGGGCCTCGTCGTCCTCGCCCTGGCCGTCCTGATCGTCATCTCCCAGCTGGGCATCGTGGTCCTGAACGGGACGTATGTGCTGATCGGCCTGATGATCGGAGCCGGAGCCGCACTGGTGATCGGCGGCCTGCTCTCAGCACGGAAACGTGACAACGGCGCAACAAACGGGAAGTCTTGAACCATGGAAAAGTTCTTCAGCATTGTCAGGGGCCTTGGCCTGAAGCGCGGACCGCAGCGCTGGCTCGGCGGCGTGTGCGGCGGAATCGCCCAGAAGCTGAACGTGGACGTGGCATTCGTCCGGATCGGTTTCCTCGTCTTGTGCCTGCTGCCCGGCCCGGCCGTTGTGTTCTACCTGGCGGCGTGGCTGATCCTGCCGGACCAGAACAACTCGATCCCGCTTGAGTCCTTCCTCGGAAAGCGCGGCATCGGCCAGTAGCAGCCACCGCCGGCGGGCACCCGCCGTCGGCCCTTCAGAGAATGCCCCCGTTCCCTCCGGAACGGGGGCATTCCGTTGTCCCGGCCGCTGCCGGATCCCGGCGTCCGGGCTCCCCTGCGGTGTAACTGTTTGTGTCCTACCGCACACTCACCACTAGAATCTCTAATTGAGCTCAGCGTGGCGCTCTGCCCGTAAACCCTTCGAAACCAGGATTTGAGCCAAGAAAATGAAAATAGGAATCCTCACCAGCGGCGGCGACTGCCCCGGACTGAACGCCGTTATCCGCGGCGCCGTCCTCAAAGGCATTGCCATCCACGGCCACGAATTCGTGGGGTTCCTCGACGGTTGGCGCGGAGTGGTTGAGGGTGACATCATCCCCATTCCGCGTACGCTTGTCCGCGGTATTGCCAAGCAGGGCGGCACCATCCTGGGCACCTCGCGCACCAACCCGTTCGAGAACGGAGGCGGACCGGACGTCATCAAGGCACACATGGACCGCCTGGGGATCGACGCCATCATCGCCATCGGCGGCGAAGGAACCCTCGCCGCAGCCAAGCGCCTCACCGACGCCGGCCTGAAGATTGTCGGCGTCCCCAAGACCGTGGACAACGACCTCGACGCCACCGACTACACCTTCGGCTTCGACACCGCCGTCCAGATCGCCACCGAGGCAATCGACCGGCTGCGGACCACCGGCGAATCCCACCACCGCTGCATGATCGCCGAGGTCATGGGCCGGCACGTCGGCTGGATCGCCCTGCATGCCGGCATGGCCGCAGGCGCCCACGCCATCCTCATCCCGGAGCAGAAAGTGAGCATCGAACAGATCACCAAATGGGTCACCGAGGCCCATGACCGTGGCCGTGCGCCGCTGGTCGTGGTGGCCGAAGGCTTCGTCCCGGAACACATGGAGTCACCGCACTCCGAGCGCGGCCTGGACACCTTCGGCCGGCCCCGCCTGGGCGGCATCGCCGACCAGCTGGCCCCGGAAATCGAAGCCCGGACCGGCATCGAAACCCGCGCCACCATCCTGGGCCACATCCAGCGCGGCGGCGTCCCGTCCGCGTTCGACCGCGTCCTGGCCACCCGCCTCGGCATGGCCGCTATCGACTCCGTCACCGACGGCCGCTGGGGCACCATGGTGTCGCTGAACGGCACCGACATTGACCACGTGGGCTTCGATGCCGCCCTGGGCAAGCTCAAGACGGTTCCGCAGCACCGCTACGACGAGGCCGCGGTCCTCTTCGGCTGATCCCCGCCCACGCCTTCTCATAGCGCGAACGTACACTTGTGGCCCCAGATCCGCGGCGAATTGGGGCCACAACTGTACGTTCGCGCTGGGACCGTGTGGAGTGGGGCCCGTCGGTGGCGGGGATCGGTAGGCTGGGAGCATGAGTCTTGACCCCGGATCCGCCGCCATCATCCAGCTTGCCTGGGCGCGCCGCCTGGGGCTCGACGACGCTGCTTTCGCCCGCGCGCTGGAAACCGGGGAGCGGATTACCAGGGTTGACGACGCCGCGCACTCGGTAGAGTTCGTCCGTCTGTTCGGCAGCTCGGCCCTGGTGGGTCCCGAGTGGGCGGTGGACGCCGCTGCCGGCATTTCCGATGAGGAGATGGCCCAGCACGTCACCCTGCTGACCATCACCCGCCGCCACGGCGGCCATGGCCAGGGGTCGGCCGCGCTCTTCTTCGCGGACGACCTGCCGCTGCTGCAGCCGGCCGAGGAGCTGACGGTGTCGCACGGCAACCCGGAGGCCATCGAACTCGAGGGACTGTGCCCGCCCGATGACGTGAACGAGGTGGGCCTGTCCGACCTCGAGAACCGCTACACCATCATTCACGACGACGAGGGGCAGCGGGTGCCGGTGGCCTGCGGCGCCTACTCCGAATGGGAAGGGATCCTCGCCCACATGGGGGTTCTCGTCGCGCCGGAGTGGCGGCGCCGCGGGCTGGGATCACTGGCCGCCTCGGTGGCGGCCCACGAGGCGCTGGCCTCGGGGCTGACCCTGCAGTGGCGCACCGACGTCAGCAACAAGGGCTCACTGGCAACGGCCCGCAGCCTGGGCTTTTCCACCGGGGGCATCCAGACCAGCGTGCTGCTCGGCTAGGCGCCGGACAGCGCAGCCGTCCAGCGTCAGCGCGCTGCCGTCTCCGCGTCCTGGCCGGATGCCGGCTGCTGCCCGCCCCATCCCTGCACCGGCTTGTGCCCGGCGAAGAACAGGGCCACCGCGGCGCCGAGCACAATAACAGCCGCAGGCAGCACGATCGACTGTCCCATCGCCGTCGAGAAGCCGTCATGGAGGGCCGGGGGCAACTGGCCGCCGAAGCCACTTGCTTCACCGGCGACCCCGGGCGTCCCGGTGGCCGCCGGAAGCTCCGCAGCGAGCCGGGCCTGCATAACGACGGCGATGGCGGCACTGCCGAGGACGGCGCCGATCTGCCGCGTCGTGTTGTAGACGCCCGCGCCGGCCCCCGCCTGCCGCATCGGCAGGTTGCGGGTGGCGGTGGAGCTCAGGGGTGCCCAGATGCCGGCGTTTGCGAAGCCGAGCAATGCGCTTGGCAGCAGGAAAAGCCACACGGGGGTGTCCGGATGCATGAGCGCGGAATTCCAGAACAGCGCCAGGGCCATCAGCAGCAGGCCAGCGGAGGTGATGTATCTGGGGTTCGCCCGGTCGCTGATCCTGCCCACCAGGGGCGCCAAAGCACCGGAGATCAGCGCCGTCGGCGCCATCAACAGGGCGGACTGCGTGGGGGTCATGTCCCGCACGATCTGGTAGTAGAAAATGAGCGGCAGCACGAAGGCGGTGACGGTGAAGCCAACGGTGGTGATGCCGATGTTCGCCAGCGAGAAGTTGCGGTCCCTGAAGAGGGCCAGCGGCAGGAGCGGTTCGCCCTTGTTGACCGCCTGCCAGCCAACAAAGAGCGCCAGCACCACGATGCCGCTGATGATCAGCCCCCACACGGTGACCGGCCCGGTGATAGTGCCCCAGTCGTACGTCTCGCCCTCCTGGATGCCGAACACCAGCAGGAAAAGCCCGACGGCGCTGAGCACCACCCCGGGAATGTCGAACCTGTGCGGGTGGGTGGCCAGGGACGGAACGAAGCGCCAGGCCAGGATGAAGCCCACGATCCCGACGGGCACGTTGATGAAGAAAATCCATTCCCAGCCCAGGCCGTCCACGAGGACGCCGCCCAGGATGGGTCCCACAAGCGTGGCCACGCCGGCGGTGGCGCCCCAGAGGCCCATGGCGGCGCCCCGCCCGTCCGGCGGGAAGATCCTGGTGATCACGGCCATGGTCTGCGGCGCCATCAGGGCTGCCCCGAGGCCCTGCAGGACGCGGGCGGCGATGAGCATTCCGACCGTGCCGGACAGCCCGCAGCCCAAGGAAGCCAGGGTGAAGACCACAAGGCCGGACAGGTACAGCCGCTTCGGGCCGAACCTGTCGCCCAGCCTGCCGGTGATCAGCAGCGGCACCGCATAGGCGAGCAGATAGGCGCTGGTGACCCAGATGACGGCATTAATGTCCGTATCCAGCCCCTCCATGATCCGCGGGTTGGCCACCGAGACGATCGTGGTGTCGATCAGGATCATGAAGAACCCGATGACGAGGGACCAGAGGGCAGGCCAGGGCCTGCTGACCTTCTCCAAAGACCTAGCCCAGCAATTCCAGGATGTCGTCGCGGGCGAACATCCGGGCGGCATCACGTGCTGAGGGCGAGCCGGCGTCGGGATCCGCACCCGCGTCCACCAGTGCCCGGACAACATCCGGGTAGCCCTTGAACACCGCGCCGGCCAGCGGGGTCTGTCCCCGGTCATTGGCGGCGTTGGCGTCACCGCCGTGGTGCAGGATGAGCTGCACGGTTTCGGCGTGACCGTGGTAGGCAGCGAGCATGACCAGCGAGTCGCCGGCGTAGTTGGTCAGGGTGGCGGGGGCGCCTGCGTTGAGGTAGCTGCGGAGCAACTCGGTCTCACCGTTGCGGGCGGCGTCGAGGAGGGTGCGCGCCAGCTCGAGGGTCTCCTCGTCCGGCTGCTGCGACACAGGCTGCGAAGCGGGCTGCTCGGAAGCGCCGGTTCCGGGCGCGGTGGAATCTGTCATCTGTGGGTCCCCCTCAGGAATCCTGTCTGCCTTCCGACGACCTGTCCGGCGTCGGGCGCCACGATTACTTCCTGCGCGGCTGTGTACGGCTCGTCACCGTCCATAACCGTCAGTATTTCATCCGGCGCGACCGAACGCTTGATGACAGCCAGCGCGATCGGACCCATCTCGTAGTGCTGCGCCACCGAGGTCACCGTGCCCACCTTGCGCTCCCCCACCCGGACTTCACTGCCGGGGGCCGGCATGGTGTGCTGCGAACCGTCAAGCTGCAGGAACACGAGCCGCCGCGGCGGGTGGCCAAGGTTGTGGACACGGGCGATTGTCTCCTGGCCCTTGTAGCACCCCTTGGCCAAGTGCACTGCGGTCCGGAGCAGGTCCAGCTCGTGCGGAATGGTTTTGTCGTCCGTTTCAGCGCCAAGCCGCGGGCGCCAGGCGGCCACACGCAGCGCTTCCGCGGAGAGGACTCCGGCGAGCTTCCGGTCCCCCACCCTCTGCTCAAGCTCCACCGCCGGTACCAGGTACTCGAACCACGGCCGCTCCGCGCCGGGGTGCGTGTCCTCCGGAACCACCGCGTAGGAGTAGCCGCCGGCGCCGATGTGCGGCCAGGGGTCCTGCCACACCAGCAGGCCGGACCACTCCGGCACAGCCTTGGTAGACCCCACTACTGCCCAGTCCGCCGATACGTCCGCGACCTCAACGCGGAGCATGAACTTCATCTTGGTCAGCCAGTCGGCCAGGGGGCCCGCTTCGGCGGCCTCAACAATCAGCCAGGTAGTCCCGCCGTCGTCCACTACACGCGCATCAAACTCGATGCGGCCCTGCACGCTCAGGAGCAGCAGCTCGCTGGACTCCCCGGGCTGGAGGTTGGTGACCTGCTGCGAGGACAGCGTGTTAAGCCAGCTCAGGCGGTCCGGACCGGTGACTGTCACCACGCCGCGGTGGGAAAGATCGACGACGGCGGCTCCGGCCGCCAGGGCGCGCTGCTCCCGCAGCGGCTCGCCGTAGTGGGATGCGACGCCGGCGTCGGCGCCGCCCGCTTCAACGGCGCCAGGGCGCGACAACAGAGGGCTCTTGGTAGTCATATGAAGGGGAACGTCCTTGGCTGGGAGGGTATTCCGGCCACCTAGCGGTATTCCGGGTTTTCGAAACCAAACTTGGTTCCGGCCTTCCATTCTTCCGGAAGGTTGCCGTAGGCGGGAATTCCGCCGGCGTCCTTGAGGGTCCGGGCCAGGTGCAGGAGGTTCCACGTCATGAAGGTGGTGTTCCGGTTCGTAAAGTCGCTTTCCGGACCGCCCGAGCCCTCGTCCAGGTAGCTGGGTCCGGGCCCGACGGGGCCGATCCAGCCGGCGTCGGCCTGCGGCGGAATGGTGAACCCGATGTGCTGCAGGCTGTAGAGCACGTTCATGGAGCAGTGCTTGATGCCGTCCTCGTTGCCGGTGATCAGGCAGCCGCCCACCTTGGGGTAAAAAGCCCACTGGCCCTTGCCGTTGAGCTGGCCCGAATGGGCGTAAAGCCGCTCGATGAGCTTCTTGGTCTGCGAGGAGTTGTCCCCGAGCCAGATGGGGCCGGCCACCACCACGATGTCGGCCTCCTGGACGGCAGGGTAAAGCTCGGGCCATTCATCGGTGGCCCAGCCGTGCTCGCGCATGTCCGGGTACACGCCGCTGGCAATGTCGTGGTCGACGGTCCGGATGACCCTCGTGACCACGCCCTGCTTCTCCATGATCAGCCGGCTTACCCTGATCAGGCCCTCGGTGTTGCTCTTCTCCGGCGAAGGCTTGAGCGTGCCGTTGAAGTACACGGCTTTGAGGTCGCTGTAGTCAGCCGGGGGCTGGGATTCATCCATCGGACGCTCCATCGGGTTGCTGCGGACTCAGGCGGGGAGACCTGAGGCCAACGTAGCCGAAGGGAGCGCCAACGAACAGGGCCGCAGAACAGGATTTTCCGGACAGCGGGCGCCAGAACAGAGTTTCCGAACAGCGGGGTGCGGAACTGCGGGCAGGCCGCGGTCAGGAGACCTTTTGGAGGAACGCCGAGGCGTGGGCTTCGAGGCCGTTGCCCGGCTCGGCGGCCGTGCCGGCTGCCGGCGGCCTGCCGGTGGCAACGTCCCACCGCCAGAGCAGGTTGCCCTCGACCAGCCCGAAGATCCGGGTGGCCGCACTGTATTCCTTGGAGTGGCTGCCACGCATCACCATGTCGGTGCTGAGCTGGATCTGCGGGCCCTTGATCTGCCCGTAGTAGAGCTCCGAGATGCCGCCGGGATGGCTGATCGACACGGAGATGTCGAAGCCGCCGTCCTTGTTGCGGAGCGCCTCGACCTCGTCGGCGCTTTTCAACACAGGCACGATATCCCCGGGCACCAGGCCGGGGCCACTGTCGGCCTCCAGCTGCTTGCGCTCGAGGGCCCAAAATCCGGTCTCCACAGTGAGTGGCCGGAGCTTGGTACCGTCCTCGTCGGTCAGCCAGCTCTCCGCGCGGTACTGCAGGTACGGCAGACCGTTATGGGTGAAGGAGACATGCTGCAGGAAGTGCTCTGAACCTTCGTCACCGGCCCCGAGCCGGCCGCGGCCCTCCCACTCGCCAATGAGCCAGGAGAGGGGAACCAGTTCGGGGGTCAGGTCTGTAGGAATTTCAATAGGCACAGCCGCTACCTCTCGAAACCGCTAAGCAGGGGTCTACTTCTGTCCCTTGAACAGCCGGTAGACAACGAAACCGGCGAACCAAGCCATGGACAGGCTGGCGATGCCGAGCAGAACAAGGAAGAAGATTTCAAATGCAATTACGGACATGGTGCCATCCTAACCCGTCAGGAGATGAGTAGTTTGTCTATGAAGTAGGCCAACGAACCGACCGCTGCGACCGGCGCCAGGCCTATGCCAAGAGCGGCGGGAAAATTCAATGGAGCGCCCCGGAGCGTCACCAGCCGGCGGAAGCTGACCAGGACCGCCCCCACCACCACACCGAATATGGCGGCGGGTAAAACGGCGATGTCGGAGAAGACCAGGCCGGCGAGCGGCCCGGCCAGCCCGGCGAGGGTGATGCCGAGGGGCGCAATAATCCGGTCGGGCCAGCGGATGAGGCCGGCGAGCAGCGGCACGGCGGCGCTGATGCCTGCCACCAGCACCATCTCCTTGACACCGTTGAACCTGGCCCCGGCGATCCACCCCGAGCCCAGGCAGGACAGGAGGACGCCCACACAGCAGCCGAGCGTGGATTCCAGCCGTTGCGCCTGGCCGGTTCCGCGGACCACCTGGACGAGGAACACGGCGGTGACGCCCATGGCGATGAAGCCGGGCGTCCAGTTGAGGTATCCGGGGGCGGCGGTGAAGGTGGCGGCAACGGCAGAACCGGCCCCTGTCAGTCCGATTACCGCGGCGAGGGTTTTCTTGGCCGGAATTCCCAGATAGTGGGGCCAGCCGATGCCGATGCCCAGGGCAAAAAGCACGGCCACCGCAAGGAGGACATCCGGAGTCCGGAAGACGCTGGCCACCAGCGTCACAAGGCCCGCCAGGCCAACGACTCCAATGCTCCACGACTGGAGCGTCCGGCCCGCAACCGCAGGAGCGCCCATCCCGGGGCCAGGCCTTGGGGTACTCATTTCGGACTCTGCACTCAAATCGCTGCGACCTCATCCTGGCTGTGCCGTTGACGGGCAGGGCTCGGCCCCCTGACGGTTTCAATCCTGCCCTATGTGACTGCCATATGTCGTAAATAAGGCACGCGGGTGCGGCCAGCCGCTGTCAGTCCGGAGGCCGTTGGGTATACTCAAACATCAGCTCAGTCGCCCGACGATGCGCAGACAGCCCCTTGGAGGAATAATGTCGCACATCCTGTTACTGACCAACAGCACCGGATCATCGGTGGACATCCTGCCTGCCCTGGAGCTCCTGAACCACCGGGTGCACATCCTCCCGGCAGAGCCCACCGCGCTGCTCGAAACAGACCCGTGCGATATCGTCCTCCTGGACGCACGCAAGGACCTCGTGGGCGCCCGCTCCCTCACCCAGCTCCTGAAGGCCACCGGCCTCAGCGCCCCATTGGTGCTGATCCTCACCGAAGGCGGCATGGCGGCGGTTTCCTCTGCCTGGTCCGTCGATGACATCGTGCTCGACTCGGCCGGCCCCGCCGAAGTTGAGGCACGCATCCGGCTCTCCGTGGCGCGAGCTGTACCCGAGCAGGAGGAGGCCCCCTCCGAAATCCGGGCGGCCGGCGTCATTATTGACGAGGCAAGCTACACAGCACGCGTCAACGGCGCGGCGCTGAACCTGACCTTCAAGGAATTCGAACTCCTGAAGTACCTGGCCCAGCACCCTGGCCGGGTCTTCACCCGGCAGCAGCTTCTGACCGAGGTCTGGGGCTACGACTACTATGGCGGCACCCGGACCGTGGACGTTCACGTCCGGCGGCTTCGCGCCAAGCTGGGCGCCGACCACGAGAACCTCATCAGCACGGTGCGCAACGTGGGCTACCGGCTCACGCTCATGCGCCAGCAGGAGGACGAACTCACCGAGGCGTAAGCCTCCGGCAGAACCGGCCGTAGATACAAAACCCGCCATAAAATACAGAATGGCCCGGCTCATCAGAGCCGGGCCATTCTGTATTCATAACTACAAGTGGAGGACATACGGGTCGAACGTATCGAGGCCACCCCACTGGTGGATCCCCCTCGCAACCGCCATAAATGCCGGCTGAGGTAACGACTATACGGGCCGCCGCGGCGTGTTCCAAATCGGGTGTGCCCGGCAGCCTCCGTATAGCCTTACACCATGAGTCCTGCGCACCCGGAGAAATGGCCTGTCCTTGTCGTCAAGGGCGGAGTGGATGAAGACCTGCTGCGGGATATCCGCACCCTGCTGGCCGCCGCCGAGGAATCGGACGGCAATCCCCCCGTCTCGGAACAGACCCTCGTCACCATGCGCGCCGCGGACACGGGCCCGCACACGTTGCTGACCCTGGCCCTTTACGCGCCCGACGAGCAGTCCGACCCCGCCACGGCGCAAGATCTGGCCGGGTTCGCAGTGGTCGTCGAGGAACCGGACGGGACGGGCGTGGTGGAAATCGCCGTGCACCCCAGCTACCGGAACCAGGGAGTGGCGGACAGGTTGGTGGGCACGCTGCAGTCCTCCCGCGGCTTGGCCGGGCTCAAGGCGTGGTCGCACGGCAACCATGAAGCAGCCGCGGACCTCGCAGCCCGGTACGGCTTCGGCCCGGTTCGGGAGCTGTGGAAGATGCGGCTCACCACCGCCGCCGCTGACCTGCCCGACGTCGGTCTTCCGGAGGGGGTCTCGATCCGCGCCTTCGTGCCGGGCAAGGATGAAGACGCCTGGCTCGCAGCGAACCGCGAGGCTTTCGCGCATCACCCGGAGCAGGGCTCCCTGACCAGGGCTGACCTGCAGGCCCGGATGGATGAACCCTGGTTCGACCCCGCCGGCTTCCTGCTGGCCGAGGACCGCGACGGGCGCCTGCTTGGCTACCACTGGACCAAGGTGCATCCGCAGCACGGGAGCCACCCTGCCATCGGCGAGGTGTACGTCGTCGGTGTCACGCCCGCCGCCCAGGGCATGGGCCTGGGCAAGGCGCTGACCGTGGCCGGCATCCGTCACCTCCAGCAGCAGGGGCTGCACGCCGTGATGCTGTACACGGACGCCGACAACACTCCGGCCGTCTCGCTGTACCGGCGGCTGGGCTTCACGCGCTGGGATATGGACGTCATGTACGGGCCGCTGGAGGGACGCTGATCACAGCCTCCGGCACGGGCGCCGGAGGCCTTGAAATCTTCGGGTCCCGGACCGGTGAATGCTTGTAAGGTTGAAAATAAACCCGCCAGTACCCAAGGAGAGCGCATGCAACCGGAATCCGCCGGAACAGCCACCACCGAAATCAAGGCGGCCCCCGTGCGCGCCCGGTTCGGCTCCTCCGAAGTGCCGGCGTCCCGCGCAACGCAGGACCGGATCGACATCCCCGAATTCGCGGCCATCCTGGAACCCGAGGGGGAGATCAGCCCGGACCGGTTCCTGGACCGCGAGCTGAGCTGGCTCGCGTTCAACGCCCGGGTCCTCGAACTTGCCGAAGACCCCGACCTGTACCTGCTGGAACGCGTCAACTTCCTCTCGATCTTCGCCTCCAACCTCGACGAATTCTTCATGGTCCGCGTGGCCGGCCTGAAGCGCCGCATCGCCACGGGTCTCGCAGTCCCCTCCCCCGCCGGACTGAGCCCCGTCCAGGTCCTGGAGCAGATCGGCGAGGCAGCCCACCGCCTGCAGCAGCGCCACGCCCAAGTCTACGCGGACCAGATCCGGCCTGCGCTCGCCTATGAGCACATCCACCTCATGCACTGGGACGAGCTCGACGACGAGGCCAAGCACCGGCTCAGCGCCATGTTCGCGGAGAAGGTTTTCCCCATCCTCACCCCGCTCGCCGTGGACCCCGCCCACCCGTTCCCGTACATCTCGGGCCTTTCGCTGAACCTGGCTGTGGTGGTCCGGAACCCGGTCAGCGACAAGGAGCTCTTTGCCCGCGTCAAGGTGCCGGACCAGCTGCCCCGCCTGATTTCCATCGACGGCCCCAGGGCGGGCTCGGTGCCCGGCCGCGTGGCGCGGTTTATCGCCCTCGAGGAAGTCATCGCCGTACACCTGGACCAGCTCTTCCCCGGCATGGAGGTCCTGGAACACCACACGTTCCGTGTGACCCGCAACGAGGACGTGGAGGTGGAAGAGGACGACGCCGAAAACCTCCTGCAGGCGCTCGAGAAGGAACTGCTGCGCCGCCGGTTCGGCCCGCCCGTCCGGCTGGAGGTCACCAACGACATCAACCCGAACATCCGTGCGCTGCTGATCCGCGAGCTCGGTGTGGAAGAGTCGGAGGTCTACTCTGTTCCGGCGCCGCTGGACCTGCGCGGTTTGTCCGTGATCGGCAACATCGACCGTGCGGACCTGCACTACCCCAAGCATGTGCCCCACACCTCGCGGTACCTGAACGAGTCCGAGACGTCCAAGGCCGCGAACGTCTTCGCCGCGATGCGCCGCCGGGACATCCTGCTGCACCACCCCTACGATTCGTTCTCCACCTCCGTCCAGGCGTTCCTGGAACAGGCGGCGGCGGACCCCAAGGTGCAGGCCATCAAGCAGACCCTGTACCGGACCTCGGGCGACTCCCCCATCGTCGACGCCCTCATCGACGCCGCCGAGGCAGGCAAGCAGGTTCTGGCCCTCGTGGAGATCAAGGCCCGCTTTGACGAGCAGGCCAACATCTCCTGGGCCCGCAAGCTGGAGCAGGCAGGCGTCCACGTGGTCTACGGCATCGTGGGCCTGAAGACCCACTGCAAGCTCTCCCTCGTGGTCCGCCAGGAGGTGGACGGGCTGCGCCGCTACTGCCACATCGGTACGGGCAACTACCACCCGCGGACCGCCCGCTACTACGAGGACCTCGGGCTCCTGACCGCGAACAACCAGGTGGGAGAGGACCTGTCCAAGCTGTTCAACCAGCTGTCCGGGTACGCCCCCAAGTCAACCTTCAAGCGGCTCCTGGTGGCACCCCGGTCCGTGCGCTCGGGCCTGATCGAAAGGATCGAGGGCGAAATCCGTAACGCACGCGCAGGCATACCCGCCCGTGTGCAGATCAAGGTTAATTCCATGGTGGATGAGGCCATCATCGATTCCCTGTACCGCGCTTCGCAGGCGGGCGTAAAGGTCGACGTCATTGTCCGCGGCATCTGCTCGCTGCGCCCCGGCATCCCCGGGCTGAGCGAGAACATCACAGTCCGTTCCGTCCTCGGCCGCTTCCTCGAGCACTCGCGGGTTTTCGCCTTCGGCAACGGCGGCGACCCCGTCGTCTACATCGGTTCGGCCGACATGATGCACCGCAACCTGGACCGCCGGGTGGAAGCCCTCGTGCAGCTGTCCGGCGATGAAAACACCGCCTACGTCCTGGACCTGATGCGCCGCTATATTGACCCCGAGACGTCCAGCTGGCATCTGGACAGCGACGGCGAGTGGACCCGGCACCACATCGGCGACGACGGCAGCAAGCTTGACGACGTCCAGTCCTGGCTCCTGGCATCACGCTCCCGGCAGCGCGCCGTCGCCCGGCGGTAGGAACCCGGCCTTTGAAGAGCAGCGACTCACCCATAGCGGACCAGACCGACCATCCGGGCGAGCCGGTCGCCGTCACGGCAGCCGGCGCCCTGCCTTGGCGCGTTAAGAAGGACCAGCTGGAGGTCCTTCTGATCCACCGCCCGCGCTACGACGACTGGTCATGGCCAAAAGGCAAGCTTGACCCCGGAGAAACGGTGCCCGAGTGCGCCGTCCGTGAGGTGGAGGAGGAGATCGGCCTCGTGGCTCCGCTGGGCATCCCGCTCCCGCCCATCCACTACCACGTCACCGCTGGACTGAAGGTGGTGCACTACTGGGCTGTTGAGGTCACGGGCAATTCCCTGCGCCCGGACGGCAAGGAAGTGGACAGTGTCATGTGGTGCACACCGGAACGTGCCGCCTCGCTGCTGTCCAATCCCACGGACCGTGTGCCGCTGGAGTACCTCGCGGCGGCGCACGCCCGGAAGGAACTGCAGACCTGGCCGCTCGTGATCGTGCGCCATGCCAAGGCCAAGCCGCGCTCCTCCTGGACCAAGGCCGAAGGCGAGAGGCCCCTGGCTGCTACCGGCGTCCGCCAGGCACAGGCTGTGCACCGGCTGCTGAAGGCCTGGAAGCCGCTGCGCGTGGTTACCAGCCCCTGGCTGCGCTGTGTGGCCACCATCGCCCCCTACGCCAAGTCCTCTGACGCCAAAGTGAAATTGGTGGATGCGCTGACGGAGCACCGGCATGCCCGCAACCCCAAAAAGGCGGCGGCCGCCGTCGATGCCTTGTTCGACAAGCAGCGCGCGGTGGTGCTGTGCACCCACCGGCCGACCCTACCCACCGTGCTCGGCCGGCTTGCCGGCTACATGACCCCGCGGCTCAAGGGGCTGCTGCCGGTGGCTGACCCGTACCTGGCCCCGGGCGAAATGATCGTCTGCCACGTGGCGCACGGCAGCAAGAGCCGGATCGTATCCGTGGAGCAGTTCAAACCTTTTGACGACTGAGGATTCGGGGGTCCCGGGGCGACACTCGCACTTCGAATAGACTGGACGGGTGAGCATCCCAACGCCCTATGAAGACCTTCTGCGCGACGTCATGGCCAACGGCACCCACAAATCGGACCGCACCGGCACCGGAACCAGCAGTGTTTTCGGCCGCCAAATCCGCTTTGATCTGGGCGAAAGCTTCCCGCTGATCACCACCAAGCGGGTGCACTTCAAGTCCGTTGCCGTCGAGCTGCTCTGGTTCCTCCGCGGCGACTCCAACGTGAAGTGGATGCAGGACCAGGGCGTGACCATCTGGAACGAATGGGCCGACGCCGAGGGTGAACTCGGTCCGGTCTACGGCGTCCAGTGGCGGAGCTGGCCCACCCCGGACGGCGGCCACATTGACCAGATCGCCGAGCTCGTGGAGAGCCTGAAGAAAAACCCTGACTCACGGCGGCACATCGTCTCAGCCTGGAACGTCAGCGAGCTGAAGGACATGGCATTGCCGCCCTGCCACGCGTTCTTCCAGTTCTACGTCGCGGACGGCAAACTCTCCTGCCAGCTGTACCAGCGTTCCGCCGACATGTTCCTGGGCGTGCCCTTCAACATCGCCTCCTATTCGTTGCTGACCTGCATGCTGGCGCAGCAAACGGGCCTCGAGCCCGGCGAATTCATCTGGACCGGCGGCGACGTGCACATCTACGACAACCACATGGACCAGGTCCTGAAGCAGCTGGAACGGGAACCGTACGAGTACCCGCAGCTTAAGATCACCCGCAAGCCGGAATCGATCTTCGACTACACCCTGGACGACTTCGAAGTGGTGGGCTACCGGCACCACCCCACGATCAAGGCACCGATCGCCGTATGAGCACGGAGGGCACTATGGACGGGCAGGCTTTCAGCGAGAACATCGCCGCGAACGTGACGGGGATCGGGCTGGTCTGGGCCCAGACCACCTCGGGCGTGATCGGCAAGGACGGCGACATGCCCTGGAACCTGCCGGAGGACATGAAGCACTTCACCAGGGTCACCACCGGCCATCCCGTCATCATGGGGCGCAAGACCTGGCTATCGTTCCCCGAGAAGTACCGGCCGCTGCCAAACCGGACCAACATCGTCATCACCCGGCAGGAAAACTGGGGCAGCACGCCCGAGGCGGAGGGCGCCGTCGTCGTTAAATCCCTGGACGATGCCCTGCTGGAATCCCAGTTCGCCCCCGGCTTTGAGTCTGTCTGGATCGTGGGAGGCGGGGAAATTTTCAAGGAGGCCGCGGACCTGGCCAACGTCGCCGTCGTCACCACCATCGACATGGACGCCGACGGCGACACATACGCCCCGGAGCTCGGCGACGGTTGGGTGGCGGGGACTTCCGTGCCCGCCCAAGGCTGGCTGACCGCGGCCAACGGCACACGCTACCGGTTCGCCACGTGGAACCGCTCGGAAGGTTAGAAGATGCTGCGTAAACCCGAAACCCTCTTTGTGCTCGGCTACATGCTGCTGCCGCTGCTTGCACTGCTGTCTGCCATTGTGGGCCTGACCATGATCCTGGGCGGCAACAAGATCCCCGGCATCATCGTGCTGGTGGTGGTGACCCAGGTGTTCGCCTTCGGCGCCTTCTTTGCCCTCCGCGCCCGCAAGAATGCGCTGCTGGAGGAGCCCGACGGCCGGTAGCGCCCGGGGATGGGTAGTGCTGCCCATCGCGGCGGCCCTGGGCCCCGACTAGAGTGATGGCTGGACTTAGCAGTAACCGCCTCCGTTCGGCGGTCAGGATTTGGGGGATGATGCCGCAGTGACAGGTAATCTGTGGGGCGCCGACGTCGCGCAGCTTCGCACACTCGCGCAGCAGTTCGGAAAGGTCTCCGACAACCTTCTCAGCACGTCGGCACAGCTGACCAACCAGATCAACAACAACCCGTCCTGGAAGGGCAACGACGCCGCGCAGTTCCGTTCGGACTGGAACGGCAGCCACCGGGCAATCCTCCAGCAGACAGCCCGTGCGCTCAAGGACGAATCCCGCAAGCTGCTGGACAACGCCAATGAACAGGAGAAGGCCAGCGACGCGGCGCCGGGCTCCGGTGGCGGTCCCGTCAGCCTCGGAGAACCCGGCACTTCGCTGCCCGGAGTGCTTGGCGGTGTGCTGCTCGGCGGAATTGGCGCGCTCCGGGCGGGCCTGACCCTGCAAAAGTTCATCAAGGCCCCCCTCACCCTGGCCAAGCACCTCGGGCAGTACGGCTGGGTGCTTAAGAACCAGCGGGCCGATTTCATCAAGTCGTTTCTGCAGGGAAGCCACCGCGTTGGCGGACCCGGGTTTGCTGCACACCGGCTGCTCGGGAACCCTGCCCTGGACGACCTGCTGAAGGGGTCCGCCGCGGCCAACCGCGGGCTCGGGCTGATCGACAAGGCTTCCGACATTGCGTCCCTGAAGAACCTGAACCAGCACATCGGCGTGCTGTCCAGGTTCGGCCCCGTCCTGGAGGAGAAGCCGTGGCTTGGCGCCGGGACCAAGCTTGAGTGGCTGGGCAAGTCAGGCCTTGCCCGCGGCCTTGGCTGGGCCGGCGTGGGCTTCAGCGCCTACGACTCCGTCAAAAGCTTTGCCGACGGCGATATCAAGGGCGGTCTGGCAGGCGTCGGCAAGACGGCCCTCGGCGTGGGCTGTTTCCTGCCGCCGCCGGCCGGGACTGTGTGCCAGGTCGCCAGCGTCGGCATAGCTGTGTACGAGAACTGGGACACCATCAGCAGCGTCGGGAAGAACATCGGTGAAGGCGTCGTCAACGCCGTAAAGGACCCGGGCAAGTTCGTCAGTGATACGAAGGATACGCTGGTTGACGCCGGCAAGTCCGTAGGCAAGTTCTTTGGATTCGGCGATTAGGAGACCCTCATGACTGTTCAGAACCCAACCCAGCAGGAGCCCCGTCTCGGCGTCGATGTCATCGGCTTCGGTGTGGGCGAGTTCGCCTACCTGCTCAACGTTTTCGAGGGCCCGGCCCGGGACCGTTCAGTCAGCGTCTTCCGTGCCGAGGAGATGATCGACGACGTCACCCTGTCCACAGCCGGCGCATCGTCACTGCTGGCACGGGACCTGGCCGCTGTTGACGACGACGGCGACCTGGGAGTGAAGGGCGTGGCGGCTGCCGTCGCCACTGCCTTGGGCAAGGCAACGCGGTGGACTGAGATCTCGCTCCTGACCGGCGAAGCCATGGACAACGTTGCGCTGCTGGAAGCGCCCGGTGTCTCCCTGATGCTGCAGCCACGGTTGCTGGGCACGTGGTTCGTCTTCGCCCAGGACCCATCCATCTCGTCGGCGGAAGCGACCCTGCGGCTGGTGCGGCAGCATGTCGAGCAGAACCAGGGCGGCTCGGCGTACCTCGTCTTCAAGACCCTGGCTTGGGAGCAGCACCTGCTGATCCGGCGTGAGGGGTCCTCCTGGACCACCGGCGTTCCGGATTTCGACAAGGACGCGGTGGCAGAATCCGCCGGACTGGACGACGCCGGACTGCTGGCCGCGATTGAGGATGCCCGTGGCGAGGCGTAGTCGGGACGTTCCGCAGGACCCGGCCTACATACCGGCTGGCCCTGCTGACGGACGGCTGATCCACCGGCGGGCAGAGAACGGCGAAATTGTGGGCTACACGCCTGCCGAATATGGCGTGCGCAAAGACGGCCGCCGCAGCCTGGTCAAGCCCGTCAACAGCTCGGGCGGGCTGCTCTTTCTCGCCATCCTCCTCACCGCCTGCCTCGGAGGCCTTGTTTATGGCGTGGTGCAGGCGGCGCTCACCGACCAGTGGCACATTCTCGGCGAAGTGTGGTGGGTTTTCCCGGCCTGCCTCTTTCCTTTCCTGGCCGCTTGGGCGAGCTATCTCAAGGAACGCAAGGCGGAGAAACTGCGCAAAGCCCGCAGTCTCCCGCGGCCGGTCGACTAAGATCCTTGGCTGCGCTGCCTCCGCGGCAGTGACGTAACCGACTGCAGCCCACCAAATCCAAAGATAAACTGGCTAGATGACTACAGCAGCTACCCCCTCCGTCGGCCTGGTCGGATGGCGCGGCATGGTCGGCTCCGTCCTGATGCAGCGCATGCAGGAAGAGGGCGACTTCGCCAACATCAACCCGGTCTTTTTCTCCACCTCCAATGCGGGAGGTGCCGCTCCCTCCTTCGCTGACGGGGTCGGCAAGCTCGAGGACGCGTTCGACGTCGAGACATTGGCTAAGCTGCCGATTATTGTCACCGCCCAGGGCGGCGACTACACCAAGCAGGTCCATGGCGAGCTGCGCAGCCGGGGCTGGGATGGCCTCTGGATCGACGCCGCCTCCACCCTCCGCATGAACGATGACTCCATCATCGTCCTGGATCCGATCAACCGCGACGTCATTGACAAGGGCATCGCCAACGGCGTCAAGGACTTCATCGGCGGCAACTGCACCGTCTCCTGCATGCTCATGGGTCTCGGCGGCCTCTTCAAGAACGGCCTCGTCGAGTGGGGCACGTCCATGACCTACCAGGCTGCCTCCGGCGGCGGCGCCCGGCACATGCGCGAGCTGCTCAGCCAGTTCGGTACCCTCAATGCCGAGGTCAGCACGGAACTGAACGACCCCGCGTCGGCCATTCTGGACATCGACCGCAAGGTGCTGGCCCACCAGCGCACCGATGTCGACGCCACCCAGTTCGGTGTGCCGCTGGCCGGCTCCCTCATCCCCTGGATCGATGCCGACCTCGGCAACGGCCAGTCCAAGGAAGAGTGGAAGGCCGGCGTGGAGACCAACAAGATCCTGGGCACCTCGGATGAGAACCACGTGATCATGGATGGCCTCTGCGTGCGGATTGGCGCCATGCGCTCCCACTCGCAGGCGCTGACCCTGAAGCTGCGCGAGGACCTCTCCGTCGCCGAGATCGAGAAGCTGCTCGACGAGGACAACGAATGGGCCAAGGTGGTGCCCAACACCAAGGAAGCTTCGATGGCCGATCTGACTCCCGTCGCAGCATCGGGCACCTTGACCATCCCGGTGGGACGCATCCGCAAGCTTGAAATGGGTCCGCAGTACATCAGCGCCTTCACCGTCGGCGACCAGCTCCTGTGGGGCGCCGCCGAGCCGCTGCGCCGCATGCTCAACATCGCCACCGGCACGCTGTAACCAGCAGCCTTTCCCTAACCGGCCCTGCCCCGCACAGCAGGCCCGCCCTCTGTTTCAAGGGCAGGCCGCTCATGCGGAGCGGGGCCGGTTTTGTGTCTGCGCCCTGGCGCGAGCAACCCTTCCTCACCTCCCGGCGGGTTTTCGGGATGGCCGTGCGGGGGTCAGGACGCGAGGAAGCCCTCGTACCGCTCCACTGCGCGGCGGAAGCCTGCCAGCGCCGCCGGGGTGAGGGGCTTAGTGGGGTCGAACGGAACGGGCACGACGGCGGTTGCCCGCCCACTCCCCTGCCTCGCCCAGGTGCCGATCACCTCGCCGCCGGCCACGATGGCTTTCTTGAACACCCCGTTGCCGCCCGGGACGATCTTTTGCGCGTGCTCGGGCGGCAGCACGATGCTGCGGTCCGTGTAGCCGAGGACGAACTCGTCGAACCCCGGCAGCGCAAGAAGCGTGCGCTGCCCCGGCACGCCCGCGTCCAGCAAGGAGGCGGTCTCGGGTGACATCCAGTACCGGGTTCCCTCATGCTCCAGTTCCACCAGCCCGCCACTGACCGCAGGCAGGGCCCGCCGCACCTCGGTCAGCGGAATGCTGGACCACCAGGCGAAGTCGCGCAAGGTGGCGGGTCCGTGGCGGCGCAGGTACCTCAGGAGCAGCTCGGCAATGCCCTCTTCCCGGCCGAGGTAACAGGAGGACGTGATCCAGTGGTCAAACCCAACGAACTTTTGCTGATTGCCGTCCAGCGGACCGGGCACCAGTACGGCGTTCTGGCACAGCATCCACAGCAGGTGGACCCCGCGCTGAGCCTTGGTGGCCTGCCCGGCCGCCTCGAAGGCCCTAAACAGCTCCTCGCGGCTGGCGGCCCGGCCACCGTCCACCAGGCCAAGCGCTGCCTCCCGGCACACCTCCACGTCACGGCCGATGATTTCCAGTTGCCGGTGCCGGCCGGCCGTGCTCTGGACCATCCGGGCAGTGGTGATGTTCAGGATCCAGCGGAGGTCCTCGGGAGCCAGTAAGTGCAGTGTGCCCCGCATCGGCCACGACCGGATGACGGACCCGTCATCCAGGGCCCGGCGGACGTCGCTGAGGCCCGCACCGGGAACGCGGACACCTACAGCCCACAGCGCCGACTGAAGGTCCTGGGCATGCATCGCGGTCATCGCACGGACGGCCTCCGGCAGGCCGTCGAACCCGGATCCCAGCAGCCCCTGCGACGCCAGCCTCAGCCGGCCCATCACCTTGGTTGAAACCCGGGTCTTCACCGCCGCCATGTGCCCATCCTAGGGCGCCCGGCAGCAGGGCAGAACCGGAAAAACAGCAGTACTAGAGCGTGAGTCCGATCAGCAGCGGTTCGGGGTGCAGCTCAATCCCGAAACGCCCGACGACGCCGGCACGCACCTCGCGCGCGATCGCCACCATATCGGCCGCACGGGCAGAGCCGCGGTTGGTGATGGCCAGGGTGTGCTTCGTGGACAGCGACGCCCGGCCGCCGGAGACACTCCCGTCCTCCAGCCCGAAGCCCTTGCCGAAGCCGGCGTGGTCAATCAGCCAGGCCGCGGACAGTTTGACCTGGCCGTCGGAGCCGCCCGGATACCTGGGCGCGGATTCCGGAAGACCCGCCGCCACTTCCTCAGCGACGATCGGATTCGTGAAGAACGAGCCCGTGGAGTAGGTGTCGCGGTCGGTGGGGTCCAGCACCATGCCCTTGGACGCGCGCAGCCGCAGGACCTCCCTGCGCACGTCGTTCGAGTAGGCGCGCTGGCCCTGCTCCACACCGAGGACCCGCGCCAGCTCGGCGTACCGAATGGGTGCGCTCATGCGGCCCAACGGCAGCTGGAATTCGACCGTCAGCACCACGTAGCGCGGTGAGCCGTTGACGGTGGTCTGCTTGAGGATCGAATCCCGGTACCCGAACTTCAGCTCGGAGTTCGTGAAGGTCCTCACGGCGCTGCGCTCCCGGTCCCACGTGCGGACCGCGGCGATGGTCTGCGAGACGTCCGAGCCGTAGGCGCCGACGTTCTGCACGGGGGTGGCTCCGGTGGCACCGGGGATCCCGGACAGGGCCTCGATGCCGGACCAGGCGTGAAGCACGGCGTGTTCCACCAGTGCGTCCCAGTTGTGCCCGGCCTGGACCACTACGGATACGCCCCCGCAGGAGTCCTCGGCGTTGACGGTGAACCCCTCCGAGGCGATCTTCAGGACGGTTCCGGGGAACCCGTCGTCGGAAATCAGGAGGTTGGAGCCCCCGCCGATGATCAGCAGCTGCTCCCCGGCCGCGTCCGCGGCGCGCACCGCCTCGATGATCTCGGCCTCGGTGCGGGCCTCGACGTAGTTGGCGGCGGGACCGCCGACGGCGGCGGTGGTCAGCTCGGAAAGCATTGGAGGGGTCACCCATCCACCCTAGCTGGCTATAGGTCCTGTCAAGTACATGTTCGGGGCATGGCAGTGCACGCTTCCTGGAAGCGTGGGGCGGACCTTTGTGTGTGGCGGCGGT
>NZ_JBHUSB010000002.1:0-120826 GCF_042673905.1 Arthrobacter sp. NPDC057009
CCGCTCCGACCACCCGCACATGCCTGAGAAGCCGGGCAAAGCGCTCACGCACCCGCCCAACCCCTCAAAAAGCCCCTAGTTCAGCAGTCTCCTAGGGTCATAGCCATGGCAGAGGATGCAGCGCTACCGAAGCGGACCTATCCGGCCGGCGTGCCGTGCTGGGTGGACAGCCAGCAACCCGACGTCGAAGCGGCCACGAGGTTCTACGGCGGATTGTTCGGGTGGGAGTTCGACGCCGGTACGGCACCGCCGGGGGACGGCGGCAGTTACGTAATTGCCCGGCTCGCCGGCCAGGAGGCCGGCGCCATCACCGGTTTGGGAACCGGCATCCACGGTGTGCCTGCGTGGAACACGTACATCGCCGTCGAGGATGCAGACTCCGCGGTGCGGCACCTGCTGTCCGCCGGCGCAACCCTGAAATCCGCTCCTGCCGATACCGGGGCCGGAGGGGTCCGGGCCGTGCTAGCCGACCCCGAAGGAGTGGAGTTCCGCCTTTGGCAGCCACTGCAGAGGCCTGGCGCCCAGGCGGTTAATGTGCCAGGCGGCTGGAACTTCAGCGACCTCCATACAGCGCACACTGATGCGGCGGCAGATTTCTACGCCAGGGCCTTTGGTTGGCAGTTCGACCGGCTCGACTTCGGCACCATGATCCGCCGGCCCGGATACGGCGACCATCTGGAAGCCACCATCGACCCCGGCATCAGGGCCCGCCAATCGGGAGACGCCGTGCCCGCAGGTTTTGAGGATGCTGTGGGCTGGCTTGCCCCGGCCGCCCAGGGCGAGCGGCCGCACTGGCATGTCACCTTCACGGTTGCCGAGCGCGACGTGGCTGTCCGGGAGGCGGAGCGCCTTGGCGGCCACGTCCTCGGACAGGAGGACACCGAGTGGACACGGACCGCCCTCATCCGGGACCCCGGCGGGGCTGTGTTCACGGCCAGCCAGTTCACGCCGCCGTCGGGTTTTTAGCCCAAATCAGACGCCGGCGATGTGCCGCACCGCGTCGAGGTACGGCATGTTGACGGCGGCGTCGGCGACGGCGAGGACAGCGGGCTTGGCATTGAAGGCCACCCCGATGCCCGCGGCGCCGAGCATGTCCAGGTCGTTGGCGCCGTCGCCCACCGCGATGGTGTGCTCCAGTGCGATGCCTTCAGCGGCGGCCCATTCGCGGAGGTACTTTTCCTTGGCGGCGCGGTCGATCACGTCGCCGACAACCTTTCCGGTGAGTGCGCCGTCCACGATTTCCAGTTCGTTGGCGATCCAGTAGTCCATGCCGAGGTCCTCGGCGATGGGGCGCAGGATCTGGTTGAAGCCACCGGACACCACTGCCACGGCATGGCCTGCGGCCTTGAACGCGGCCACCAGCTCGGCGGCTCCCTCGCTCAGCGTCACCTCCGCGTAGACAGAGTCGACGACGTCGGCAGGCAGCCCGGCCAGGACGGCCACCCGGGCGTGCAGGCTCTGGGCGAAGTCGAGTTCACCGCGCATGGCGGCCTCAGTGACGGCTGTGACTTCGTCGCGCTTGCCGGCGTAGGCGGCGAGGAGTTCGATGACTTCCTGCTGGATCAGGGTGGAGTCGACGTCCATGATGAGCAGCTTGCGCTCCGCCTGCCGCAGTTCTGCGGGAACAATGGCGGTGTCCACTCCTGCCCGCCCACCGTTCTCCTTGGCGGCGGCAATCACGTGCCGCAGGCGAGCGATATCCGCGGCTGACCCCGAAGGAACGGAAAAGTCCAAGGTGCAGACTTCGAACCGTCCGTCGCCGGCGCTTGAGGTTTCTCCGAAGGTGGCGTCGGAGTCCGCCAGCAGGGACCGCAGGTTCTCCGGTTCCGAGGGGGACAGTTTCGGGCCATAGCTGACCGCAGTCACGTTCGAAGTCATGACTACAATCTTATCGAGCGAGGGCCCCCCTCCCGAATCCATTGCGCCCGACCCTTCCCAGCCGGCTCCCAGCAGACGTCCGGCAACGGGGAGCGGATTCCGGCAGAATGGTCTGATGATCTCTGCCCTGACTGCCCGCCTGCGCCCGGCGCCCTTGCCACGGGCGTCGCAGCAGGTACTTTTCTGCTGGGCCGGGGCTCTTTTGGTGGTTGGTGACGCGGTTTTCTGGCTCATGTTCGCGGCCGTCCAGTCGGACTCGGGGCTGGCAGCAATGGACGGCACTGTGCACAGCCTGCTGGTGGATTCGCGCAATCCTGCCGCCACCGCGCTGTTTTCGGTCGTGTCCGCCGTGACCGCGCCGGAAGTGCTGACCGTGGCCGGTGCGGCGTTCGCCCTGGCATGGGCCGTCTGGAAGCGTGAGCTGTGGCGCCCCGCAGTGCTCATGGGGGCCATCGTGCTGGCCGTGGTCCTGACCACTCTCATCAAGCAGCTCGTCAGCCGGTCACGTCCGCCCGCCGCTGACTTCCTGCTCGGCCCGGACGATGCCCTCTCGTTCCCCTCGGGGCACACCGTGGGAGTAGGCGTGATCACGGTGGTGCTCGCCTACCTTGTGCTGTCACGCTCAGGAACGCGTACGACGGCGGTGCTTGGGTTCTCCGGGGCCCTTGCAGTTACGGTGCTGGTCGGCTTAAGCCGGCTGTATCTGGGCTATCACTGGCTCACCGACGTCGTGGCGTCCTTCGGCGTGGCACTCGCTGCGGCAGCGGTGGCAATGTTCACTGATGTAGCCCGGCACGGCTCTGCGAGGCTGCATCAAAAAACGTCCGAAAGCCGGCCACCCAGCAGTTCGGCGGATGCTGATCCGTCAGCTCCGGACGCGCAGGCGTAGCAACGCCACGCCCGCCGCAGCGATGACTGCAGCCGCAAAGGCACTGATACCGGAGTAGCCGGTGAGGCCCATAACGGGTCCTGACAGCGCGCTTCCCACCGCGCCGGCCAGGGACATGGTGGCGTCCGCGAACCCCTGGACCGGGACGCGCTCAGCGGGGGCGAGCGTGGCGACGAGCAGGGTGGAACCGGCAACAGTGGTGGCCGACCAGCCAAGCCCAAGCAGGACCAGGCCTACCGTGACCGAACCCATGCTCTGCGACGCCAGTCCGGTCAGGGCAACGGCGCCGAGCAAAGTCAGCAGGCCCGCGAGCGCGGCGGTCCGCGGTCCGAGACGGTCGGTCAGGACGCCCATCAGTGGCGAGAGTGCGTACATCCCCGCGATGTGCAGCGAGATGGTCAGGCCGATCAGGGCGATGGTGTCCGGGTTACCCGCGGTGTGGCCGGCGTGGTGCTGCATGTGCAGCGGCGTCATGGACATCACGGCGACCATCACCGCGTGGGCCGCGACGACGGCGATCACCGCTGCGCGGGCGCTGGGGTGCTGCCGTACGATCTGCCATCCTTCCCGCCAGGTGCCGGAGCGCTGTGCACCCGGCAAGGGGTCCCCGCCGTCGAGCGCGCGCCGGGTCAGGAGCGGATCCGGGCGCAGGGCCAGCACCACGATAGCGGCCCCGACCACCATCCCCAGCGCTGATATCAGGAACGGCCCGGCCGACGCGGGAATGGCCAGCCAGCGGGCCAGGACTGCCCCCGGAGCCACCATGTTGGGCCCCGCGACAGCGCCGATGGTGATGGCCCACACCACCAGCGACAGGTCCCGTCCGCGGTGTTCCGGCTCAGCCAGGTCGGTGGCAGCAAAGCGGGCCTGCAGGTTGACCGCGGACGCCAGTCCCACCAGGAAGGCCCCGCCGAGCAGAAGCACAAACAGTCCGGAAGTCACGGCGCTGACCATCAGGAAGGTGCCGGCGATCGCCGCGGCCAGACCGGTGGTGAGGGCAACCCGGCGTCCCCGTCGCAGAGCCAGCCGGGACAGCGGAATCGCCGTGGCCGCGGTGCCCAGGGTCAGGGCGGTGTTCACGGACCCGGCCCATGCTTCGGACCCTGACAGCTCCACAGCCAGGATGGAGCCCAGGGCAAGGGTTGAGCCGCTGCCCAGGCCGGAGAAGATCTGTGCGACCGACAAGGTCCGCACGATGCGGCGCTGGGTGGAACGGGTTGCTTCGGCGGTGCTGGTCAACTTGTGTGATCCCCTCGGGCAGGTCCTCGATGTGGAAAGCTCCACAGGACAACTGTGATGTCATGGGTTTATGCAGTTCAACCATGACAACATGCACGGCGTGCGGCTGGCGGAATCCCTCGTCAACATGCTTGCCGACGGCCAGTGGGGCAGCGACGCGCTGCAGGAGCTCCTGGCAAACCACCTGTTCCGCTCGCCCCGGGTCACACCCGCGTCCCGGAACGAGCTCCGGGAGTGGACAGTCCGGCTGCAGACAGTCTTCGCCGCCGGGGACCAGGCGGCCCGCTGCTCAGCGGTCAACGCCCTGCTGGCGGCGGGTGTGCGGCGCGTGTTCCTCACCACCCACGACGAGATGCTCCCGCACCTTCACTTCGCGGACGCCAGCGAAACGCTGGTTGAAAGGGTGCGCGCGGTCACTGCCGGCGGACTGGCCATCTTCATGACCGAGGCCGCCGGCGAGCGGCTCGGCGTCTGCGCCTGGCGGGACTGCCACCGCGTCTTCGCCGACACCAGCCGCGGCGGAAACCGGACATACTGTTCAGCCCGATGCGGCAACGCCGACGCCGTCCGGCGCTACCGGGCGGGGCGCGCTTGAGCTGACGGGGAGTTGGAGCTAACTGGGCACTCGGCCGTCACGTACCGCGGGCGCTGCCGCAGCCGGTGAGGCTAGGGCGTGCCGGTACTGGCAGCGGTGGGCGTGAGAGCCACGTCGTCGAGTTTGGGCAGGGCGTGCCGCAGCCGGTGCTTGGCCTCGCGCATGGTCTCTTCAGCCCGAGCCAGGCTGCTGCCGCCGTCGAGCCCGATGGTGGCCGCGCCCTGGAGCCGGTGCCCGACCCACCGCAGCTGCACGCGCCTCACTTCCACAACACCGGGCGTTCCCTCAAGGGCGCCGCGTGCACGGTCGACGAGTTCGGGCTCGATGCCGTCCATCAGCCGGCGTCCGATGCTGCGGACCGTGCCCCACAGCAGCATGATGATGGCCGCCGAGATCAGCAGGCCAACGATCGGGTCCGCCAAGGGAAAGCCGAGCATGACGCCGCCGGCGCCCAGGACCACGGCCAGGGAGGTGAAACCGTCCATCCGCGCGTGAACGCCGTCGGCCACCAGCGCAGCGGAACCGATCCGGCGCCCGATCCGGATGCGGTAGATGGCCACTGCTTCGTTTCCGGCAAAGCCGATCAGCCCCGCGGCCATGACCCAGCCAAGATTCTGGAGCGCTTGCGGGTGGATCAGCCGGTCCACCGACTGCCACGCCGCCACCACCGCCGAGAGTGCCACGACGGCTACAATGAACAGCCCCGCCATGTCCTCCGCCCTGCCGAAGCCGTACGTGTAGCGGCGGGTAGCCGCGCGCCGGCCCAGGACGAACGCCACCCACAGCGGAACGGCGGTCAGCGCGTCGGAGAAATTGTGGATGGTGTCCGCCAGCAACGCGACGGAACCGCTCACCAGAACCACCAGGAACTGCAGGACCGTTGTTCCGAGCAGCATGAGCAGGCTGATCTTCAGGGCCCGGATGCCCTCCGAGCTTGCCTCGAGGGCGTCGTCGACAGAGTCGGCCGCATCGTGGGTGTGCGGGATGAACAGCTCGTAAAGCCAGCCCTTGAGGCCCTTGTGATGCCTGTGCCCGTGGTCATGGTCATGGTCGTGGTGGTGACCATGGTCCTGGTGATCCTCGTGCCCGTTGTCATTGTCATGGACATGCCCGTGGTGGCCGTGCGGCTGGTCGCGGTGATGGTGTTCCGGAGCGTTTCCGCCCCCTGGCATTCCGGCTGTCTGCGTGCGCTCACTCATGATTCCGTTCCCTTCGTGCGGTGGTGGGCCGGCTGGCCGCCGAGCGCATGCTCGGCCTGGAAGATTGCATCCGCGACGAGCTGGCGGGCGTGCTCGTTTTCGAGCCGGTAGAGGACCTTGGTTCCTTCCTGGCGGGTGGAAACCATGCGCGCCAGGCGCATTTTGGCCAGATGCTGTGACACGGCTGCCGGCGACTTGCCCACCACCTGCGCCAACGCCCCGACGGCCATTTCACCCTCACGCAGCGCCAGGATGATCCGCACCCTCGTGGCGTCCGCAAGCATCGCGAAGATCTCCACCGCCAGTTCCACATACTGGCTATCGACGTCGAGCCTGCAAGCCTTCTTATCTGCGTTCATACGCATATAATGACATAAACAGGAGGGCCCGCGACGGCGGCCAGGCCAGTTATCAGTCACACCCTGTTTTGTCCTAGTGTCTACTTCTATGAGTGATGTTCTTGAAATGGCCGCCGTCAGCGTTGTGCGCGGAGCCAAAACGCTCCTGAGCAAGGTGGACTGGCAGGTCAGGGAAGGCGAGCGGTGGGTCATCCTCGGCCCCAACGGCGCTGGCAAGACCACTCTGCTGCAGATTGCCGCCGCCCGGCTCCATCCCACCAGCGGCATCGCCGGCATCCTGGACGAAAGCCTCGGAAAGGTGGACGTCTTCGAACTGCGGCCGCGGATCGGCCTGTCTTCCGCCGCACTGGCCACCCAGATCCCGGAATATGAGAACGTGCTCAACGTGGTGGTCACTGCCGCCTATGGAGTGACCGGCCGCTGGCGCGAAGGCTACGAGAAGGACGACGAGCGCCGCGCCTTCGCCCTCCTGAACGACTGGGGGATGGGCCCTCTCCTGAACCGCAAGTTCTCCACGCTCTCCGAGGGTGAGCGCAAGCGCGTGCAGATCGCCAGGGCCCTGATGACCGACCCCGAACTCCTGCTGCTCGACGAGCCCGCCGCCGGCCTGGATCTTGGCGGCCGCGAGGACCTCGTGCACCGCCTTAGCCAGCTGGCCATGGACGAGGATGCGCCGGCGATCGTGCTGGTCACGCACCACCTCGAGGAAGTCCCGCCGGGCTTCACCCACGCAATGCTCATGCGTGACGGCGAAGTGGTGGCGGCCGGTCCCGTCGCCGAGGTGCTCACCTCGGGCAACCTGAGCGAGACGTTCGGCCTGCCCCTCGACGTCTCGGTGAACGCCGGCCGTTACACGGCAACCGCCCGCCGCTAGCGGGGCAGCCTGCACAGCGTGGAGTTTTTCAGCGGGATCATTGTGTTCTTTGCCGGTCTCTGGGCCGGCACCATCAACAGCGTTGTCGGGTCCGGAACCCTCGTCACCTTCCCGGTGCTGATCGCCCTGGGCATCGCACCGGTGACGGCCTCCATGAGCAATGCCATGGGCCTCGTTGCCGGCGGTGCCGCTGGCGCCTGGGGTTACCGGCGCGAGCTGAAGGGCCGCGGCCGCCAGCTCCTGCGGCTGCTTCCGGCGTCCCTGCTGGGAGGCATCAGCGGAGCCTGGCTCCTGCTTCACCTGCCGGAGCAGGTGTTTCATTACGCGGCGCCGGCGCTTATTGTCCTGGCCCTACTGATGGTGGTGTTCCAGCCAAAGCTCCAGCAGTGGGTGCGGAACCGCGAAGAAAACCCCGAGCACGCGCTGCGGGACAAGCACCACGGCATTCTGCTGGTGGTGCTGGTGTACCTGGCCGGGGTCTACGGCGGCTACTTCGTCGCGGCGCAGGGCATCCTGCTGGTGGGCATCCTCGGCGTCTTCATGACCGGCACCATCCAGAACGCCAATGCCATGAAGAACATCCTGGTGCTGGGCGTAAATCTGATTGCTGCCGCCTCATACCTGCTGTTCGCCTTCGGCCGGATCAACTGGACCGTGGTGGCCCTCATCGCCGTCAGCTCCCTCATTGGCGGCTTTGTGGGCGCAAAGGTTGGGCGCCGGCTCTCGCCCCCGGTACTGCGCGGCGTGATCTTCACCCTCGGCCTGGTGGCGCTCGGCTTCATGGTTGCCAACCTGCTCAACGAATAAGTAAAAGGACTGCCGGTGACTTTTCACTACCTCGATTCTGCCGCGGATCCGCGCGTCGCCGACTACACGCAGCTGACTGATGTGCACCTGCGGAAACTCCGCGAACCCGCCGAGGGAATGTATATCGCCGAATCCTCCCGCGTCCTGCGGCGGGCCCTCGCCGCCGGGCACCGGCCGCGGTCCTTCTTCCTGGCCGAGAAGTGGGTTGCGGACCTCACGGACATCTTCGAGCAGTACCCGGACATTCCCGCGTACATCGGCAGCGCCGGCCTTCTGGAGGAAATCACCGGATTCCACCTCCACCGCGGCGCCATGGCAGCCATGCACCGCCCGGCGCCGGTCCCGTTGCCGGAACTGCTGGCAGGCGCCCGGCATGTGGCGGTCCCGGAGGACACTGTGGACCACACCGCTGTGGGGTGTTCCAAAACCCCGCATCGGTCGAGGATCGCGGTCCTGGAGGACTTGACCGATCATACGAACGTTGGCGCCGTTTTCAGATCAGCTGCGGCGATCGGTGTCGACGCTGTACTGGTTACGCCGCAATGCGCCGACCCGTTGTACCGCCGCTCGATCAGGGTCAGCATGGGCACCGTTTTCCAAGTTCCGTGGACGAGGGTCGACCCGTGGCCGGCCAGTATCGAACAGCTGAAGGAATCGGGCTACTTCGTGGCAGGCATGTCTTTGGGGGAGGGAGCCATCACTCTTGACGAACTGGTGACCCAGGACCATCAGAACCTGGTCCTGGTCTTCGGAACGGAGGGCGAGGGGCTGAAGCCTGAGACCGATCGACTCCTCGACGCACGAGTGACAATCCCCATGATGAACGGCGTAGATTCGTTGAACGTTGCTGCGTCGTCGGCCGTGGCGTTCTATGCGACCAGGTAACGCGTCGAACTATGTACTTCTTGCCTGCTACGGGCTTGGGCCCTCCCGGCTTGCCTCCAGCACCGATTCCCGGAGCCGGGACTGTGCCAAGGTCAGTCCCGCATTTGCTGCTCCACTGGCCACCGATAGTCCGAGCACTTGCGGTGCGACCCTGATCTCCGGAACGACGGGAAGGTTTTGCTCGAGCCGCCTGCGCGCCTCGGGAAGGACTTCGACCACCAGCGGACTCAAGCGACCCACGAAGTACACGGACTCCGGATCCAACGTAACTGCAACGGCACCGACAGCGGTGACGAGCGCCGTCGTAAACGCCTCCATGACCTCCGCGCGGGGTGCCGCTTCCTGCGGCTGGGACCAGAGCGCTTCGATGCCCTCCAGCTCCAGTCCTCGCCCCTTGGAGAACTGGAGGAGCCCCTTTGTGCTCAACAGCCCATCGAGGGTCTCGTTGCCAACGCCCGAGTAGAGAACACCACCGAGGTCACCGAAAGTAGGCGTACGCCCCTGGGCGATCTCATGATCGGTACAACTGGCGAACGTCAGCACGGTACTGAGCATGAACAAGGCAGCGTTACCTAGGCCCGCATCATCCTTCAGGATCCCCCGGAGGGACGCGCTGGCGTCGCTCTCAAGGCTCACGGGAGCGTTCAGTCGATCCTCCAGGCAATTCCGGAGAGAAGAATCAATAGAATTCTTCCGTGTCTCTGGTGTCCCAGACCTCCTCATGCCATGCGGGACACGGCCGGGCAGTCCGACGACGATTTGGCGCAATGGTCCCTCTGCGGAATCACTGGTCTTCGCAATCAGGTCCGCCAGCCACCTGGCAGTTGTTTCAGCATCGCCCCCTTCGTGGCTGGGAACAATGAGATGCCTAATCTCGCGACCTCGCAGGTCCGTTACCAGGACGCAGGTGGTTTGCGCTCCGAATGAGATGCCAACAATGTGTCCCGCCGTGCCGGGTACGTCGAGAAACGTGGAGCGTCGACCGCGGCGCACAACTGTGTCGACCCCCTGCTCAACGAGGAAACCGTCGAAAAGAAGCTCATCCACCTTCCGGGATACTGTCGCCTGGCTTAGACGCGTCAATTCGATCAGCCTGCTCCGCGTCAAAGGTGCCTCCGAAAGGACCGCATCAAGGACCGAAGCCTTGGTGTAGTCACCTGCCGTGGGGATGCTGCTCATAGCACAACCTTAATGAGAGTTCAGACCAAAACCGGTACATGAGAGGCGGCCCGGTATTCGTTGCATAGGGGTTAGTGGCTTTCTTACTGGCGGATCTTGGCTTCTGTGATGGCTGATTCTCCCAAGCCCCAGTAGTCCAGCGACTCCTTGTATTCCGGGGTTTCCAGAACGGACTGGATGGCTTTCTGGAAGGCCGGTGTCAACGGTGACCCCTTTTTCAGGCCCATCGCAACGTTAGTGTCCGTGCGGGTATCCATCCGCGGCTCCAGGACGGTGAAGTGGCCCGGCTGCTGCTCGTTGGCCCACGCCAGGGCACTGGCGTCGTAAAAGACGCCGTCGATCCGCTTTGAGTCCAGTTGGGTCAGGGCTTCCTGGACGTTGGGCAGCGTGATGGCGTTGATGGCTTGGTTCCCCTTTTCCTCACAGGTCCATTTCGAGACGTTCGGCAGGTGCTTCAGTTGCTGCGAGGACCCTTTGGTCACGCCGATATTTTTGCCACACAGTGCATCATTGGCCAGATTGAGCGGGTTGCCCTTGGCCACAGCCACGGCGGAACCACCCTTAAGGTAGTTGATCATGTCCAGAACCTTCAGCCGCTCTTCCGTGGCGGACATCGTGGTGGCCGTGAAGTCGTAGCGGCCGCCGTCAATTCCGGGAATGATCGTGTCGAACGCCGTGTTCTCGAACTTCAGCTTCAGCCCCAACTTTTTGGCTACAAGGCGCGCGAGGTCCGGGTTGACGCCAATGGGGGTTGCATTATCCTCAGCGAGGAAGGTCATCGGCGGGGAGCTCAGATCCATCGCCACTGTCAGTTCACCGTTGGCCTTGTAGGACTCCGGTAGCAGCGCCACCGCGGCCTCATCCGGCTGGACACCCGCTGAAATGTCACGAGTGTTCTGGGTCTTCGGGATATCCGTGGCCTGGCTGCCTGTTGCCGCGCCGCCGCACGCGGAGAGGGCCAGCAGGACGGCGAGTCCGGCAGCAGCAGTGTGGATCGTGTGTCTGGTCTTCATGGTGCAATCCTTCATATCGTTTCAGCGGGTGTAATCCGCAGAATGAGTGAACTTGTTTAGCAGGATTCCTCCGTCCCGTGCGGGCCTAACGCAGCGTCTTGACGGCACGGCCCATTGCTTCGAGCAGACGATCAGCATCATTGCTGGAGAACGGCATTGGGGGGCGGAGTTTCAGGACATTGCCCTGGGCACCGCATGCCGAGATGAGGATCCGGTCCTGCCTGAGGGCGTTCACAATGCCAGCGGCGGCTTCGCCGTCGGGTGAGAGTGTGGCTTGGTCCGTGACGAGGTCGACGCCGATAAAGAAGCCGCTGCCGCGGACTTCTGCAACCTGATCCAGACCCTGAGTGAGATCCTTGAGTCCGGTGAGGATCTTTCCGCCGACCTTGAGGGCGTTTTCCATGAGCGATTCCTCCCGGATCACGTCCAGGACGGCCTGCGCCGCCGCAATGGCGACTGAATTCCCGCCAAAGGTGTTGAAGTAGCGGATGTTTTTCCCGAACTCCTGCAACAGTTCGGGCCTGAAGATGGCAGCCGCAACGGGAATGCCGTTACCCATCGGTTTACCTATGGTCACGATGTCCGGCACGATTCCGTGACGCTGGAAGCCCCACCATTCCTCACCGGTGCGGCCGAAGCCCGGCTGGACTTCATCGGCGATGTACAGGCCGCCCACAGCATGGATTTCCTCGACGATGGGACGCAGGAAGCCTGCTGGGCCGGCGAAGACACCGTCGGAGGAGAAGATGCTGTCGGCGATGAAGGCCGCCACTCCGATGCCATGCCGGTGAAGGTCGGCGATGGCCGCACGCACCTGGTTCCGCAGGTGATCCTCCAGGGACCCTTGATCCAATGGGTATCGCAGGGAGTCCGGGGCGTCGATGACCCGCACGTTCGCACCCAGGGGGACGCCGATGCCCAGGGACGGTGAGAAGGACGCTACTTCGGTGGTGAGTCCGTGGTACGCGCCGGAGGTGACGATGATGCCCTGGTTTCCGGTGGCGTATTTGGCGACGCGCATGGCGAGGTCGTTGGCTTCCGAACCTGTGCAGGTGAACATGACATGGCCAAGCTCGGCGGGAAACGTGGAAAGGAGCTGCTCTGAGTAATCGAGGATGGATTCCTGGACGTAACGGGTGTTGGTGTTCAGCGTCTGCATCTGTTCGTGGACGGCCGCGATGACACGCGGGTGGGCGTGACCGACAGAGGGGACGTTGTTGTAGACATCGAGATAGTCATTACCGTCGCGGTCAAACAGCGTCACGCCCTTGCCACGGACGACTTCCAGCGGTGTGTCATAGAAAAGCCGGTATCCGGGCCCCAGGCTCTGGTCCCGGCGCCGGATGTTCTTCTGCATCTGGTCCGGGAGTTCATCGAGGCGGTTGGGATCAAAGCCATTGACCATTGCACGCGATGGCTTACGGATTTGGGAAGTGTCCATGGTTTCTCCTTGAAGGCTGTGAATCTGGTTCAGAATGTAAAAGGCACTATTGGTGCAGGGGCGGCCACTGTGGAAGCGAGCCGGTCCCAGTCAGGTTTGGAGTGGGACAGGAGATAATCACTTCTTTGCGGCAATTGGCTTGCCCGCCACTGCGTGATCAGGGCCCGCAGGAGCAGACGTGCCTGCGCTGAGACGATCAGGGCCTCCAACTCCTGGTCAGGCAGCGGACGGATGCTCCGATACCCGTCCACGACGTGCAGTGCGAGTTTCCAGGGTCGGGACGGGTCTGCTCCCAGCAGGTTGGCCATGGTGACACTGAGGTCGAAGATCACAGGAGTCCGCACGACGTCTCCGAAGTCGATAATCCCGCTCACGTAGTCCGGGCTGTCCGGGTCGATCAGGACGTTGAACGGACTGAAATCCCCGTGGACAACTTGAGTGGTGAGGGTGCTGAGAAGCGGAACCACCTTTTCGTCGAACTGATCGAAAATGTCTTCGGCCAGGTCACGTTTTTCCTTCTCGTCGACGTGGTCAAGAAGCGGCCGCATCCGGTGGAAGTGCTTGAGGTCCCAGAGGAGCAGGCGGTCGGCACGAGGATGTTCAAAGTCCTGCAGTGCTCGGGCCAGACGGGCAAGGCTTGAGCCAACCAACTGAAGCTGAGCAGCCGACGGTACCTCGTTGGCCAGCAAAATTCCGGGCATGAAGCGCATCACCCGAAGTACCCGGTCATGGGGTCCTTGCAGCACGGGGATGTGGACTTCGGGTTTCCCGCCCAGGCTCCTCACCAGGCGCTGGGCTGGAATTTCAGGCGCAGCCTGTTCAAGATGCTTCATGCATGCGGTCTGAAGATGGACGATCATCGGATCCTCGTCCGGTGTGGAGATCTTGACCAGATAGGTTTCTTCTCCGTGCCCGAGGCGGAAAGTCTCGTCCTTCTCGGTGGGAATCCGGACAAGCTTCCCCTTCAGGCCGTAGGACTCTTCAAGGAGTTCCAGGACTGTTGAATCCGGGAGTTGGGACTGCTCCGCAAGCAGTCCACTCTCTGATGCGACGGCGTCGATAAAAGCAGAGTCGCTGCTGGCATTCCAGGCTGCCTGGACGCGGCCGGCGGACCCGCTGGCATGGGGCGGCGCCGTATGGATTGTCGCGGGTTCGGGGGTAGTGCTCATGTCACCCTTTCAAAAGGGAAGAGTCAGGAAACCGGGCTTGGTTTGGTGAAGTGTTTGGGGGCCGGAAGAGCATGCGGAACAGGCAGGTGTCCCCGCCCACGGCACTACGGCCGTGGGCGGGGGAGGAGGCCAGGTTTGGCCGTCGGTCACCTAAATCACCTTTACGTCTTCAAAGACGCTTCGCCTCAGGAACCGGGCTTAGAGACCGAGGTGCTTGTTGATCTCGTCCAGGGATTTAACCGTGTTGTAGTCGTAGCCCCCGGTAATGGGGTCATAGCCACGGTCCAGCACCCACAGGTTCCTAAAGCCCATGTCGTGCATCGGATGCATGTCGTACCGGGTGTGCGAGGCGATGTGCAGGAAGTCCTCGGGCTTGGCGTTCAGGGTGTCGAGCATGTACTCGAAGGCCTGGTAGCGCGGCTTGTAGGCCTGGGCCTGTTCGGCGGTCAGTACGGCGTGGAAGTCTGCACCGAGCTTGGGAATGCTGATGTCCAGGAAGCTGTCGTCCGCATTGGACAGGGCCACCAGCTTGTAGTTGTCGCCCATGAGCTTCAGCGGAGCCGGCACGTCCTCGTGGGCACCAAAGCCGCGTACGGCGTCGGCGAACTCTGCGCCCGCACCGGGGGTCGGCCCAATGCCGAAGTACTTGCAGACCCGGTCAAAGGAATTTTGCAGGATCTGCTCGTAGGGCTTGTAGTCGCCCAGCACCTCGTCGAACCGGTACCCGCGGAACACCTTCTTGAATGCGGGCCAGTGCTCTTCAGGCAAACGGCCTGCAAGTAGCCGGCGGGTAGTGGAATCCGTATCCCAGTTGATCAGTGTGCCGTAGATATCAAAAGAGATGTACTTCGGCCGGGAGTTGGTTTCTGCCATGGATTCGATCCTTCGTAGTGGTGTTTGGTGGCTCGGCCGTTGTCAGCCGTTTGCATCCGTCTTCCGGAGCAGTTTTTGATTCACTACGAATCTAAATCGGTGATAGTCAATTGTCAACAATTTTCTTTTGCTGTCGTGTACTCCCTCTACTGCTGTTGCGGCGGGCAAACCCTCCCAGGCCCGGGTGTTCCTGCTCTTGGTGTTGGATGCAGGAACCGAAGCAGATTCGGCAGTCGGGACGAGGAAGCTGCACCCGCCGGAGGGGCCGGTTCGTTGGTTTCCGCCAGCATCCGCTATGATTGATAGCTGGTTCCACTGTGTTTTTCGCCGTCCTATGGCCGGCCGGGGCACGGCGGAAACCATCCCATTCATACCTGGCAGCTGGCAAAATCCAGCTGCGTGAACAAAGGTCCCATTATGAAGTCTGAGATCCACCCGAAGTACGAAGCTGTTGTTTTCAACGACCTGGCCTCCGGCACGAAGTTCCTGACCCGCTCCACCGTGTCTTCCTCGAAGACCATCGAGTGGGAAGACGGCAACACCTACCCGGTCATCGACGTCGAAATCTCCTCCGAGTCCCACCCGTTCTACACGGGCAAGCAGCGCATCATGGACTCCGCTGGCCGCGTCGAGCGCTTCAACGCTCGCTTCAAGGGCTTCGGCGGCAAGAAGTAATTCACTTCTCCCCAAGGTTCTTTGGAAAGCCCGCACCGGCAACGGTGCGGGCTTTTTGCGTTTGTGGGGCAGGATGGAAGGCATGACTGCCACGCCAGGTTCTGCAAACGAGGAGGCCGCCCCGCGGCTGCACGGTGAGTACAAGGTCCCGGGAGGCAAGCTCGTAGTGGTGGACCTCGACATCGCGGACGGCGCCCTGGCAGACGTGTCCCTGAGCGGCGACTTCTTCCTCGAACCGGATGAGGCGCTGCTGGCCATCAACGCGGCCCTGACGGGACTGCCGGAAAGTTCGACGGCGGCCGACATCGCCGCCGCTGTAGAGGCCTCCCTCCCCGAGGACGCCGTACTGTTCGGGTTCTCGGCCGACGCCGTGGCCATCGCCGTCCGACGGGCGCTGGCCAAGGCCACCGCATGGACTGACCACCACTGGAACATCATCCCTCCCACAGTGCTCCCCACGCATCTGAACGTGGCCCTGGACGAGGTGCTCACCGAGGAGGTCGGCGCGGGCCGCCGGAACCCCACCATCCGCTTCTGGGACTGGGAGGAACCGTCGGTGGTGATCGGCAGCTTCCAGTCCTACCGCAATGAGGTGCATCCCGACGGCGTGTCCCGGCACGGCATCACCGTGGTCCGCCGCATCAGCGGCGGGGGAGCGATGTTCATGGAGGCGGGCAACTGCATCACGTACTCGCTCTACCTGCCGCAGACCCTCGTGGACGGCATCAGCTTTGCGGATTCCTACGCATTCCTCGACGCGTGGGTCATGGCCGCCCTGAAGAAACTCGGCATCGACGCCTTCTATGTTCCGCTGAACGACATCGCCACCAGCCAGGGCAAGATCGGCGGCGCTGCCCAGAAGCGGCTGGCCAACGGTGGAATGCTGCACCACGTGACCATGAGCTACGACATCGATGCCGACAAAATGGTGGACGTGCTCCGGATCGGCAAGGAAAAGCTCTCAGACAAGGGCACCACGAGCGCCAAGAAGCGCGTGGATCCGCTGCGCCGCCAGACCGGCCTGGCCCGGACCGCAATCGTGGCGGCCATGATGGAGGTGTTCGCCGAGCGCTACGGCGCAACGCCGTCGGAGATCAGGGCCCAGGAGCTGCAGACCGCCGGTGAACGCGTCGCGTCAAAGTTCGGCACGGAGGCGTGGCTGCACCGGGTGCCCTGAAACGGATCGAGCGTTCCCATCGACTGCTCCGTAGGTGCCGTTCTGAGCGGTCAAAAGGGCATCTACGGAGCAACCGATGCGGTTTTAACCGGCACCGCCTGCGCCGTCAGGGACCGGTGCAGGTGGCTCCGCTGTTCGATGACGATCCGGCGCAGGGCACGCGGGGCATCAGGGTGCTCGGCGAGCCAGCGGTCGGTGCGCGCCACCACGGGATGGTCCTCCGGATTTCCCGCTGTGCCCAGGTCCCGGACCGCCGGGTAGAGACCGCGGACAATCCGGCTGGCGATTTCGATGCTCCGCTCCGCCCACACGCCTTCCAGGCACGCAAAGTAGGGCTCCACAAACGGGTCCAGCAGCTCCTCCGGGGCCGTGTTGAATCCGGCGATGGTGGCGCTGAGCAGCTGGTTGGACAGCTCCCTGCCGCGCACTGCGGCATCCCAGGCCGCGGCCTTGACCGCTGCCTCGGGCCGGGCGGCCAGCGCCGTGGCATGCCCGGCCCGGCCGGAGGCTGTGGTGTCCCTTGCCAGTTCGGCGTCGAGTTCCTGCTCCGTGGCCAGGCCGCGGGCCGCCAGCGCGTGCCACAGGCTCCAGCGGAGCTCGGCGTCCACCGCCAGCCCCGGCACCCGCTCACTGCCGTCCAGCAGGCCGCTCAGGAGCCCGGCCGTGCTGCCCTCGGTCCGGCTGACCGTGGCGAGCGTCCTGGCCCAGGCCAGCTGCTGGTCGGAGCCGGGTTCCGCCGCATGGAGTTCCTGCACCACACCCTCGGCAAAGGACTTCCGCAGGGCATCCCGCTGCCCGGCCGGAACGTACTGCTCCAGGGCCATGGTGGCGCTGCCCAGGATGTTCAACAGGACGCCGATGCCGGATTCGGCGGAGGCAAACCGGAGCACGGCGTCCACATAGTGCGAAGCCGGGGAGATGCCGTCCCGGGCTGAGTTCCACAAAGCTGACCAGCACAGCGCGCGGGCCATGGGATCGGTGATCCGATCCAGCGAGGCACGGACGGTGGCTTCCGATACGGGGTCGAGGCGGACCTTGGCGTAGCTCAGGTCATCGTCATTGACCAGCAGCAGGGCCGGCCTGGCCTTCCCGGACAGGGCCTCGATGTCCTGGGCTTCGCCGCTCAGGTCGGTCTCCACGGAATCGGTCCGGACCAGCGCGCCGGTGCCGTCGAAGTTGTACAGGCCGAGGCGCAGCCGGTGCGGCCGGGGCTCCTGGCGGCCGGTGACAGGATCGGCAGCATCCTGCAGCAGGGTGACGCGCTCCAGGACGGCCTGCCCGTCGGCGGCCGCAGCCGGCTCCACCTCGGCGTGAAGCGTGGAGATCCCGGAGGTCTGGAGCCACTGCCTGGCCCAGGTGGCGAGGTCGCGGCCGGACGCCGCGCTCAAGGCGTCGAGCAGGTCCGCCAGCGTGGTGTTGCCGTACTCGTGGTCCCGGAAATACTGCCGCGAGCCGGCGATAAAGGCGTCGAAGCCGACGTAGGCCACGAGCTGCTTCAGGACGGAGGCGCCCTTGGCGTAGGTGATGCCGTCGAAGTTCTGCTTGGCCGCCTCGAGGTCCGGGATGTCCGCCACGATCGGGTGGGTGGTAGGCAACTGGTCCTGGACGTAGGCCCAGCCCTTGCGGTTGTTCGCGAAGTTGACCCACGCGGTCTCCCAGTCCGTGGCGCGGTCCACGCCGAGCGTGCCCATGTAGTCCGCGAAGGATTCCTTCAGCCACAGGTCGTCCCACCACTGCATGGTCACAAGGTCACCGAACCACATGTGCGCCATCTCGTGCAGGAGCGTGTTGGCGCGGCCCTGGTACTGGGAATCTGCAGCGCGGGACGTGAAGACATAGTTCTCGGTGAAGGTGACCAGGCCGGGATTTTCCATGGCCCCGAGGTTGTATTCGGGCACGAACGCCTGGTCGTACTTGCCCCAGGGATACGGATAGTCGAACAGCCCGTTGAAGAATTCCAGCCCCTGCTTGGTGAGCCTGAACAGTTCGGCGGCGTCGAACGAGGGCGCCATGGAGGCCCGGCAGTAAAGTGCCAGCGGCACGTCAAGGCGGGCTCCGCCGTCGTCCGTCCTGCTCCAGCGGTCCTCGGCCTTGAAGTAGGGACCGGCCAGCACCGAAGTGATGTAGGTGGACATGGGCAGGGTGGGCTGGAAATCCCAGCGGCACGCCCCGGCGTCGTCCGCCAGCGGCAGGCGTGCTGCCTCGGCGCCGTTGGAGGCCACTTCCCAGCCTGCCGGTGCGGTGACGGAGAAGGTGAACCGGGCCTTGAGGTCGGGCTGTTCGAAGTTCGCGAAGACCCGGCGGGCATCGGCGGGTTCGTACTGGGTGTAGAGGTAGCACTGGCCGTCGGCCGGGTCGAAGAACCGGTGCATGCCCTCGCCCGAGCTGCTGTACAGGGCAGTTCCGGTGACCGTCACCCGGTTCTCAGCCTGCAGGTTGTCCAGCCGGATCCGTGCCCCGTCCACCACCTCCGGCACAGCCAGCTCCGCGCCGTTCAGGAGCACGCTGTGCACGTCACCGGCGATGAAGTCCAGGAAGGTGGATGCTCCGGGCTGCGCCGCCGAGAATGCGATGGTGCTACGGCTCGTGTAGCCGGCCGTGTCCGGATCCGGGGCGCCGCGGACATCGAGCGAGACGTCGTAGCTGTGGGTGGTGATCAGGGCGGACCGCTCTGCCGCTTCGCGGCGCTGGAGATTCTGGTTCGGCACCCAGCTATTGAATCACGCGGGCTATTGAATCACGGGCTGCCGGATACAGCGCGCTACTGGACCATGAGCAGCGCGGCCGCCAGCCCGAGGACAGCAATCAGAACCCATGCCGCGAGGGCAGCCAGCACGGCCCGCGCCCCGGTGTGCAGCAGGGTCCGGATCCGCACCGCCGACCCCAGCCCGAAGAGGGCAGCTCCCAGCAGCACGTCCTGTAAGCCGGCAGCGGCCTCCAGCCAGCCGGCGGAGAGCCAGCCGCTGGAGCGGAGCGCCACCATCGCCACGAATCCGGCCACGAACAGCGGGATGATCGGAGGCCTCCCCGGGGTGGGACCGCCGGTCCGGCCGGCCTCCCGGCGGTGCCGGAGCCTCTGCTCTGCCCCCGCTATGGCCACCATGGGAGCCAGGAGGATCACCCGGGTGAGTTTGACGACGACGGCGAGGGCCAGTGCCGCCGGGCCTGCGGTTTGCGCTGTGGCCACCACCTGCCCGACGTCGTGGACGGAGGCGCCGATCCAGGCACCGAAGGCCTCGGTGCCCAGCTGCAGCGGATGGACCAGCAGCGGGAGCACGCCGATGGCCAGCGTTCCGCACAGCGTCACTAGCGCCACGGGCAGGACCGTGTCCCGGTGGCTGATCCGCCGCACCGCGGCCATCGCCCCGATCGCCGAGGCGCCGCAAATCGAAAACCCGGTGGCCACCAGCAGCGCCGTGTCGGCGGGAAGGCGGAACAGCCGGGAAATTCCGTAGGTGCCGGCGAAGCTGGCCACCACCACGCCCGCGATGAGCAGGAGGGCCAGCCAGCCCAGGCCCAGCACGTCCGCGAGGCTCACCTTCAGCCCGAGCAGCACGATGCCGGCGCGCATCAGGTGCTTGCCGGCGAAGTCCAACCCGGGCCGGGCACGGCCGGCAGTCCACACCGCCGTGCCGGGCAGGTTGGCTGCCAGCAGGCCGAGCACCACGGCCAGGGTCATGGCCGGAAGCGCCGGAACGGCAGCGTGGATGGCGAATGCGAAGGCCAGCGCCACCACAGCGGTCAACAGGCCGGGCAGAATCCGGGTAAGGTTCTGATGCGTCATCCCGCGCAACTGCGGCAGCAGCGGCGTCGGGAGTCGGAAGTCTGGCACCTCCCAACCTTGCCGGACGCCGGCGCCAAAGACCAACCGGGAGTCCCGCCAACACGCCAGGGCGGAACGGGAAATGAATTCGCAACAAAAAGGTGGTTGGCTATTGCCCATGTCTGACCTATTCCAGGATTACTCCGAGGCCGCCGGCCGCACCGGCGCCTACGACGAGATGTTTGCCCCCGGGCAAAAGGCACGCCAGTCGTATGGCCAGGTTGCGGGCGCCCTGCGGCAGCTGTCCCTGGCGGACGTCAGCGCGCGGGCGGACTCGATGGCGAGGACGTTCCTGGACCGAGGCGTGACCTTTGACTTCGCGGGGGAGGAGCGGCCGTTTCCGCTGGACATCGTCCCGCGCGTCATCCCCGCCAGCGAATGGGACGTGCTGGAGCGCGGCGTCGCCCAGCGGGTCCGCGCCCTTGAGGCCTTCCTGAACGACGTCTACGACAAGATGACGGTGGTGTCCGACGGCGTGATCCCGCGCCAGCTGATCACCACCAGCGCACATTTCCACCGTGCCGTGCACGGCTTCGAACCTGCCGGTGGGGTGCGCGTGCACATCTCCGGCATCGACGTGGTGCGCGACGCCGCGGGGACGTTCCGGGTCCTGGAGGACAACGTCCGTGTGCCGTCCGGTGTGAGCTACGTGCTGGAGAACCGCCGGGCCATGGCGAAGGGCCTGCCGGAAGCGTTCGGCCAGCAGCCCATCCGGCCGGTGGAGGAGTACCCGCGACGGCTGCTGTCCGCCCTGCGCAAGACGGCGCCGTCGGGCGTGGACGACCCCACGGTGGTGGTGCTGACCCCCGGCGTGTTCAACAGCGCCTACTTCGAGCACACCCTGCTGGCAGGCCTCATGGGCGTGGAGCTCGTGGAGGGCCGTGACCTCATCTGCCGCGGCAACCGCGTGTACATGCGCACCACCGCAGGCGAACAGCGCGTGGACGTCATCTACAAGCGGATCGACGACGACTTCCTCGACCCCCTGCAGTTCCGCTCCGACTCCATGCTCGGCTGCCCCGGACTGGTCAATGCCGCCCGCGCCGGCGGCGTCACCATCGCCAACGCGGTGGGCAACGGCGTGGCGGACGACAAGCTCGTCTACAGCTACGTTCCGGACCTGATCCGCTACTACCTGGGTGAGGAACCGGTGATCGCCAACGTGGACACCTTCCGGCTGGAGGAGAGCGAGGCCCGTGAGCACGTCCTGGACCGGCTGGACGAACTCGTGGTCAAGCCCGTGGACGGCTCCGGCGGCAAGGGCCTGGTGATCGGCCCGGACGCGTCCAAGGACGAGCTGGACGCGCTGCGCAAGCGCATCATCGCCGATCCCCGCGGCTGGATCGCCCAGCCTGTGCTGCAGCTCTCCACCGTGCCCACGCTCAGCGGTGACAAGTTCGGCCCCCGGCACGTCGACCTCCGGCCGTTCGCGGTCAACGACGGCGACGACGTCTGGGTGCTGCCCGGCGGGCTGACCCGCGTAGCCCTGAAGGAGGGGTCGCTGATCGTTAATTCCAGCCAGGGCGGCGGTTCGAAGGACACCTGGGTGCTGGCCGGTTCCCCGCAGGTGCCGGTGGAACGGGTGCCGCGGCAGTCCGTTACCGTCCGCGAGCGGGTCTCCGTGTGGCCGGTCGAGAGCAACTGGCGCGACCGGCAGTCGGAACAGCAGCAGCAGCAGATTTCTGACCCGCAGGAGGTACCCGCGAATGCTTAGCCGAATTGCCGAGTCGCTGTTCTGGATCGGCCGCTATGTTGAGCGGGCCGACGGCACCGCCCGCATCCTCGACGTCCACCTGGAGCGCCTGAACCACCTCCCCACGGAGGAGCGGCGCAGCGTGGCCCGTGAACTCCTGGGAGTCATGGGCGCGCGCCCGCAGAGCGAGGACTTCGGGCTGGAGGAACTGCTCCACGCCCTCGCCTATGACAAGCACAGCGCCACCTCCATTGCGGGGTCCCTCGGTGCTGCCCGGGAGAACGCCCGGCGCGCCCGTGAGACGGTCTCGTCCGGCCTGTGGGAAAGCCTGAACACCACCTACTACGGGCTGAACCAGCACCGCAAGGACGTGGTGGGCACCTACCGCTTCTGCCATTGGGTGCTCGAGCGGACAGCGATGGTCAGCGGCCTGGCCGACACCACGGTCAGCCACGACGACAGCTGGCTCTTCCTGGCGCTGGGCCGTTCGCTGGAGCGGGCCGACATGACCGCCCGGATGCTCTCCACCCGTGATGTCCTCTCCGCAGGCATGTCCTGGGTGAACATGCTCCGCTGCGCCGGCGCCTACGAATCCTTCCTGCGGACCCGGCGTGCCGCCTTCGGCGACCAGCACGCGGCCGAGTTCCTCCTGCTGGACCGGCTCTTTCCGCGCTCCATCGTCTACGCCCTGCGCGACGCGGACGATTGCCTGGCCAAGCTGGACCCCACGGCGCAGCGCGTCGGCTTCATCAACGACGCCCGCCGGATCGTGGGCCAGGCGCGCACCTTCCTGGAGTTCCACCGCACCGACGACCTCATGTCCGAACTGCCGGAGCACATGGAGCGCGTGCAGAAGGCCGTTGCGCAGGCGTCGGACGCCATTTCCCGTAAGTACTTCAATCAGGCGGATGAACTGGCCTGGGTGGGAGAAGTTTCATGACCCGGCTGAGCATCGTCCACCGGACCGGCTACAAGTACAAGCGGCGCGTCACGCTCTCCTACAACGAGGCCCGCATGACCCCCCTGACGGACCCCCAGCAGGTGGTGCTGGAGTCCTCCATGAAGGTCACGCCGTCACAGGCGGCCGTCAGCAACTACCGGGACTACTGGGGCACCAAGGTCACCGCGTTCGACATGCAGGTGCCGCACGAAAGCCTGGAAGTGCTTTCCACCACCACGGTGGAGGTCCACCGGGTGGTTCGGGTTCCCTCCGAGGCCGACATTGTGGGCTGGGACGACCTCGCCTCCCCGGAGACACTCAACCAGTTCAGCGACTGGGTGCCGCAGTCACAGCTGACCGGCCCTGGGGAGGAAGTCCTTGGCCTTCTCCCCGGCGTGGTCAAGGGCAAGAATCCGCACGAGGCGGCAATGGCGATCTTCGACTGGATGCGCGGCGAAATGACCTACATGAAGGGCACCACGGGCGTGACCACCAACGCCGAGGAAGCCTGGACACAGCGCCAGGGCGTGTGCCAGGACCTGGCCCACCTCGCCATTGGCGCCCTGCGCAGCTGCGGCATCCCGGCCCGGTATGTCTCGGGCTACCTGCATCCGCGTTCGACGGCGGACATCGGCGAGACGGTGGCCGGTCAGTCCCACGCGTGGTTGGAATGGTGGGACGGCGAGTGGCGCAGCTGGGACCCGACCAACCACAAGCCGGCGGGCGACTTCCATGTGACGGTGGCCCGTGGCCGCGACTACCGGGACGTACCGCCGCTGAAGGGCATCCTGTCCGGCGGCGGAGGCTCCAACTTGAGCGTGAGCGTGGAGATCACCCGCCTGGCCTGAGGCTTACTCCGGCGAGGACTTAACCGCGCCGCTGAGCTGGGTCCACCAGGTGAGCGGCGGGGTGACCTTGAACCGCCTGCCGGTGACCGAGTCCGGTGTGATGCGGACGAAGTGGTCCTTCTGCCCTGCCTGCCACGGGAACAGGAACAGGGACGCGGAATCCAGGATCTCCTCGGTGCCCTTGAGGGCTGCCGCCTTGCCTTTGACCACCACGCTCCAGGCCATTCCGGAATCGGCGTCAACGCCGTCGGCTTCCAGTGCCACCGGGGCTTCCCCGAGAGCGCCGCCGAGCTTGGTGCCTTCCCCGGTTCGGAACACCAGGGTGCCGTGGTCAACGGTGTAGTTGAGCGGGAAGATGTCGGGGTGGTCATCAACCCACACGGCCAGCCGGCCCACGGAGACCTGCCGGAGCAGGGCCCAGCACTGGCCGGAGTCGAGGTGCTCGACGGAATGTTGGGAAGCGTCAGTGGGCTGCACGTTCGTCATGGACCAGAGCCTACGCTGGCATGCTGCGGGCTTCAAAGAGTGAAGAATCCGCCGGGCTGAATCTGCCGGCAAGCCGGCAAGCGGCCTCGGCAGCCCGCTACTCGAACGACGCCCTGCGCTGGTCCTCCAGCCTGGTGCTCCAGATGTGCGGGGCAGCAACTTTGAAGCGGCGGCCCGTCAGCACCTGGGGTGTCAGGCGGACATAGTGGGACTTCTCGCCGGGCTCCCACGGTTCCAGGCCCAGTGCGTCCGCCGCGGCCTGCTCCACATCACTGTCCACGACGGAGGTGGTGCCGCGTGCCGTCACGCTCCACGCCTCCTGCGTGCCCGCATCGTAGCCGTCAATCTCGAACGCAGCCGCGGATTCCCTGGCGGTTTCCCACAGCTTGGTCCCGCCCCCGGTGCGGAACATGATGCTGCGCCGTTCGATGACGAAATTGACGGGAAAAATCTCCGGATGCCCGTCCACGATAATGGCGAGCCTGCCGACCACCGAAGCGGCCAGCAGGTCCCAGCACTCGTCGAAGCTGAGTTTTCCGTCCTGCGGAGCGCGGTCCTGTGATGTCCTGTCCTGTGATGCGCTAGTCATGGACCCATGCTACGAAACCATGGGGGCAGCCGGGAGTCCATGACACGCGGCGAGGTACAGAACGGCCGCGGGGTGCCGCTGGGGCCGCTACCAGGGGCTGGGCTTGTAGTCCTTCAGGAACACCCCGTACTGGTCTTCGCCGTTTTCGCCCATGACGATGGGGTCGTAGACCCGCGCTGCGCCGTCCACCAGGTCCAGGGGCGCGTGGAAGCCTTCTTCCATGAGCCGGACTTTGGTGTAGTGCGGGCGTTCGTCGGTGATCCAGCCGGTGTCGACGGCGGTCATGAGGATGCCGTCCGTTTCCAGCATTTCCTGAGCACTGGTCCGGGTCATCATGTTCAGCGCAGCCTTGGCCATGTTGGTGTGCGGGTGTCCGGGTCCCTTGTAGGCCCGTGAGAACTGGCCCTCCATGGCGGAGACGTTGACGATGTACTTGCGCCGCGCGGTGGACCGTTTCATGGCGTCGCGCAGCCGGCTGACCAGCAGGAACGGTGCGGTGACGTTGCACAGCTGCACCTCGAGCATCTCCAGCGGGTCCACCTCGTCCACCACCTGCGTCCAGCTGTTGATGGTGGCGAGGTCCGGGACCAGTCCGCCGGCGTCGATGGCTGTGCCGGCCGCGATCCGCTCCAGAGACGCCGAGCCAGTGGACAGGGCAAGGGACGTGACAGCGTCCCCGGCCAGGACCGGGTGCTCCGTGACGCTGCTGGCGATGGCGAGCGGGTGCTTGTCGTGGGCGTGGCCAAAGGTGACCAGCTCCGGGCCCCCGTTGGCTGCCTGCAGGGCTGCGGGGAGCGGCTCATCCTCGGCATCCACCAGCGGCTTGTAGGCGTTGCCGGAGCGGCGCACTGTCTGGGCAGCGTTGTTGATGATGATGTCCAGCGGCCCGGCGGCGTTGAGGTCATCGGTGAGGGCCATGACCTGGGAGGGGTCGCGGAGGTCGATGCCGACAATCTTCAGCCGGTGCAGCCAGTCCCCGCTGTCCTCCATGGCGGCGAACCGGCGCGCGGCATCCTTGGGGAAGCGCGTAGTGATGGTGGTGTGCGCGCCGTCGCGCAGCAGCCGCAGGGCGATGTACATGCCGATCTTGGCACGGCCGCCGGTCAGGAGCGCACGCCGGCCGGTGAGGTCGGTGCGGGCATCCCGCTTGGAATGGCTGAACGCCGCACATTCGGGGCACAGCTGGTGGTAGAAGGCGTCCACTTGTGTGTAGTGCTGCTTGCAGATGTAGCAGGGCCGGGACCTGATGAGGTGGCCGGCGATGTTCCCCGTGGCGGAAGGGGCGAGCTTGTTGCCGCGCGTCTCGTCGTCGATCCGGTCGGGTGCGGCGGTGGCGGTGAGGGCAATGACGGCGCGGTCGGCTTCGGCGATCTGGTCGCGCTTGGTGACGCGGCGGTGCCGCTTGACCGCTTTGAACATCTTGCCGGTGGCGCGGCGCACCGACACGTAGTCGGGGTGCTCCTCGTCATAGACGTGGATGGTGTTCAAAACCTTGAGGCAGGCCTGAATCTCTTCAGGCGTCAGATCGGCGGAGCTCATTGGTCTGATTTTACAGCCTGTGGAGCGTCAGGCCTGCCTCGGAAGTCAGCGGAGCCGGCAGCTGGCGGAACCCGCAGCTGCCGGCTACCGGTCCGCGATGGAACCCGGGTCAGGAACCGGCGGAATGCTGGGACGGGGAGTCCGCACCGACAGCCGCGGCATGAACCTTGCCCACCTGCTCCACGGAGCTGCGGGCATCCGGGAAGTGTTCGGTGGCGGCCTTGATCCCCTCGGGCACCAGGTGCAGGTTCGCCGCGGACAGTGCACGTTCGGCTTCGTCCGGCTCGGGAACGGCCTGGTACTTGGAGAGCACCGTGATGCCGGATTCCGTCACCTTGAAGCCACGTGCCCGGTCCAAGTCCGGATCCAGGCCAATGGCGGCACCGGCGGGGACCTTGACGTTCTTGTCGATGATGGCCCGGCGCACCACTGCACCTTCGCCGATGTGCACCTTGTCCATCAGTACTGAGTCGATGACCCGGCTGGCGGTGCCGACGTAGACATCGTTGGAGAGCACTGAGCCCTCCACGACGCCGCCGGAGATGACCACACCGCTGGCGACGATGGAATCCAGGGCCGTGCCCACGGTGTTGTTGTCACCGCGGACGAACTTGGCGGGCGGGGAAATGCTCTGGCGGGTGTAGATCGGCCATTCGGAGTTGTACAGGTTGAACACCGGCAGCGGCGAGATCAGGTCCATGTGCGCTTCGTAGAAGGAATCGATGGTCCCCACATCGCGCCAGTACGTCCGGTCCCGCTCGGTGGAGCCGGGGATGTCGTTGAGGGTGAAGTCGTAGACGCCGGCCTGCCCCTGGTTGACGAAGTAGGGGATGATGTCCCCGCCCATGTCGTGCTTGGTGTCGAGGCGTTCGGCGTCCACGTGGAGCGCATCCACCAGGGCGTCGGCGTCGAAGACGTAGTTGCCCATGGAGGCGAGGAACTGGGTGGGGTCCGCGGCCAGGCCGGGAGTGGACGCGGGCTTCTCCACGAACGCGGCAATCTTCTGCGGATCTTCGGGGTCCACCTCGATGACGCCGAACTGGTTGGCCATGTTCAGGGGCTGGCGGACGGCGGCCACGGTGGCCTTGGCGCCGCTCTTGACGTGCTGTTCGACCATCTGGAAGAAGTCCATGCGGTACACGTGGTCTGCGCCCACCACGACGACGATGTCCGGGTTCGCGTCGTGGATCAGGTTCAGGGACTGGTAGATCGCGTTGGCGCTGCCCAGGAACCAGCTCTTGCCCACACGCTGCTGGGCCGGAACGGAAGCGACGTAGTTGCCGAGCTGGGTGGACATGCGCCAAGTCTCGGAAATGTGGCGGTCAAGGCTGTGCGACTTGTACTGCGTCAGGACCACGATCTGGAGGTAGCGGGAGTTCACGAGGTTGGACAGCGCGAAATCGATGAGCCGGTAACTGCCGGCGAAGGGCACAGCAGGTTTGGCCCTGTCTGCCGTCAGCGGCATCAGTCGGTTTCCCTCGCCCCCTGCGAGGACAATGGCGAGGACTTTCTTTGTTGACGGCATGATCGCTCCTGTACGCCTTCGTATCTCCCCAAAAAATCCGGTTTGTCCGGACTTTCTTCACACTAGAACAGTTCAACCGTAACGACTACCTTGGGTAACGTGCGAATAGACATTGTGACTAAAGAGTTTCCGCCCGAAATCTACGGCGGCGCGGGTGTCCACGTTGCCGAGCTGAGCCGGGTCCTGGCCAAACATGTCGACCTGCAGGTGCGTGCCTTTGGTGCGCCCCGCGATGCCGACTACCATGGCGCGGCCGTGACCTCCTACTCGGTGCCCGAGGACCTGGGGGCAGCAAACGCCGCCGTGCAGACCCTCGGCGTGGACCTGCGCATCGTCCCTGACGTTGCCGGAGCGGATCTGGTGCATTCGCACACGTGGTACGCCAACATGGCCGGCCACCTGGCGTCCTTGCTGCACGGCATTCCGCACGTGCTCAGCGCCCACAGCCTGGAACCGCTGCGGCCGTGGAAGGCTGAGCAGCTGGGCGGCGGCTACGCCCTGTCCTCGTGGGTGGAGAAAACCGCATATGAGGCCGCGGCCGCCATCATCGCCGTGTCCGAGGGCATGCGCCAGGACATCCTGCGCAGCTATCCCGAGGTTGACCCGGCCAAGGTCAAGGTGGTGCACAACGGCATCGACGTGAGCCTGTGGAACCGCGACGAGAACGACGACGCCATCCGCGCCCTCGGCATCGACCCCGCCCGCCCCAGCGTGGTGTTCGTCGGCCGCAACACCCGGCAGAAGGGTGTCCCGTACCTGCTGCGGGCGGCCGCCAAGCTTCCCGCGGACGTGCAGCTGGTCCTCTGCCTTGGCGCAGCGGACACCCCCGAACTCGCAGCAGAGACCGCCCGGCTGATCGAGGAGCTGCAGAGCCAGCGCAGTGGCGTGGTGCTGATCGAGCGAATGCTTCCCCGTAATGAGCTGATCCAGGTCCTCAGCCACGCCACCGTTTTCGCCTGCCCGTCCATCTACGAACCGCTGGGCATCGTGAACCTTGAGGCAATGGCCTGCGGCGCCGCCGTAGTGGCCAGCGCCACCGGCGGCATCCCCGAGGTGGTCAACCACGGCGAGACCGGCCTGCTGGTGGAGCTCGAACAGGTGACCGACGGGACCGGCACTCCGCTGGATCCGGAGAAGTTCGTCAGCGAGTTCGCTGCGGCCCTGACGGAGGTTGTGTCGGACCCGGCACGGGCCCGTGCCATGGGCCAGGCCGGCCGCAAGCGTGCCGAGGAGCACTTCTCCTGGGAGTCGATCACCCAGACCACGCTTGACGTCTACCGTTCAGTCCTCAACTAGCATCACCTGATTAACGCCCGACGGCGGGACCCTCCTTGGGAGGGCCCGCCGTCGGACTTTTTAGCTGGCGGTTGGGGATTACCGCCGCTGCGGGAGTGACTTCTCCGGTACGGGCGCCGTTCCGCTGGCCCGCTGCACCCGGTAGTACTCGCGTGCCTCGTCCTGCCGGACCTTCTCGGCGCCGGTGGCGATGGCGGCGCGCAGGTGGGCGGGGCCGTAGCCGAAGGCGTCCACGAGGTCGAGGGCATGCGGGCGGAGTTTGACCAGCAGCCGGTTGATGTAGCCGCCCACCGTCCTGGCCCGCTGCATCGAGAGCCTGCCGTTCATCAGGTACCACGAAAGGTTGTTCTCGATGAGGGACAGCCCGAACAGGTCGCGGAGCCAGGTCAGCACCGTCCTGGTGCCCGGATCCGCAACCTTGCCCAGGGCCTCGGTGAAGGCCTCCCACTGCAGGAGTTCGGCGTGTGCCCTGGCGGCATCGATGAGCTCGTCCTGGTGCTGATTGAAGAGGGCCGACGCCTCGCGCTGGGGCAGCCGGCCGGCTCCCCTGAGGGCGGAGGCGGCCTCGGCAACCATCGTCTGGACGCGGTCGGTGAGCAGTGCGCGCTGGCTTTCCTCGTCGCGGAGGGCGATGGCGGCCTTTTGGACGGAGCCGTTGTCAGCCACGAACTGGGCCACCTGGCGCAGGCCGGTCCGGTGCACAGCCGTACCTGCGGCCTGGTTGACCACGTACCGGGCCAGCACGCCGAACGTGGCACTGCGGAACTCCTTGGCGTAGTCGGCCAGCAGCCGCTTGGCCACGAGCTGCAGCAGCACGGTGTTGTCGCCCTCGAAGGTCACATAGACGTCGAGGTCGGCGCGCAGCGAGGCGAAGCGGTTTTCGATCAGGAAACCGGCGCCGCCGCAGGCTTCGCGGCATTCCTGCAGGGTGTCCAGTGCGTGCCAGGTGCTCAGCGGCTTCAATGCAGCGGCCAGGGTTTCCAGGTCCTGGCGGTCCTCGTCGGAGTCGTGGGTGCCGGAGAAGACGTCGTCCAGCTTTTCCAGCAGCTGTTCGTGAGCAAAGCCGGCCGCGTAGGTGGTGGCCAGCCGGGTGAAGAGCCGGCGCTGGTGCCTCTGGTAGTCCAGCAGCACCTCCTCCTCGACGGGGGACGAGGCGTTGAACTGCCGGCGTTCCGTTGCGTACGTGATGGCCGTCTTGAGTGCGAGCTTCGATGCGGCCACGGCGGCGCCGTCCAGGCTCACCCGGCCCTGTACCAGCGTGCCGAGCATGGTGAAGAAACGGCGCCCGGGGCTGGCGATGGGCGAGGTGTAGTTGCCGTCGGGGTCGACGTCGCCGTAGCGGTTGAGCAGGTTGGTCCGGGGGACCCGGACATGGTCAAAGTGCAGCCGGCCGTTGTCAATGCCGTTGAGCCCGCCCTTCACGCCGTCGTCCTCGCCGCCTATTCCCGGCAGGAACTCCTTGGTGGCGGGATCACGCAGGTCCACGTAGAACGCGTGCACGCCGTGGTTCACCCCGCGCGTGACCAGCTGGGCGAAGACCACGGCGCTGAGGCCGTCGATGGCGGCGTTGCCGATGTAGTCCTTCCAGGCGGCACGGAAGGGGGTATGGATCACGAACTTCTGCGCGTCCGGATCATAGGTTGCCGTGGTGGCGATGCTGGCGACGTCGGAACCGTGCCCGGTCTCGGTCATAGCGAAACAGCCCGGGATGTCCAGGGTCATGATGCCCGGCAGCCACCTCTCGTGGTGCTCCTCCGTGCCGAGGTGCATCACGGCGGAACCGAACAGACCCCACTGGACACCGGCCTTGATCTGCAGGGACGGATCTGCGGTGACCAGTTCCTCAAAGCCGGCGATGTTGCCGCCATGGTCGTCGGAGCCGCCGAACCTGGCCGGGAAAGCGCGGTGCACGGCGCCGCTGTCCACGAGCAGCTTCAGTTGCCCGAAGGTGCGTTCCCGGTGCTCCGTGTGGGGAAGCCCTTCCGGCTTGTGGAGCTCCTCGCGTGCCGCGATGTCACGCGCCTGCCGGCGGACGTCGGCCCAGTTGCCCAGGAGCAGCTCACCGAGGGCCGCGACGTCGACGGCGGGCAGGTCGACGGCGGGCAATGGGCCTGCCGCCCGGGACGCCGACGCAGGGGTGGTGGTGCCCGCCGGGCGGTCCGCTACTTCAGTCATGTCAATCCCTTCGTTGGTGCCGGTCCATCGTTGGCTCTGGCAGGTTCGGTGCTATTGGGCGTCCTTGAGTTCCGGCGCAATGCCGACGCACAGCCAGTCGGTGATCTGCCGGGCCATGGTTTCCTGGTCCGGCTTGGCGGGGGAGTCCGGACTGGCCAGCCACTGCTCGCCGGCGTTGCGGACCAGGCCGATGGCGGCATTCGGCCAGTAGCCGATGACCGACTCCTTGCCTTCGCCGAGGTGGTGCCGCATGGGGGTGGCGATCATGTCGGCGATGGCGTCAAAGAAGTGCCCCAGGGCGCCGCCCGTCGTGATTGAGGTGGGGCCGCCGTCGGACTCCACAGCCGAGTACCGGGTCACGAACGTGTAGACGTTGGGGCTGGTTTCGGCCATCTGGAGGTAGGCCGAGACCATGGCGAGCAGGCCCTCCCGGGGCGTCTGCGCGCTTTGGGCCGCTTCCCTGATGCGCTGCTGCATGTGTCCCAGCACCACTTCCCCCACCGCCTGCTGCAGGCCGGCCTTGTCGCCGAAGTACCGGTAGAACACTGACTTCGACGTTCCGGCCGCCGCCGCGATGTCCTCCATGGACGCGTCGCTGCCCAGTGCATGAACTGCCCGCCGGGCGGCCTTGATCAGCTCCCGCCGGCGTTCTTCCCGGTGCAGGTGCCACCGCGAGGCGCGGCCGTCCACAGGTTCTGGGGAGGAGCCCGGGGACGCGGCAGGAGGAATCAAGTTCATGATACCCAGCGTATCAGGTACGCTGGGTATCGATAACCAGCCGGATCGAAGGAGATAGCTCATGCCCGTGGATGGACAGCCCCAAACCGTGCGGAAAGCCGTGGTGGTCGGCGGCAACAGGATCCCGTTCGCCCGGACCGGCGGCGCCTACACCAAGTCGTCCAACCAGGACATGCTCACCGCAGCATTGGACGGGCTGATCGCGCGCTTCGGCCTGCAGGAGGAGCGCATCGGCGAAGTGGCCGCAGGCGCGGTGCTGAAGCACTCCCGGGACTTCAACCTGACGCGCGAGGCAGTCCTGGGCTCGGCGCTATCGCCGGAAACTCCCGCCTATGACCTGCAGCAGGCCTGCGCCACGGGTCTGGAAACGGTGCTGGGCCTTGCCAACAAGATCAAACTCGGCCAGGTGGACTCCGCCATCGCGGGCGGCGTGGACTCCGCCTCCGACGCTCCGATCGCCGTCAGTGAAGGTCTCCGCGAGGTGCTCTTGGACCTCAGCCGCGCCAAGACACTGCCGCAGCGCCTGCAGATCCTTGCCCGCCTGCGCCCCAAGGACCTGGCCCCGGATGCGCCGAACACCGGCGAGCCCCGGACCGGCCTGTCGATGGGTGAGCACCAGGCCCTGACCACCGCCCAGTGGAACATTTCCCGCGAGGCCCAGGACGAGCTCGCCCTTAACAGCCACCGGAACCTCGCAGCGGCCTATGAGGCCGGATTCTTCGATGACCTCCTGACGCCGTACCGCGGGCTCACCCGGGACTCAAACCTGCGGCCAGACACCAGCCTGGAGAAGCTGGCGTCCCTCAAGCCCGTCTTCGGCCGGAACCTCGGCTCGGAAGCCACCATGACGGCCGGCAACTCCACCCCGCTGACGGACGGCGCCTCCACGGTGCTGCTCGCCTCGGAGGAATGGGCCGACGGGCACGACCTGCCCAAGCTCGCTACCGTTCTGGACGGCGAGGCGGCCGCCGTGGACTTCGTCCACGGCAAGGACGGGCTGCTCATGGCCCCGGTGTTCGCCGTCCCGCGCCTCCTGGCACGCAACGGACTGACCCTTGATGACATCGACTTCTTCGAAATCCACGAAGCCTTTGCCGGGACGGTATTGAGCGCACTCGCCGCCTGGGAGGACGAGAAGTTCGGCCGCGAGCGCCTCGGTCTGGACGGTGCCTTCGGCAAGGTCGACCGGTCCCGGCTGAACGTCAACGGATCATCCCTGGCGGCCGGGCACCCGTTCGCTGCCACGGGCGGACGCATCGTGGCCACTCTCGCCAAAATGCTGCATGAGAAGGGCACGGCGGGAGGACGTCCCGCATTGGGTCTCGTGTCCATCTGCGCCGCCGGCGGGCAGGGCGTCGTTGCGTTGCTCGAGGCGTACACGGACGGAACCACCCCGGGGGACATCCATGACTGACACCTATGCACGGCTGGTTAACCATGGCCTCGGACGCGATCTGGCCCGCAAGCTCGGCCTGCCGCAGCCGGCCGAGCTCCGGCGCTACCGGCCTGGCCAGCCCCTGATCGAAGGACCCCTCCTGGTGGGCGGCTCCGGAGCGGGTGCCGACGGGATCGCGACGGCGCTGCTTGCATGGGGGCTCGATGTCCGCCGCCACGCTGTTCCCAAGGAAAAGCTGGGCGGAATCGTGCTGGTCCTCGACACCCTCACGGCGCCCGGCGACCTGGAGCAGCCGGTCCTGGCCATCGCGCCGTCGCTTCGCGACCTTGCCCCCGGCGGCCGGGTGGTGACCGTCTCGCGCGCGCCCGGCGGTACCCCGGCCACGGCAGCCGCCCGGCAAGGCGTCGACGGGCTGCTGCGCTCCCTCGCCAAGGAACTGCGTGCCGGAGCCACCGGCAACGGCATCCTCCTGGGGGAAGAGGTCAGTCCCACAGCGCCCTCGACGCTGGGTGCGCTGCGCTTCTTCCTCTCCGCCCGGTCGGCGTTCGTGGACGGCCAGTTCGTCCGGATCAGTTCCGGCGGAGGCAGCCTGCCCGACGACGCCGAGGCACCGCACGCCGGGAAAGTCGCGGTGGTGACCGGTGCGGCCCGTGGGATCGGCGCGGCCATTGCCCGGACACTGCACCGTGACGGCGCCACCATTGTGGCGGTGGACGTTCCCGCGGCCGGGGACCACCTGGCCGAAGTCGCCAACGAGGTCCGCGGCACCGCGCTGCAGCTGGATATCACGCGCGATAATGCAGGGCAGCGGATCATCGATCACGCGGTGCACCGCCATGGCCGCCTCGACATCGTGGTGCACAACGCCGGCATCACCCGGGACAAGCTTCTCGTCAACATGGACCAGTCCCGGTGGGGTTCGGTGATTGAGGTGAACATCGCAGCCCAGCTGCGAATCAATGAGGCGCTCCTGGCGTCCGAGCACTTCCGCTCCGCACCGCGCATCGTCTCGGTGGCCTCCACGAGCGGCATAGCCGGCAACCGCGGGCAAACGAACTATGCAGCGTCCAAGGGCGGGGTCATGGGCATGGTCCGGGCCACCGCGCCGCTGCTGGCCCCGTATGGCGGTTCGATCAATGCCGTGGCACCCGGTTTCATTGAGACCGAGATGACGGCACGGATTCCCTTCGCCACCCGGGAGATCGCCCGGCGGCTGAATTCCCTGCAGCAGGGCGGGCAGCCGGGCGACGTTGCCGAGGCCATTTCCTTCCTCGCGGGCGATTCGGCCGGCGGCATTTCCGGAGAGGTGCTCAGGGTATGCGGACAAAACCTGGTGGGGGCATGACCGGTACCCAGCCCCTCATCCTGGGGGAGATGCCATCGCTCTCAAAGCTCTATGTAAACGCGGCGGCCATAGCCGCCCGGCGCAGGATCCTGGGCGCGCACACCACCGCCGTACTGCCTGCCGTCAGCCACGAAGTCCGGGAAGTCCGTCCCGACGTCGAAAACCTCACGGCATACCAGCACCTGTTGGGCGAGACCGCCAGCGACGTGCTGCCGGCCGGGTTCATCCATGCGCTGGCGTTCCCGGTGGCCATGAGCGTCATGAGCCGCGACGACTTTCCGCTGCCGCTGCTCGGGATGCTCCATCTGCGGAACGTGGTTGAGTACCGGAGGCCGGTCACTTTCACCGAACCGCTGGACATAGTCGCCAGAGCCGAGGCCCTCCGGGCGCACCGCGCGGGAACCCAGGTGGATATCGCGGTGGAGGTCCGCGCCGCAGGTGACGGCACTCCAGGTGAAGACGCAGCATGCTGGTGCGGCGTGTCCACCTATCTTGCCAAGGGGGTGTTCCTGCCGGGCATCGACAAGGCCTCGGCACCGGCCGCTCCCCAGGGCTTCTCGGCGCCGGACCCCACCGCGCTCTGGCAGCTTGGAGTCGACGCCGGCCGCGCGTACGCCGCCGTGTCAGGGGACTTCAACCCGATCCACCTGAGCGTGTTGTCCGCCAAGGCCCTGGGCCTGCGCCGGTCCATTGCCCACGGCATGTACCTGGCGTCGAGGGCACTGGCGGATGTGGGCTCGGTCAAGGGCGACAGCTTCCGCTGGGAGGTCGGGTTTGAGGCCCCGGTCTTCCTGCCCGCACGGGTGGCACTGGACATTTCGACGGCGGAGTCCGGTGACGGCGGCTGGCTGCGGTCCGATTACGTTGCCTGGAATCCGCGGTCCGGCCGTAAGCACTTCGGCGGGTCGGTGGCGGCGCTGTAGGCGTTACTTGCCGGCGGGCTTTGCGACGCGGAGGATGCGGTGCAGGCTGAGCAGGATTGATCCTGCGGCACTCGGCGCGCCCGCCTCTGCCTCTTCGGAGGCCGTGCGGTCCTCGAGGGAGGCGACCGCAGTGCGGGCTGCCTGATACAGCTCGACCTGCCTCTCGGCGTCGTCCTCCTCTTCCGAGCGGAGCACCTCGCCCACGGCAAAAAGGGCCTCCGCCAGGGGTTCACTGTAGGGGAGCGGGATGGTGAAGGGCATGTCCTCGTTCCAGATGACGTCGGCAAGCACCTCCGTCATGTCCTGGATATGGAAGGTGATCTGCTCCAGTTCCCGGACGGTCCGGTAGTCCCGGTCCACATCCCGCGGGTGGAACCGGCGCCGCGGGTTGGCAGCCCTGCTGGCGTCCGCCTTCTCCACAGCCGCCCGGACCGAACGGGCGGACCGGGCCAGGTCCTCGGAGCGGCGCGACCAGTCCTCGTGTTCGGGCGGCCATTTTTCATGCATCGCCGCCCCCATGTCCTGCAGCTGGCGTGCAAGCGAAAGCCGCAGCTCCGCGAGGCTCAGTGCGGCGGCGTTGAAGTGCAGGGGCGGAAACACCAGCAGGTTGACGGCGACGCCGACCACCACGCCCACGCCCATCTGCAGCAGGTAGCCAAAGGAGAAATCGTCCGGGTTCTGCCTGCCTACCAGCAGCACCAGGAGTGCCGCCGTCGGAATCCAGTCCCGGCCCGCGCCCAGGCGCGGAAGTCCGGCCAGGAGCACTCCTAGCGCCATCACCAGAGCCACTGACACCGGCGTGGCGCCGAAGCTGAAGAGCAGGAAAGCCAGGCCGATGCCCGCTCCCAGCCCCACCAGGGTCTGGACTCCCTGCCGCATCGAGCCCGATACGTTCTCGTACATGACCACCAGCGCGCCGAGCGGCGCGTAGTACGCATACTGGGCGGCCGCTCCGGGCATGAGGGGCGCCACCCAGAAAGCGATGCCGGCCGCCAGCCCTGCCTTGGCGGCCAGCTGCAGGCGCGGCGCGGCGAGGGCGCGGGCAACCATGGCTGACCAGGACCGCCAGAACCTCCGCGGCCAGGAACGGCGTGCGGTCTTTTCTTCGGCCATGTCGGCCTTGTTATCAGTCATGGCCGGGTTAGGCGGCCCCGTGCCCGGCAGCCACTTCCTCGCCGGCCTTCACCGGCCCCGGCGGAGTTCCCTCACCGAAGGGGCTGCCGCCCAGGGACTCCCGCCCGTGCGCGGTGAGCCAGCCTGACAGCTCCGGGCCCGCCGGGACGATCTGTGTGGGGTTAATGTCCTCATGAACGATGTAGTAGTGCTGCTTGATCTGCACGAAGTCAATGGTGTCCCCGAAGCCGGGCGTCTGGAACAGGTCCCGTGCGTAGGCCCACAGGGCCGGCATTTCGCTGAGCTTGTTCCGGTTGCACTTGAAATGGCCGTGGTACACGGCGTCGAAGCGCGCCAGCGTGGTGAAGAGCCGGACATCGGCTTCAGTGATGGTGTCACCCACCAGGTATCTTTGGCCGGCGAGCCGTTCCTCGAGCCAGTCCATGGCGTTCCAGAGCCGCGCATATGCAGCATCGTAGGCCTCCTGCGACCCGGCGAAGCCGCACCTGTAGACACCGTTGTTGACCTCGGTGAAGACGCGCTTGTTGACGGTGTCGATTTCCTCGCGCAGGTGCTCCGGGTAGAGCTGCGGCGCGCCCGGCCGGTGAAATTCGGTCCATTCCGTGGAGAAGTCCAGCGTGATCTGGGGATAGTTGTTGGTCACCACTGCACCGCTGGCGACGTCCACCACTGCAGGAACCGTGATGCCGCGGGGGTAGTCAGGGAATCGGCTGAAGTAGGCGTCCTGCAGCCGCTCGATGCCAAGTACCGGGTCCTTCCCGTCCGGATCCAGGTCAAAGGTCCAGGACCTGGCATCGTGGGTGGGGCCGGGCTGGCCGAGGCTGATGACGTCCTCGAGTCCCAGGAGGCGGCGGACGATGATGGTGCGGTTGGCCCAGGGGCACGCCCGCGCGGCTATCAGCCGGTAGCGGCCCGCTTCAACCGGCCAGCCCGGTTCACCGTTTGGCCCGGGCGTACCGTCCCGGGTGATGCGGTCCTCGATGTAGTTGGTGTCCCGGGTGAACTCGCCGCCGGTGACGTAGGCGCCTTTTGTGCTGTGTGGATCCGCGCCTGCTTGGTCCTTGCTGCGCGGTTCCGCGGCGTGCAGTTCGGTGCTGCTCGGTTCCCCGGCATGGCGTCCCCTGCTGTGTGCTTCGACTGTGCTGGTCTTCTCACTCATGGGTCCACACTATGTTGCCGCGCCGAAGACCTGCGACATTGGCTGCCAGGCAACTATCCAGCAGGCCGCGACCACCAGGGAGAACAGCGCGATCCAGACGCCGGACGGCACGGCTGTGGCGCGGTAGAGGATGTAGGCGTCCGAGGAGCGGAGCTGGTCGCGGCGGCGGAGGTGGACGTTGGTGAGCTTGAACAGGTCCCGGACGGCAGCCACAAGGAGCGCAAGGCCCAGGATGATGGCCACATGGCCGGTGAACGCGGCGGGCACATTGATGATCATCGCCGCGACTCCCAACACTGCCGCCAGGAGGATCAGCACGCCGGCCACGTTGCGGATGAAGATCAGCGATGCCAGCAGGACCAGCAGCCCGGCGGACATGGCGGCCGGCCCCCAGCCGCTGAAGCCGGCCCATACCAGTGCGGCGCCGGTCACACCTGGAACAGGATAGCCCCAGAAGCCGGACCACACCGCGGCGGCGCGGCCCCGGGTGTAGGACGTGGTGGTGCCGCCGTGATTCAGCTGCAGGCGGATGCCGCCCAGCCGCTGGCCGCTGGTCAGGGCAGCGAAGGCGTGTCCCAGTTCATGGGTCACCGTGGCCAGCAGGCCGAAATAGCGCCAGGTGGCGCGGGGAACGGACAATACGGCCGCGATGAGCACCACGGCCAGGAGCTCGGTGACGGAAACCGAGGGAACAGCGGTCTGAGTGAATCCGGCAGCCACCCGGTCCCACCATTGTTCGGGCAGCGACGGACCGGGGACTTGCAGATAAACCATAGGAATCAAGGCTACAGGGGCACATCCCTTTGCATGCGGATCACAGCCCTGGCAGTGGCGGCGGATCCTCCGTCAGGGCTGACGCGTCGTCCGGAACCACCAGATCCAGCATGCTTTCCACGGGGGCTTCGCCCATCGCGACAAGGAGCTCATTGATTGACATCTGCCCGGCAAGTTCACCCGGATGTTCCTCTTCCATACATAGAACATATGTGCGAACTCCGCGTGCAGCGGAGAAGGACACGCGGCAACACCGTGATCCCGGACGGTACGCGGCTCGAGTCAGTGCCGGAACCTAGGCAGTACCGCTCCGGCTGGTCCACGATGGAAGTGCACCCCCTTGCGAGAGAAGGACACCATGACAACGCTGAAGGAACGCCTGCATGGCGACGTCGTTGCACACCTGAAAGAGCACAACAAGGTGGCCCTGGGCACCGTGCGCAGCGTCCTGGGCGAGATCGAGACCCGAGAAAAGTCCGGGAAGACACCTGTCGAACTGGACGACGCGCAGGTGACGGCACTGCTGCAGAAGGAGGCGGCAAAGCGGCGCGACACCGCCCGCATCTATACGGAAGCCGGCGAAACGGAACGGGCAGCCGCGGAGATCGCCGAGGCGGAGGTCATTGAGGCGTACCTGCCGAAGGCTCTCACCGCTGCCGAGGTGGAAAGCATCGTCGACGACGTCATCGAGGGCCTGCGGGCGGAGGGCACGGAATTGTCGGTGCGGCACATGGGCGCTGTGATGAAGCCAGTGACCGCGCGGGTGGCAGGCCGCTTCGACGGCAAGGCAGTGAGTGACATCGTCCGTCAGCGGCTCGCCTGACTGATCGACAGCCACCGGCAATGGGAGGACGATTGAGGTACACCCACTGTTAGGAGGTCGGTGATGTGCTATTCATCGTGTGAGGGATGGCGGAATTACAGGAAAGAAGCGGCCAGGGAAGCCGAGGGACGCCCGGAATCAAAGCCGGCCGAGACCCCTGATCCCCAGGTGCAGGCAGAGGAATCCAGGATGTGGGCCTACCTCGCCCGGCTGCAGGAAGCCGGTGAGAAAGACCGCATCCGCGAGAACGCGTAAGCACACGAAGAAAGGCGCCGCCGGTGCGGAGCCTTTCTTCATGTCCTTGTCGCTACTGGAAGCCGGTTGCTATATCCCGGCCGATTTCCCCGAGCAGTGCGGCGGACAACCCGGGGTCCCTGGACGAGTCCCGGTCCGTGTAATCCGCCAGGGCATAGATCCGGGCCAGGTCCATCTCCGACCAGCGTTCCCTGGGGAGCAGGGACCTCCCGGCCACCGCGATGATCGGCCGGCCAGCGGACCTCCTGGCGACGGCCGCCGGAAGTTTGCCGGCCAGGGTCTGTTCATCGATGCTGCCTTCGCCGGTGATGACGACGTCGCAGCTGTCCTTGCGGTGATCGAAGTCCAGCAGGTCCAGGAAGTAGTCGGCGCCGGAGACCTGTTTCGCTCCGAGCAGCAGGCAGGCGTAGCCGATGCCGCCCGCGCTGCCCGCTCCCTCGTGTCGCGCAAAGCCCCTGGCATTGGCCACTCCGGAGTCCTCCATCATGGCGATCAGGTTCTCCAGGCCGCTGTCCAGGTCCGCGACTTCCCGGGGACCTGCGCCCTTTTGGGGACCGAACACCGCGGCGGCACCATCCGGTCCGGTCAGGGGGTTGCGGACATCGCTGGCGGCCACGAGCTCGATGCCGGCGAGTTCCGGAAGGGGCGAATGCCGGACCGAGCGGATCTTTGCGAGGTCCCGCCCGCTGCCGGAGAGCTCTCCGCCCGCCGCGTCCAGGAAGCGGTAACCCAGTGCGCCGAGCATGCCCACTCCGCCGTCCGTGCTGGAACTGCCGCCGAGGGCCAGGACGATCTCTGCAGGGCGAAGGCTGAGCGCGAACAGAACCGCTTCGCCGAATCCGCGGCTCGATGCGTCCAGCGGTTCCAGCCTGCCTTGCGGGAGAAGTGCCAGCCCGCAGGTGTTCGCTACCTCCACAACTGCCGTCACGCCGTCGAACGCTATGCCCGCCTGGACCGGCCGGCCTGTGGGGCCGGTGACGGTGACGGTGTGGCGGGTGAAGCCGGAGGCGACGGCGGCGTCGACGCTGCCGTCACCTCCGTCCGCGAGGGGAAGGAGCTCGCAGTGCACCGTCCCGGCACGGCCGGACAAGTCGGGTGCTGAACGAAGCCCGGCGGCCAGGGCGTCGGCAACTTCAGCGGCGGTGAGGCTGCCTTTGAACTTGTCGGGCGCGATCAGGGTCCGGAGGGTTTTCGGGGCGGTGGTGTTGTTCATGTCAGACGGATTCCGAGTAGGCGGGGCGGCGCTCAGCGGGAGTGGGGGGAACGGCGTCGGCGGCGTGCCGGGGTGCCGGGTCCTGCCTTGGGTCTTCTTCCGCGGCGGGGTGCTTGGGGCCGTGGTGGCCGTATTCGGTGAGGTCGTCGTCGATGTCGGTGACTTCGTCCAGGTGGACCGGGTCTTCGGTGGGCATCGGTTCGACGGTTTCGCCGTTGAAGACCCGGCGGACGCGGTCGGCGTCGAGGGTGCGGTCCCACCAGGCGATGAACAGCGTGGCCACGGCGTTGCCGGTGAAGTTGACGATGGCCCGGCATTCGGACATGAACTTGTCGATGCCGAAGATCAGCATGATGCCGGCGGCCGGGATGGTGCCCAGGGTGGTGAGCGTGGCGGTGAGTGCGATGAAGCCACCGCCGGCGACGCCTGCTGCGCCCTTGGAGGTCAGGAGCATGACGGCGAGCAGGCCCAGCTGCTGGCCGATGCTCAGGTCGGTGTTGGTGGCCTGGGCGATGTAGAGGGCGGCGAGGGAGAGGTAGATGGCGGCGCCGTCGAGGTTGAAGCTGTACCCGGTGGGGACGACCAGGCCCACGGTTTCCTTCTTGACGCCGGCGTGCTCGAGCTTGCGCATGAGGCCCGGCAGGGCAGGTTCTGCAGTGGAGGTGCCCAGGATGAGCATGTATTCCTCTTTGAGGTGGCGGATCATCTTGAAGATATTCAGCTTCAGGAAGGCCATGATCGAGCCGAGGACCACCACTACGAACAGGATGGAGGTGATGTAGAACAGGGCGATCAGTCCGCCCATGCTGGTCAGAGAGGAGACGCCGAACTTGCCCACGGCGTAGGCCATGGCGCCGAAGGCACCCACCGGGGCAGCTTTCATGATGAAGCTCAGGATTTTGAACATCACGCCGGTGAGGCGCTGCACGCCCTCGAGCACGGGGGCGCCGACCTTGCCCATGGCGTTCAGGGCGATGCCGAAGACGACGGCGATGAAGATGATCTGCAGGATGTTGCCCTCAACGAAGGGTGCCACCATGCTTTCGGGGATGATGTGGGTCAGGAATTCCCACCATTCCTGGTGCTGGCCGGCGTCGATCAGCTTGGCGGCGGATTCGGAGGTTTCGATCTTGCTGGCGTCGGCGTTGACCCCGTCGCCGAGACGGAACAGGTTGATGGCCACCAGGCCGAAGACCATGGCGCAGATGGTGCCGATCTGGAAGTAGGTGAGGGCCTTCAGGCCCGTCATTCCCACCTTTTTCAGGTCGGCGACGCTGGCGATGCCGCCGACGATGGTGAGGAAGACGATGGGGCCGATCAGCATCTTCATCGCGTCGACGAATGTGGTGCCGATGGGTTCCATGGCGATGCCCACACTCGGGGTCAGCCAGCCAACGAGGATGCCGACAACGATGGCGGTCAGGACCCAGAAGTACAGTTGCCGGTACCAGCGCGTCTTGGGTGCCGGCGCCGCGTGGCCGGTGGTGATGTGTTCCATGATTCCTACCTCATTGTGGAATTTCTTTGGATCAAGTCTGATGGGTGGATGTTCGACGGCGGCGGTCAGGCCGCCCGCGGAGGTCCCTTCCCAACGCTCGCACGCTCGCGTCGGGGCCCTGGGGACCCGCTTAGGAAGGGGCCTCCGCGGAAAAGTTGGAACTAGACGGCGGCAGGCGCGAGGGTGAGTGCGTCGATAATCGCCCCGGTGACGTCTTCAGTGTTGGAGTCGCCTCCGACGTCGCGGGTCAGGTGGCCGGAGCCGGTGGCTGCTTCGATCGCGGCCTCGACGCGGCGGGCTTCCTCGTGCAGGCCGAAGTGGTCCAGCATGAGGGCTGCGCTGGCGATGGCACCGATCGGGTTGCTGATGCCCTTGCCGGCGATGTCCGGGGCGGAGCCGTGCACCGGTTCGAACATGGACGGGAAGCGGCGCTCCGGGTTCAGGTTGGCGCTGGCGGCCAGGCCGAGGCTGCCGGCGAGGGCCGAGCCGAGGTCGGAGAGGATGTCGGCGTTCAGGTTGGAGGCGACCACCACGGAGAGGTCCTCGGGCTTGAGGATGAACTTGGCGCTCATGGCGTCCACCAGGACACTTTCGGTCTGGACGTCGGGGTAGTCGAGGGCGACACGCTGGAAGGTTTCGTCCCAGAGGACCATGCCGTACTGCTGGGCGTTGGACTTCGTGACCGAGGAGACCTTCTTGACGGTGCGGGTGCGGGCGAGGTCGAAGGCGAACCGCATGATGCGCTCGCAGCCCTTTTCGGTGAACAGCGCCGTCTGCAGGGCCACCTCGTTGCCCGGGCCGCGGCCGCTGAGGTTGCGGCCGCCCAGGCCCGCGTACTCGCCTTCGCTGTTTTCGCGGACCACGATCCAGTCGAGCTCGGTGTTGTCTGCCTTGCGGAGCGGAGACTGTACGCCGGGCAGGAACTTGACCGGGCGGATGTTGGCCCACTGGTCGAAGTTCTGCGTGATGTTCAGGCGCAGGCCCCACAGGCTCACGTGGTCCGGCACGTTCTCCCAGCCGACGGCGCCGAAGTAGATGGCGTCAAAGTCCTTGAGCGCGTCCAGTCCCTTGGGGTCCATCATCTGGCCGGTCTTCTCGTAGTATCCGCAGCCCCAGGGGAACTCGGTCCAGTCGAAGGCGAACTTGCCGTTGGCGTTCTCAGCTAGGGCGTCCAGGACGCGGCGGCCTGCGGCGACGACTTCCTTGCCCACGCCGTCTGCGGGGATGGATGCGATGCTGAATTTCTGGGTGGCGGTCATGTGACTGTCTCCTCGTTGAGTGTTCTGGCAGTGCGTTCCTGTTATCGCGATCACACTGTTTTCTTCCTCTTCAAGTAGAGGCCACAGCCGGTTCATGCGTCCAAGACCAAGATTCAATCCGGTAAATAGGCTCAGCCTATGAGCGGCGGTTGGTCGAGCGAGGTCAGGCAATGCCCGCCTCCTGCGAGGCATGCCGTTCCGCAACCTTCAGGAACGCGCTCGCAGCCGGTGTTAGGCCCTCCTTCCTGCTCAGAATGGCCACATCCAGGTGGGAGACCGGCTCGATCTGCGCCGTGCGGAGTCCGGCCTTGTGGGCGGTCGGAGCCCACGAGGAAGGCATGACCGCGTGGCCGACCCCAGCCAGCACCAGGGGCAGGATGGACGTCCGGTGCGCGACTTCAACGACGATTTCGACTTCGACGCCGTGGGCCAGGGCATCATCCACGAGCCAGCGCATCAGTGATCCGCGCTGGCTGGCGATCAGCCGGTGGCCGCCCAAATCCTCACGCTGAAGGGTGGCACCCGCAGGGAACGTGTCCGCCCGCGGGTTGATGATGAGGATCAACGGCTGGCGTTCAAGATCCAGGACGTTGACCCCCGGAACCCGGATGGGGCTGGATGATCCAGCCAGACCAATCTCGGTGCTGCCGGTGCGCACTGATTCAATGACCTCCTCAGGCGTGAAGGCCGCGCTTACGTTGAGGCGGACCTCCGGATGCAAGCCGGTGAAGGCGGCAATCATCGAGGTGAGCGGTTCGATGCCGGGGGAGGGCATGGTGGTGATGTCCAGCCGGCCGCTCCGGACGCCGCGCAGTGCCTGCACTGCGGACTGGGCGGCGTCCAGGTCCCGCATGACCAGGCGGGCCGGGCCCACGAGTTCCTTCCCCGCTTCGCTGAGGACGGCCCTTCGGCCGATGCGGTGGAACAGGGGCACGCCCAGGTCCTTCTCCAGGCTGGCAATGGTCTGGGACAGGGACGGCTGTGCAATAAGGAGGTGTTCCGCGGCGCGGTTGAATCCGTCGTGGTCCACCACGGCCAGAAAATACTTCAGCTTCCGCGTGTCCACGCTGGCTCCTTTACCGGTACGGTTCCTCGTCGCCCCGGACACGGTCCTGCAAGGCTTCAGGGGGCCTGGTCTCCGGGGCACTGATAGCGTACGCCTATCAGTGCCTTCGGTTGATCCGCTGGCATACTCGGACCATGGCCGTCACCTTCGAATGCATCTCACGGACAACCCTGGGCGTGACGGAGCTGTTTGACCTGTCCCGGAGCATCGACGCGCACAGGGACTCGATGGCCCGTTCCCGGGAGAAAGCCGTTGCGGGCGTGACCTCCGGGCTCATCTCCCTGGGCGAGGAGGTGACCTGGCGCGCCTGGCACTTCGGGCTGCCTATAAGCATGACCAGCCGGATTACCGAGATGCAGGCACCGCACTACTTCGTTGATGAGCAGGTCCGGGGGCCGTTCCTTCGTTTCCGGCACGTCCACGAGTTCAGCGAGGAACCGGCCGGAACCGTGATGGTGGACCGCATTCATTTTGCCGCGCCGTTCGGAATCCTGGGACGAGTGGCGGAGAAACTCTTCCTGGCGCGCTATCTCCGCGGGCTTATCGAAACCCGCAACCGGCACCTGACCGGAAACCAGACTCCGCTCACCGGCCCGCGATGAGTTCCGCAGCCCGCACCAGTTCTTCCTCGTGGTTGTAGAAGTGGGGTGCCAGCCGGATCCGGCCGGCACGGACGGACACGACCACGTTCGCCAGCTGCAACCGGGCCATGACGGCGTCCGCATCGCTGACCGGAACCGAGATGATGGTGGAGCGGTGCTTCTCGGGATAAAGCCGGTAGCTGACCCCCTCTCCTTCCAGTGCGCTCTGCAGATGGCGGGCAAGTTGTGCGTTGCGCTCGAGGATGGCGCCGATGCCCAATCCATGGATGACAGCGAGCGCGGCCCGGTCAGCGAGGGCCGGAAACCACGCCAGGGACGCATCCAGCTTTGACGCGGTAGAGGAAAGTTCCATGGCCGGGCCCAGGAAGCTCTCGAACGGCTCGCGGGCAGCCTTCCACCCTGCCAGGACCGGTTGGAGGCGATCGATGAGCCCGGGCCGGACGTAGAGGTAGCCCATGCCCCGCGACCCGAGCAGGAATTTATGGCTGGCGGTGGCCAGGAAGTCCACGCTGTCGTGCACCACGTCAAGGGGGACCGCGCCGGCCGCCTGGCAGGCGTCAACAAAGAACCAGGCGCCTGAGCCGGCTGCAATACGGCTGATCGAGGCCAGGTCGGCACGGAACCCGGTGACGGGGTGAACCGCGCTTACCGCGATCAGGCGCGTTCCGCCGTCGGCTGCCCTGGCGAGGGCCTCGGCCGGGACGATATCCTCTTCCGCAGCAACAGCGCGCACGTCGTAGCCCCGCTCCCTGAGCAGGAGCCAGGGGTAGTAGTTGGAGGCGAATTCGTTCGCTGCCACCACAATGTTTTCGCCTGTTCTGGCGGGCGGCAGATTGGCGGCCACGATCCCTGCGGCGGTGCTGACGGCGGGGACGATGGCAATGTCCGCCGCATTGGCCCCGATGATCTCTGCGAACATGCAGCGGGCCTCCTCGCCCGCCTGCTCTGCTTCCATCCAGTCGAAGCCCCCCGTCGACCAGCGTTCGACTGCCCGCTCATACGCTTCCCTGACAGGGGTGCAGCCGACGCAGGTGGTGGCGGTGTTGAGGTAGATGGTGTCTTTGAGCCCGGGGAAAAGCCCGCTGATGTCAGAGAGGTTCATTTGCTCCCGCCGCCTTTCACACGATGGCCGCCCCCTGCGGATTATTATCCCGTTCACCGCCGCAGCCAGTCACCGCGGTTGCCTTCTTTCCAGTACCGGTGACGAGCGGTAGTGTTGGCGCCCTGCAAGGAGCACACCGGAAAGCGGGAGCCACCATGGCGCAGTCAGAGATCGCCCGAGCCATCACGACGTCGCGGGAATACCTTACCGAGCAGCCGGACAAGGCTCGCTCCCGCGATTCGAGGGCCACCGCGGTGTTGGGAGACGGACTGTCCGTACGGGTGGAAGGGCCACACGGCTGGTCCCTGGTTACCGATATGGGCGCCGGGGTCGGCGGCAAGGGTGCTGGTCCTACTCCCGGCTGGTTGCTGCGCTCGGCAGCCGCTTCCTGCCTCGCCTCGCTCATCGCCATGCGGGCTGCAGAGCTGGGAATAGCACTTTCACGCCTCGTGGTCGAAGTCGACAGCGAGTCCGATGAGCGGGGCCTCCTTGCCCTCACGGACGGCGTTCCCGCGGGGCCCCTGCGACTGCGGACGGCCGTCCACCTTGCCGCGCACAATACCGACGCGGCGGTTCTTGAGGACATGGTTCGCTGGGCGGACGAACACTCACCCGTCGATGACGCGATCCGCCGCTCAGTGCCGGTTGAGCTGATTATCCAGGCCGGCTGAATTCCGGAAGCAAAGCCCGCGGCCACTCCAACGTTGGTCTGGACTGCCCGCCAGCCCGCGTATATTAGCTTCGGGCTAATCGCGAGACTGGGGGACGGATGCCGCTTCGTTTATGGACGCATGCAAAACAACGGGCGCTGGCGTCGGCAACCACGTTTTCGGCAGTAGGACTGCTGGTTGCGGCAGCGGTTATCCACCCAGGGTTTAAGGAAACGCACGTCGACCTCAACGACGGCGGCGTGTGGGTAACCAATTCCGAGCTGAACCTGGTAGGCCACCTGAACTTCCAGTCGAAAACGCTGGACGGTGGCCTCATGGCCGCCAGTTCTGATTTCGACATCCTCCAGCACAGCAGCAGTGTGCTCGTCGCGGACCGCGGCAATGCATCCCTGGGCAGGGTCCAGGTTTCTACCGTCACCCTTGAACCTCCCCAGCAGTTGCCGGGAACCGCCGTCCCGGCTTTCGGGGAAAAGGCCGTCGCCGTGGCTGATCCGGCGTCGGGCAGTCTCTGGGTGACCGAGAGCAGCGTGCTCGGCTCCATCGACTTCGCTTCACAGGAACCCGCCGTCAGCGACGCCCAGGGGATCGTCGCAACGGTAGGAGTTGACGACGTCGTGCACGCAGCGGATCCGGCACGCGGGGCGGTGACCACCCTGCGTGTGGATGCGACCGGGGGAGTGGACTCCCGCGACAGCGTCCAGTACGCACAGATCCGCAACAAAGAAAACCTCCAGGTGGCCGCCGTCGGGGACAAGCCGGTCGTGTTCGACGCCGAAGGCGGATTCCTTCATCTTCCCGGAGGCCGGGTGACGCAGGTGCCGGACGCGGCAGGGGCGCAGCTGCAGCAAAGCGGCCCCGCCTCAGACTTTGTCGCCGTCGCCACCAAGAAGGGCCTCATCAGGCAGCCACTGGACGGCTCCGCCGCGACGGTTGTAGACGCTGGAACGACCGGAACCCCCGCCACTCCGGTCCACGTCAACGGCTGCGTTTATGCCGCATGGTCAGGGCAAGGCAAGTACCTGCGCGAATGCACAAACCCCGCAGACAACAGCCGCGCCGACATTCCCGGCGTAAGCGCCCGGTCCCAGCTGGTCTTCCGCGTGAACCGCGACATCGTGGTCCTCAATGACGTCACGTCCGGCAACGTCTGGCTGGTCACCGAGAACATGAGGCTCGTAGCCAACTGGGATGAGATCATTCCTCCGCCGGACAAGACCGAGGACCAGGACGACCCAGCTGCCGATGACAACCCGGTGGACACCCTCCCGGACCGCACGAAGGAGAACCGTCCGCCCTCGGCGGTAGATGACCAGTTCGGCGTGCGCCCCGGCAGGACCACCGTCCTGCCCATCCTGGATAACGACTCGGACCCGGACGGTGACGTCCTCACCGTCCAGCTCCAGGGCGACAACCCCGCCGCCGGAACCGTGCAGTCGGTCTACAACGGCACCGGCCTGCAGGTGAAAGTGCCGGCAGATGCGACCGGAACGTCGCGGTTCCAGTACCAGGCCAGTGACGGCCGCGGCGGCACGGCCGGAGCCACGGTCAGCCTGACGGTGAAGGATGCTGCCAGCAACGAGCCGCCGAAACAAAGGCGCGTGCCCACGATCATCCTGGAACAGGGCAAGAGCATCTCCCAGAACGTCCTCACGGACTGGAGAGATCCCGACGGCGACGACCTGCTGCTGCTGGGCGCCCGGCCTACCCGGGAAGGCGACCAGGTGCGGACCCGGGCGGACGGCCTGTTGACGTTCCAGGACGTGGGATCCGCCCTTGGGAAAAAAGACGTAGCGATCATCGTCTCTGACGGACGGGACCAGGTCGAGGGCACCGTGGTGGTGGACGTACGGGCCAAGGGCGACCTTCCGCCGAAAGCCAACGCGGACCACGTTGCGGGAACCGCCGGCCAGGACATCCTGGTTTCTCCCCTGAAGAACGACAGCGACCCCACCGGGGAAGGGCTGCGGCTCACACGCGTGGCAGGCCCCCCGGGGCAGGAGATCACCCCCGACTACCGGACCGGGACGTTCACCTTCCGTGCAGCCAATCCCGGCACGTATTACGCCACGTATCTGGTGACCAACGGGCCGCACAGCTCCGAGGGGCTGGTGCGGATGGACGTCAAAGCCGCCGCCGCCGGGAGCGGGGGACCGGTGGCCGTCGCTGATGTCGCGCTGCTTCCCGCGGGTGGCGAAGTGCTCGTGGACGCGCTCGCCAACGACTCGGATCCGGCCGGAGGCGTCCTCGTCATCCAGTCCGTTGGTCTTCCACGGAACTCAGCGGTGGCCGTCGCTGTGGTGAATCATCAGATCCTGCGCATCACGGACGTCCGTGGGCTGACGGCGCCCACCAGCCTGACCTACACCGTGTCCAACGGCGTGGCCAGCTCAACGGGCGAGGTGACCATCCTGCCCATTCCGGCGCCCGCCAAACTGGTCCCGCCCGTCGCAGCCCCGGATGAAATCACCGTCCGCGCCAACGACGTGGCCACCATCGCCGTTCTCGCCAACGACTCCCACCCCAACGGCGCCAAGCTGAAGCTCAAGCCGGTCCTGGTGCAGGGAATCGACTCCGCCCAGGGCTTCCTGGCCGTCTCCGGGGACGTGCTGCGGTTCAAGGCGGGGAACGCCGGCGGAACAGTGCACGCAATCTACGCTGTGTCCGGCCCTGACGGCCAGGAAGACTCCGCGCAGGTGACCATCCACATCCGGGCAGCGGGCGCGAACTCGAGGCCGCTTCCGCAGCACGTCACCGGCAGGGTCGTCGCCGGCAACACGACGAGAATCGCCATTCCCCTGGACGGCATCGATCCCGACGGCGACTCCGTCACCCTGGTGGGGCTGGAGCAGGCACCACGCAAGGGAACTGCGGCGGTGGGAGCCCACTATGTGGAGTACACGGCTCCGGCGAACGCGTCCGGACAGGACACGTTCTCCTACGTGGTGGAGGACCGCTTCGGAGCGCGGTCCACAGCGCGGGTGAGCGTGGGTGTTGCACCCGCCCCTGGGTCCAACCAGAGCCCTGTGGCTGTTGAGGACAGCATCACGGTCCTCCCCGGCCGGCACGTGTCAGTGGACGTGCTGGCCAATGATTCCGATCCCGACGGCGACAATGTCAGCCTCGCCGCCAATCGGCTGGAAGCTGCACCGGAGTTGAAGGCCTCTGTCATCGACGGGCGGGTGCAGCTAACCGCCCCAACGCCTTCCGGACCAACCGCCACGGCGATTGTCCGTTACCAAATCAGCGACCGCCGCGGCGGCACCGCCGTCGGAACCCTGAAAGTCCACGTGCGCAGCGATGCCGCCACCCTGGCCCCCATCGCCCGGGACGACCGAGTGACCTTTGCCGAAACTCTGGGTAAGACGGTGGTCGACGTTCCCGTGCTGAAAAACGACGAAGACCCGGACGGAGTGGCCGCCGAACTGAAGATCACCTTCCCGCAGGCAGCACCCACCGCCAGCGTCTCTGCTCCCGGGAAGGTAGCCGTGCGGCTGGAAAGCCAGCCACAGATCGTTGCGTACACCGTAACGGACATGGACAAGCTCAGCTCAACGGCCTTCATCCTGGTACCAGGCCTGGACGGGCAGGCACCCGCGCTGAAAAGCACGGCGCCGCTGGAAGTTGTCAGCGGCCAGCAACTCACCATGAACCTTCATGACCTCGTGGTGGTCCGCCCCGGCAAGAGCCCCCGAGTCACACAGGATTCCAAGGTCCAGGCGGTAGCTTCCAACGGAGCGCCGCTGGTGAAGGACGCGACCACCATTATGTTCACGTCTGCCGACGACTACTCCGGTCCGGCGGCAGTGTCCCTGGAAGTGACGGACGGCGCAAGCGCGGACGACCCCGACGGGCGTAAAGCGGTACTGACGATCGGCATCAACGTCCTGCCCGACCCTGCCCGGAACCATCCTCCAACGTTCCCGTCAGGCACCCTCGACGCTGCCGTGGGCGAGGAAGCAACGCTGGACTTGCGCCAGGTGGCTTCGGACGTGGACGAAGCAGACCAGGACAGGCTCACCTTTGCCCTGCAGGGCAAAATCCCCGCCGGGATCAGGGCCGCCCTGGACGGCAGCGTCTTCAAGGCCACCGTCGACGGCGCGGCCAAGGGAAGCAGGATTACCGTGCCCGTCACCGTCACGGACGGGCGCAGCGCACCGGTTAAGGGGGCCGTGGACGTCCGCGTGGTCGCGTCGAACCGTCCGCTGGCGGCAGCGAACGACGACGTCATCGCCAGCGCCCGCGCCGGCCAGTCCCAGCGGGTGCAGGTGCTGGACAATGACGTCAACCCGTTCCCGGAAACACCGCTGAAAGTCCTCAGCGCCGCCGTCGAAACCGGGACGGGCACCGCGGCAGTGGAAGGTGACACGGTCACGGTGACACCCGCCGGGGATTTCGTGGGCACCATGGTGGTCGGCTACCGGGTCCAGGACAAGACCCAGGACGCCGAGCGCGAAATCGACGGCCGGATCCGGCTCACGGTCAAAGACAAACCGGATGCGCCGTCCACGCCGACCGTCGGAGAGGTACGCGACCGCACCGTGGTCCTCAACTGGTCCCCTCCCGCCAACAACGGAGCAGCGATCACCGGTTACAAGGTCAGCGGCAGCGGAGGATTCTCGCAGCAGTGCCCCGCCACCACGTGCACACTGACGGGCCTGACCAACAACGTGGAATACACCTTCACCGTGGTTGCCACCAACGAGGTGGGTGATTCGGCACCATCACCTGCTTCCGCACCGGCACGCCCGGATGCAAAACCGGACACCCCGGCGGCACCCACGCTGGTTTTCGGAGACAAGTCGCTCACAGTTAACTGGGTAGCGCCGAGGAGCCCGGGCTCGCCGGTGGAGAGCTACAACCTGGAGATCTCACCGGCACCCCCGGGAGGAAACGCACGGGCAAGCCGGGTCACGGGAACTTCCTACCGGTGGGCGGGACTGCAGAACGGAACGCCCTACCAGGTGCGGATCCAGGCCTCCAACAAGGCGCCTGACCCCTCCGAATGGAGCGCATATTCGGCCAGCATGATCCCTGCCGGCGTCCCGGGGGCTCCCGGCAAACCCGCCACCACACGTTCCACCTCCGGCGGGGCGGATTCGATCATGCTGGTGTCGTGGGCTCCGGCAGCGAACAACGGTGCTTCGATTGACACGTACACCGTCAACGCCATGCAGGGAGGATCTACAGTGGCGAGCACCACGGTCTCCGGCAGCCAGCTGAGCGTGCCCGTGACCGTCGGCAACTCCGCGACCGACTACACCTTCACCGTGGCGGCGAAAAACAAGGCCGGCACTTCAGCGGCTAGTCCGCCGTCGGACCCCCGCCGCGCCTTCGGCACCCCTGGAGCTGTCCCCGGCGTCCGCGCTGATCCGCTCGACAACGCGGTGCAGCTTTCCTTTGGTGAGGCCGCTGGCAACGGGGCGACCCCCAGCTACCAGTACCAAGTCAACGGAGGCGGCTTCACGGCGGTGCCGGCCGACAAGGTTATCCGGACCGGCGTGCCCAACAACGGCAACTACACCATCGGGGTGCGGGCCGTGAACAGCATGGATGGTGCCACCTATGAAGGGCCGGTCACCAATTCCAACCCCGTGGCACCGTACGGCAAACCGCATGCCGCGAGCGTCAACCCGGTGACAGTCACCACGACAGTGAGGTTCGACGTCGGCGCCGTCGTCAACAACGGACGTCCCGTGGTGGCACTCGAGTACCAGTCATCGGACGGGAAGTCGGGCACGCTGGGAGCCGGCGGGGGATCCGTCACCACCGGCAACGGGTACGACCAGACCATCTCCATCACCGTGACGGTGGTGGATGACCTGGGCCAGCGGACAGCCGTTTCGGCAAGCGGCACGACAGCCCCGGCGAAGTATCTCGTGGTGGACAACGGCACAGCGAGTCCCGGTACCTGCGAATGGCCTACGAACAGCACCTCCGCCCCGGACACGGCGGCGAACTGCGCCGCGGGCGGCGGAACGTTCGTGGCTCAGGGCACCAGGGTGCAGGTCCAGTGCGTGACCACCGGCGCCTCATACACCATCTACGACGGAGCGACCGGCCGCCCCACCGGGACCACCAGCAACGTCTGGTACAAGGTGATCAACGACCTGTGGATCCGTCCCACGGACGGACCTGTGGATTCGGGAGTACCGGCCTGCTGATGACAACACCAGTTCCCGCCCTGGATCGGCCCGTGGCGGCATCATGATGGTTTCAGCGCTGGACGCGATCCTGGGCGGGATATTGGCCCCGGCCTTGCCAGGAATCAGTGCCGGGGCGCCGCCAGTCTCGCAGGCGTGATCTGCATTTACCTGTTCACAGTGGCGCTCCTGGTGGCCAGCATCCTGGTCCCATCGGTGGTGATGGGCCGGGCGCGGCAGTCCTTCCGGCAACGCATCCGTGCGAACCCTGATCTCCGCAGGGCTGTAGAAGACGACCTCGCCTCTTGGCGCGCCGCCTACGGTAACGCAAGCTATGGCCCGCTCTGAACGGAGTGACAGCCGGGGGAGGCCGGCCCGCTGGCCGGTCTCTCACCCGTGGTCAGGAAGAATGGACGTCGTGACTTACCCGGATACCGCCGTACCCCGAAAATTTCAGACCTTCTGGACCAGCCTTGGAGGCTTCGCGTTCGTCGCGCTGTTGCTCCTGACCGGACCCGTGATGATCGGGATCGGATCCTCGATGACCGACTCGGATGAGGATCTCGCGCGCACGGGGACCCAGGTCACCGGCACCATCGTTGACTTCGACGACGTCCGGAAGGCGTCGAACCGGGACATCACGGTGGAGTATATGTCGGCTGACGGCGTGACCCGCCGCACCTTTGCAAATGTGGATCACGAGCAGCACCCCGAGGTCGGGGACTACGTCACCGTGATCTACAGCGATTCGAATCCTGGAAAGGCAGTCGTGGTGGGCTACGAAAGCGACGGCGTCTCCGTCGGCGGTATCGGTGCTCTGTTCACGCTGGTATTCACCATCCCACTGGGCGTGATCCTCATCATCAAACAGTTCCGGAGGCGCCCGAAACAGCGCACCGCCTGAGTGGCAACGAGAAGCCCCAGCACGATGAACGTGCCGGGGCTTCTTCATGTTCTGGGACCGGCTATCCGTGGAGTGCCGCTACGGCCTTTGATGCTGCCTGGATGCTTTCCCAGCCGCACCGGCCTGCCGCAACAGTCCGGGCGTCCAGAGCGACGCCCTTGTTCTGCAGGATGGCCACCAGGGTCGCGTTGACAATGTCCTCTCGCAGTTCGTTCAGCCAGGGCCCGCGGATGACCGGCATCACCGGGACGCGGGCGCGGATCGTCAGGAGGTGCCCGCCGGCCAGGGCCGCCACGAGGCAGAGGATCCCGACGATCAGGAGCTTCAGGTAGTTCTCCTGGTCGGTGGCCACGATGTACGCCGGTGGGGCGATCAGGGCCAGCAGGAGCCCGAGGCGCAGGGCCAGGATTTCGCGGGCGCTGCCGGACGCCTTGCGTCGGGCTACCAGGCCGGCCAGCTGCTGATCCCGGACTGCCTGGGCCTTCAGCCGCCACTGCCGCTGGGAGCCCAGGTGAAGCTTGACGAGCTCGCGGGCGGCCGCCAGCTCCTCCGGGTTGTCCTGCCGCAGGGCGGCCAGGGCCGGGGCCTGAGTGTCGGCCCAGGCACTGCCCAGGCGGCGGTCGATGGCGGCGGCCATGTCGTCCAGGCCCAGGCGAGCGGCGCCTTCTGCGGCTTCTTCGACGCGGACGGTAGACGGCGATGCAATGCCGGCACGTGATGCCTCGGTCCGGTGCCCGTAGCGTGGCGAGCCGTCGGCGAGGTGGTATTGATTGCTCATGATTTTCCCCATGGATGTAGTCCGGAAGTGCTGGTTGTTCATCTGATGCACTTCCGGCGGGACGGCCACCGTGGCCTGCCCGTCACCATTGTGCGGTACGGCGCCCAGGGTGAAGCTGACCGCCGGTTTCGTTACGCCCCGGCCGGCTCTGTGTGGTTGGTGCGCAGGTCCTGCGAAATCCTGGCGACGTAGCGGATATAGTTCCAGCCGCGGGACAGGGCGGCCGTAGAGGCGATGTCTGCTGATCGGGGGCCTCGGCGAAGCTGTACCGCCACTGATCCCCGCGGGAGTAAGGTTCGAGGGCCTGAGCCTGATGCAAGCGATCGCCCCCGTGCGGCAATCAGGGCGCCGTGCAGGTCAACGTGCCGTGGTCATACCTGAGATCTTCGGTTCCGGAGAGGAAGTCCGTCTCGAAGATGCACGTGGTTCCATCGGAGAAAGTTGTGGTGCTTGTTCCATCAAGTTTGATGACGTTTGCCTCGAAGAAGAGTCCGTCTGTATATGAGGCAAAGACACTGACGAACTTGTGGGCCCCCGTCGACGTGGTGGTCTCACCGCGGTGGGTTGTCGTGTCGGAGAACTCGCTCTCGCCCTGGATGATGACCACGCCAGACGGTGTCCGAACTTCGATGCTCCGCTGGCTGCCTTCAAAGCAGGACACCAGGCCCATCTCGTCATCTATGAAGCAGTTGTCGTACGTGAATGTTTGCCTGCCTTCGGTGCTGGCCGCGTTGGCCGGCAACGCACCGGCCGCCATCAGGAGCGCCGCTGCTCCCAATCCTGCCGTTGCCACTCGCGCTGACTTACCAAACGTTGCCACGCGCGCTGATTTACCAAACATGATGATTCCCCCCGGATCCTGTTTTAGGGCACCTCATCCCGGCACCTCTGGCCGAAGCCTATGGGGTGCCGACTTCCACCGTCAACGGCGGCCGTTGCCGATTCAGGGGTGCAGGGTCGGGGCGTGCGTCCATGGAAGAGGCGTTCATGCATTGTGGGCATCAACTTGCGATGCTTCCAGAGCATGCCGTCAGGGCCCAGCAGGACCATGGTGTTATAGAGACTTCCGGGCTTGTCCGATTCCCGTTCGTTCACCCCGAGCATGCAGTACATCATGTGTTCGGCACACGCCCTGATTAACCGGTCAATGTGGGGGCCGGGGACGTCCACGGAGTTGGCCCAGAGACGGGCCCACATCTCATCGAATCCGTCGAACCGGGCCGCCTGATGAGCCCACACGCCCGATGGGTACAGGGGGATGAACGTTTCAGGGAAAACGGCAAGCTTCACACCCTGGGCTGATGCCTCACCCAGGAGGCGGACCGCTTTTGCCACCGTTGCCTCCGCATCGAGGATTACCGGTGTGGCCTGGATTGCAGCGATGCGCGCATTTCCTGCTGGCATAACGAAACGTTGGCACGCAGTCCACGCCCCGTCAACGGCCACTTGTTGGGGCAGCTCAGACCGGTCCACCGGACGCAATACGTAACGGAAGCGTTCTTTCTTTTCCTCCGCCAGCCCGCTCCAGATCCATAACAGTCCGGAGATGCCCGCGCAGGGCCACATTCCGACAGACGGCTGGCTGGTCCCCGACGCTGCGCCGCAGAGGCGTGGCTGCAGAAACGACAAAACCCCGGGAATCCAGTGGATTCCCGGGGTTTTCCCTTTGTGCGCGGAGGGGGACTTGAACCCCCACCCCCTTTCGAGGACTAGCACCTCAAGCTAGCGCGTCTGCCATTCCGCCACCCGCGCAGGTGGTATTTCGAAGGTCTCTCTCCGCCTTTCAGCAGTTCATCGCTCTCCGAAGCAGCGAGAAAAACTCTAACACGAACTTTCGGCAAACATGGAATCGAGTCGACTGGGTAGGCTGAACCTGGACGTTCAGGCAGCCAAAAGCCGCCTAAACCCGCATGATTCCGCGTTTTCCCTGCATCAAGGAGTGATCAATGTCTCACGTTCGGCCAGAGGATGAAGTCGTCACCATCTGCCAGGAGCTCATCCGCATCGATTCATCCAACTACGGTGACGGCTCGGGTCCCGGAGAACGTGCGGCGGCCGAATACACAGCAGGCCTGATCAGTGAGGTGGGGCTGGACGCCGAGATATTCGAGTCTGAGCCAGGCCGGGCCAGCGTCGTCACCCGGATGGCAGGGGAGGACCCTTCGGCAAGCGCCCTGGTGGTCCACGGCCATCTCGACGTGGTTCCCGCCCTGCGCGAGCAGTGGTCCGTGGACCCCTTCGGCGCTGAACTCAAGGACGGGTTGATCTGGGGCCGCGGCGCCGTGGACATGAAGGACATGGACGCCATGATCCTGTCCGTCCTGCGCGACTTTGCCCGCACCGGACGCAAGCCCAAGCGGGACATCATCTTTGCCTTCTTCGCAGACGAAGAGGCCGGCGGAGTCCACGGCTCCCAGTACGCGGTCAAGCACCGGCCCGAACTCTTCGAAGGGGCCACAGAGGCCATCTCCGAGGTGGGCGGTTTCTCTGCCACCATCGGCGGCCAGCGCACCTACCTGCTCCAGACCGCAGAGAAAGGCATCTCCTGGCTGCGGCTGGTAGCCCACGGCCGCGCCGGCCACGGGTCCCAGATCAGCACTGACAACGCCATCACCCGGCTCGCGGCCGCAGTGACCCGGATCGGTGAGTACGAGTGGCCCATCGAGCTGACCGACACCACCCGCCAGTTCCTCGACGGCGTGACAGAACTGACCGGCGTCGAATTCGACCCCGACAATCCGGAGCGGCTCCTGAAGGAACTGGGCACGGTGTCCCGCTTCGTCGGGGCCACGCTGCAGAACACCTCCAACCCGACACTCCTCAGAGGCGGCTACAAGCACAACGTCATTCCCGAATCCGCCGAGGCGCTCGTGGACTGCCGCACCCTTCCCGGCCAGCAGGAGCACGTCCTGGAGATCGTCCGGGAGCTGGCCGGCAGCGGCGTGGACGTCAGCTACGTCCACCAGGATGTCTCCCTCGAGGTGCCCTTCTCCGGCAACCTCGTGGACTCCATGATTGATGCCCTGCACTCGGAGGACCCCGGGGCGAAGGTCCTGCCGTACACGCTGTCCGGGGGAACCGACAATAAGGCCCTCAGCAAGCTCGGCATCACCGGCTACGGCTTCGCACCCCTGCAGCTGCCGGACGACCTTGACTTCACCGGCATGTTCCATGGCGTGGATGAGCGGGTCCCGGCGGAGTCGCTGAAGTTCGGCGCACGCGTTCTGAACACGCTCCTCACCAACTACTGAGGCCCACCGTGGATCCCGAACAGCTGCTGCCCGACAGCCTGCTCGAGCGGCTCAGGGGGAGGGCTGCGGAGTACGACGAGCAAAACCGCTTTTTCACCGAGGATCTTGAGGAACTTTCCGCTGCCGGGTACCTGTTGCTTTTCGTGCCGGAGTCCGACGGCGGGGCGGGCCTAGGCCTGGAAGCTGCGGCCCGCTGTCAGCGGCGGTTGGCGACGGCGGCCCCGGCCACCGCGCTGGCGATCAACATGCATCTGGTCTGGACAGGGGTGGCGCGCGTCCTGGCCGACCGCGGCGACATGTCCCTGGACTTCGTGCTGCAGGAGGCCGCTGCAGGCGAAATCTTCGCGTTCGGCAACTCAGAGGCCGGCAACGACTCCGTTCTTTTCGACTCACTGACGGAGGCAACCCCCCTGCGTGACGGCAGCTACTCATTCAAGGGCCCCAAGATCTTCACGAGCCTTTCCCCGGCGTGGACCCGCCTGGGCATCTTCGGCAAGGACGCTGCCGCACGCGACGGTGAAGGCGAGCTGGTGCACGGCTTCATCCGGCGGGACACTGCCGGCTACCGGATCCTGGAGGACTGGAACACCCTGGGAATGCGCGCCAGCCAGTCGAACACCACCGTCCTGGAAGGCGCCCTTGTTCCGCAGGAACGCATCTTCCGGAAGCTGCCGGTGGGGCCCAACGCGGATCCGCTGATCTTCGCGATCTTCGCGTGTTTTGAAACCCTGCTGGCCGCCGTCTACACCGGCATCGGGGAACGCGCCCTCGTGCTCGCCGTGGAAGCCGCCAAGCGCCGGACATCGTTCAAGAACAGGGGCCGGAGCCTCGCCCAGGACCCGGATATCCGCTGGAAGGTGGCCGAGGCTGCCCTCGCCATGGATGCCCTGTACCCCCAGCTTTCGGTGGTGGCCAGGGACGTGGACACTTTGGCGGACCACGGCAGCCAGTGGTTTCCCAAGCTCGTGGGCGTCAAGCTGCGGGCGACTGAAACCGCCCGGACGGTGGTGGACCTCGCCATCCGGATCTCCGGCGGCTCCAGCTACTTCAGGGGATCCGAGCTCGAGCGCCTGTACCGTGACGTCCTGGCCGGGATGTTCCACCCCTCAGACGACGAGTCGGCGCACAACACGGTGGCCAACGCCTGGCTGGGGCCGCTCGAAGACCGGGGCTCAACCGGGCATTAGCCGGACAGCGCGGATGCGGGCGCACACCATCGCGGTGCGCGCCCGCCGGGCCGGAGCGGCCTAGACTGTGCGCTGCACCTGGGTGACGCGGCGGCGAAGCCAGAAGCGCCTGCCGCCGCCCACATACAGCCTGCTGCGCTCGAGTTCCCACTTGCCGTACTCGGAGTGTTCCACGAGCCGGCGCCGGGCTTCGGGCAGGGAATCGTCAGGACCAACGGTCAATACGAGGTACTCGTATTGCCGTGCATAATCCCGTTCCCGCAGGACTGAGCTGGTCAGAAAATGTTCCTTCATTGCTCTCCATTTTCGCCCTTTTCCCGCTAACGTGAAGGCATGAGCATCGATCCGCGTGTCGCGCTTCAGTCCTTGACCGCCGCATTGGAAGAACACCTTGCAGCCGCCTCAGCCCGCCGCGGGGATGGTGACCCCTCAGTGGAGTCGGCATTTTTTGCAGTGGCCGATGCCTTCGAAGTCTATGAGGACGCCCTCTATGAGGCCTACAACGAAGTGACGCCGCTCCAGGTTTTCGATGACGAAGAAGACGAAGACGAGGACGAAGAAGCGGACGACGAGGATCTGGAGATCGTCGAGGAGTAGCCCGGCTAGACCTGCGTGCTGGAGACATCCTCGAGGGCGCGGGCAATCTCAGCCGGCAGCGGCGTGAGCTGGGCGTCCAGAATTTCCTTCAGCTGGACGGGAGTGCGCGCGCCCACGATGGCCGTCGCCACACCATGCCGCGACAACAGCCAACTCAGCGCGACATCGAGGGAAGACCGCCCGAGTCCGCGGGCCGCCATGGCAACAGCTTCCACCACCTGCGACGAGGGCTGCTCAAGGTAGGCCTCCACGTACGTGGCCAGCCGCGTGCCGGCTGCCCGGGAATCGGAGGGCACATGGCCGCGGTACTTGCCGGTGAGGACGCCGCGGCCCAGCGGCGCCCACGCCATCAGCCCGAGGCCGGCGTCTTCGATGGCCGGCACCAGCTCGGCCTCCGGCCTGCGGCGCAGCAGCGAATACTCGGACTGGTTGGCCACGAGGGGAAACCCGGCGAGTGCGGCGGCTTTGGCCGTCTGCCAGCCGTTGTAGTTTGCGATTCCCGCATAGCGGGCCCGTCCGCTGCGGACTGCGAAGTCAAGGGCGGACAGCGTCTCCTCGAGCGGCACGTTGGGGTCCCACGCCTGGGCGAGCCAAAGGTCCACGTAGTCGGTGCCGAGCCGGGCAAGGCTTGCATCGAGGCCGGACAGCATGGCGTTCCGTGACGCGTCCACGCGCTGCCGCCCGTCCGACGGCGTCACCCCGGCTTTAGTGGAGATGACCACTTCCGTGCGGGAGACGACGTCGCCCAGCATCGACCCGAGCATGGCTTCCGCCTGGCCGTCAGCGTACGAGGCCGCGGTGTCCACGAGGGTCCCGCCGGCGTCCACGAAGGTGCGCAGCAGCTCCGAGGCATCCTGCTCGTCCGTTTCGCGGGACCAGGACATGGTGCCCAGAGAAAGGGAGGAGGCGCGTAGGCCGCTGTTGCCAATGTAACGCTGCTGCATAGCAGCTAGCTTACGGGGAAACCACCCCCACCATGACGTAGGGTCGTTAGCGTGAACTGGATTGAAGCGGCCCTGCTGGGTCTTGTGCAGGGACTGACCGAATTCCTACCTATTTCATCGAGCGCCCACCTCCGGATTGTGGGCTCCTTCCTGCCTAATGCGGCGGACCCCGGTGCCGCCTTCACGGCCATCACGCAGCTCGGCACGGAGACCGCCGTCATTGTCTACTTCTGGCGCGACATCGTCCGGATCGTGAAGGCCTGGTTCGGCTCTCTGACCGGACGGGTCCCGCGCGAGGACCCGGACGCACGCATGGGCTGGCTGGTGATCCTGGGCAGCCTGCCCATCATCGTCCTGGGCCTGCTGTTCCAGGACCAGATCGAATCCGTCCTCCGCAGCCTGTGGATCGTGGCCACCATGCTCATCGTCTTCGGCCTGATCCTCGCCGTGGCCGACGCCGTCGGCAAACAGGACCGGGACCTCTCGCGGCTCACCTATAAGCACGGCATCCTCTACGGTTTCGCCCAGGCCATGGCGCTGATCCCGGGTGTTTCACGCTCCGGCGGCACCATCACGGCCGGGCTCCTCATGGGCTACACCCGAGAGGCCGCCGCCCGCTACTCCTTTCTGCTCGCCATCCCCGCAGTCTTCGGCAGCGGCCTCTACCAGCTGTTCAAGGTGGCAACCAAAGATGGTGTCAGCGGTCCTTATGGCCTGGGGGAGACGGCCCTGGCAACGGCCATCGCGTTCGTCATCGGCTACGTCATCATCGGCTGGTTCCTGAAGTTCATCTCGACGCGCAGCTACCGGCTGTTCGTCTGGTACCGCATCTTCCTGGGCCTTGCCCTGTACCTGCTACTCGGTTTCAATGTCATCAGCGCCTAGCACTAGGCTTGGTCTGTGAAGTCCTGGATCTCCCGCCCCGTGCCTGTCCTGCCCGGGGAAATGCCCGCGCTCCGGCTGTTTGATACCACCGAAGACCGCGCCGTAGCCCTCAACGCCGACGGCAACAAGTCGATGTATGTCTGCGGGATCACCCCGTATGACGCAACCCATATGGGCCATGCCGCCAGCTATGTCGCGTTCGACCTGCTGAACCGTGCCTGGCGCGACGGCGGCCAGCAGGTTGCGTACGTTCAGAACGTCACCGACGTCGATGATCCGCTGCTGGAGCGCGCCGAGGCCACGGGCGTCGACTGGCGGGAGCTGGCGGAGAGCCAGATCGAACTTTTCCGCACCGACATGGAAGCCCTCAACGTCATCGCCCCCGACCACTACGTGGGCGCCGTCGAAGCCATGCCGCTGATCGTCCCCGCTATTGAAAAGCTCCTTCACCAGGGGCTGGCCTACCGGGTAAATGGCACCGCAGGCGAGCCTGACGGAGACGTCTATTACGACGTCGAAGCCGCCGGCAAGCACGCCGTCGGCGTCGACGCCTGGACCCTGGGAGCGATCTCCGGGCTGCCGGAAGCCGAGATGCTGGAACTGTTTGCCGAACGGGGCGGCGACCCCGGCCGGGCAGGCAAGCGCCAGGCCCTCGACCCGCTGCTGTGGCGCGTGGCGCGCGACGGTGAGCCCAGCTGGCCCGGCGGCGAGCTGGGGGAGGGCCGGCCCGGCTGGCATATCGAGTGTACGGTCATCGCCCAGAAGTACCTGCCCGCGCCCTTCACGGTGCAGGGCGGGGGCTCGGACCTGGTCTTCCCGCACCACGAGATGGGTGCCGGACACGCGTACTCGCTCTCCGGCGTTCCGCTGGCCGAACACTTCGCCCACGCCGGCATGGTGGGACTGGACGGCGAAAAGATGTCCAAGTCCAAGGGCAACCTGGTCCTGGTCTCCCAGCTGCGAGCTGCCGGCGAAGAACCGGCCGCCATCCGCCTGGCCATCCTGGCGCACCACTACCGCTCCGACTGGTCATGGACCGCCGAAGGCTTCGAGCAGGCCAAGGCGCGCCTCGAACGGTGGCGTTCCGCCCTCGCCGCGGCACCCGCCGGAACGGCTACGGAACTGGTTTCACAGATGCGGGAGGCCCTGGCCGACGATCTGGACGCACCCGCGGCGCTGGCCGCCGTCGACAGGTGGACTGAGGACGCCCTTAGCGGCACTGCCGGCAGCACCACCTCCGAAGCAGACCGAACCCTGGTGCGCGACGCAGTCAACGCGCTTCTCGGCGTCGAACTTTAACACCCCCGCAGACGGTTTCCTGCCCGCACGACATTCCGCAACGTCGTGCGGCAGGGAACCGTTGAAACGGCGGCGCTAACGGCTAGGGCTTGTCCTTGCCGCGCCGCTTCAGGTAGCGCTCAAACTCGCGGGCAATGGATTCACCGCTGGCCTCGGGAAGGTCCGCCGTGTCTTTCGCTTCCTCCAGCTGCCTGACATAGGCGGCGATTTCGGGATCCTCGGTGGCCAGTTCGTTGACGCCGCGCTCCCATGCCTCGGCCTCCTCGGCCAGTTCGTGCGTGTCCAGTGGAACCTGGAGCAGTTCCTCGATCCGGTGCAGGAGCGCCAGCTGCGCCTTGGGCGACGGGGCCTGGGCCACGTAGTGCGGTACGGCCGCCCACAGCGAAACGGTGGGGATGCCGGCGAGCAGGGATACCTCGGACAGCACGCCCACGATCCCCACGGGACCTTCATACTGCGAGGCCTCAAGGTTCAGCCGTTCCCGCAGCGCACCATCGTCGGTGGACGTGCTGACGGGGATGGGGCGGCTATGCGGCACATCCGCGAGGAGGGCGCCCACCAGGACCACGTAGTCGACGTGCAGCGCCTCGGCGTGGACCAGCAGTTCCGCCGTGTAGGCACGCCACTTGTAGGACGGCTCGGTTCCCTGGATGAAAATCACATCCACGTTGGTGCCGGGAGCACTGGCCTTGTAGATCCGCGTGGACGGCCACTTGATTTTGCGTTCCCCGGATGCGGTGCGGCGGACCGTGGGCCGGGTGAACTGGAAGTCGTAATACTCGTCGGCGTCTATGGACGCGACCTTCTTCCCGCCCCACAGTTTATTGAGGTAACGGAGTGCATCACTGGCGGCTTCCCCCGCGTCATTCCAGCCCTCGAACGCAGCCAGCATCACAGTAATACGCTGGCCCTCCGGAACAGGCTGCAGCAGCTGCTCCGTCTCAGGCGCGGTGCCCGGTTCGTTGGTGTCTCCGTCGAAGCTGTTCATCCCTTCACCCTACGTCCACAAGCGTTGCTGTTGCATAGTGCGAACCGCCGCAGTTCCGAACAAAACCCTTCATCGCCGCCGCGCGGGGGAGCGGATATTCGCCGACGGCGTACGCCGGGGACGTGCGGAAGGGCACCGCCGGGCGGCCCGGTAGAGTGGAAAGCATGGAATCTGCCGCCGCTCAGCCCTTGCTCAAAGCCGTTTTATGGGACATGGACGGCACCATCGTCGACACGGAACCGTACTGGATCGAAGCCGAACACAAGCTTGTCGAGGCCTACGGCGGGACGTGGTCGCACGAGCAGGCCATGCAGCTCGTGGGGCAGTCACTTGTCCATTCCGCCGGAATCCTCCAGCGCGCGGGCGTGCGCCTGGAGATCCGCGAAATCATCGATACCCTCACTGCCCAGGTCATCAGCCGCGTCCGGGAGAACGTACCGTGGCGTCCGGGCGCCCGGGAGCTGCTGGATGAACTTTTCAGCGCCGGCGTCCGTTGTGCCCTTGTGACCATGTCCGAGGCACCACTGGCCCGCGAGATTGTGGCGAGCCTTCCCCGTCCCTACTTTGAGTTCATCGTTACCGGCGACACCGTAACCAAGGGCAAGCCGCACCCGGAGGCGTACCTCAAGGCCATGGAACTGCTGAAACAGCAGGACCCCGCGCTCACCGCCGACCACTGCGTGGCGCTGGAGGACTCGGCACCGGGCGTTGCCGCGGCCGTGGCGTCGGGCGCGGTGACCGTGGCCGTTCCGCACCTCGTGCCGCTGCCGGACGATCCGCGCAGGGCCACCTGGGATTCCCTCGCGGACCGCACGGTCGCCGAACTGGAGGACCTGGTCAGGCTCCGCCTCGGGGCGGGCGAACCTGCGGCAACTTTCGAGAACATCAACTAAGGAGCCCGGAACGTGTCTGATCCCGCGGGATCCGGTCAGCAGACCCCGGACAGGCTGACAGCGAACAACCGCCGGGAGGGTATCCCGCTCGGCCGGATCGCAGGCATCCCCATTGTCCTGGCCTACTCCTGGTTCATCATCGCAGCCTTCACGGTGATTGTTTACGGGCCGGTCCTGCAGCACGGCACCCCGTCCCTGGGCATCGGCGCGTACTACGTGGCCTTCGCCTACGCACTGCTGCTCCTGCTGTCGGTGCTTGTCCATGAGCTCGCGCACGCCCTGACGGCCAAAATCTACGGCTGGCCCAGCGAGAAAATCGTGCTGAACCTGTGGGGCGGCCACACCCAGTTTGAAAGTTTCACCGCCACCCCCGGAAGGTCGGTGCTGGTGGCCATGGCCGGCCCCGCCGCCAACTTTGTGCTCGCCGGGGCAGCCTGGCTGGTGATCTCCGCGGGCGGACTGTCCGGCGTGGCCGACACCCTCCTGAACATCTTCTTCTGGGCGAACCTCGTGATCGGCATCTTCAACGTACTGCCGGGCCTGCCGCTGGACGGTGGCCGCCTGGTGGAATCCGCGGTCTGGAAGGCCACCGGCAGCCATGCCAAGGGCACCATCGCTGCGGGCTGGGGCGGGCGCATCATCGTCATCGCCCTGGGCCTGTGGTTCGTCGCCCGCCCGTTGCTCAGCGGAAACGTCCCGGACACCAGCATGCTGCTCATCACCATCCTGGTCGGCGGGTTCCTGTGGATGGGCGCCTCGGCGTCGATCCAGCAGGGCCGCCTGCGCGGCCGCCTGCATCTGGTGAGTGCCGCAGCGCTGGCTGAACCCGCCGTCGGCCTTTCCGAAACGGGCAGCGTCAGCGACATCCTTCAGGCAGCCGGAGGGCGGTCCGCCGTCGTGCTCTGCGCCCCGGACGGCAGGCCCAGCAGCGTGGTGGACCCGGCCGCCCTGGCCGCAGTGCCTGCCGACGTCGCAGGATCCACCCCGGCCCGGGCCGTGGCGTATCCGCTCGGTGCCGGCGCCTACGTGCCGGAATGGTCCAAGGGCCAGGAGCTGCTGCAGTACCTGGCACAGCTCGAAGGACACGACTACGCGGTGATTGACCACAACGGCAGGGTCACCGGCCTGCTCCGGCAATCCACCGTGGTGACGGCCATAACAGGCAAGGCGCCCCGCTAAACACGCGCCGGCCGGGCCGGAACCGGTAGAGTTACGTGCCGGTCATGAAATCGGCAGCCGGTGCTCCGCGCCCTGCCGGACCGCCAGGGTGCACCCGAAAACAGCTTTCACAGGAGCGAGGACACAGTCATGAGCAGCGAATCTGCCGCCAACGCAACCAGCACGGGCCTTTCCTCCGGCACTGCCGCCGGAACTGCGGACCAGCCGGTCGGCGCTGCCCGGCGGCGCGGTCCCTTCCGCGAAGGCGAGCGGGTTCAGCTGACGGACGAGCGCGGGCGCATGAACACCATCAGCCTCGAGGCGGGCGGGGCCTTCCACACCCACCGCGGATTCCTCAACCATGACGACATCATCGGCAAGGTGGACGGGTCCGTTGTGGTCAACAACGTGGGGCAGCACTACCAGACCCTCCGCCCGCTGCTGTCCGACTTCGTCCTGTCCATGCCGCGCGGCGCGGCCGTCGTCTACCCGAAGGATGCCGCCCAGATCGTCACGATGGCCGACATCTTCCCCGGCGCCAGGGTGGTCGAGGCCGGCGTCGGTTCAGGTGCGCTCTCCATTTCGCTGCTGCGCGCGGTGGGGGACCAGGGCTACCTGCACTCGTTCGAGCGCCGCGAGGAATTCGCAGCCATTGCCCGCGGCAACGTGGAAACGATCTTCGGGGGACCGCACCCGGCCTGGCAGATCTCGCTCGGCGACTTCCAGGACGAAGTGGTCCGCACCGAAGAGCCCGGATCGATCGACCGCGTGGTCCTCGACATGCTCGCACCGTGGGAATGCCTCGATGCCGTGGCCACGGTCCTGGCCCCCGGCGGCGTGTGGATCAACTACGTCGCCACCGTCACCCAGCTCTCGCGTACAGCGGAGGCCATCCGCACCGACGGCCGCTTCACGGAACCGGACGCCTGGGAATCCCTGGTCCGCGGCTGGCATCTCGAAGGCCTCGCAGTGCGCCCCGACCACCGCATGGTCGCACACACCGGCTTCCTGCTGGTCACCCGGCGGCTTGCCGACGGCGTCACCGGCATCTCGGTTAAGCGGCGCCCGTCCAAGACCGATTTCAACGAAGAGGACGTCAACGCCTGGACGCCGGGCGCGGTGGGCGAACGCCAGGTCTCGGACAAGAAGCTCCGCCGGGCCGCACGGGACGCCATTGCCGGCACCAATGTGAAAGACGACCCGGAGATCACAAACTAGTCCGTATTTCGGATGTCGTCAGCTTTCCGCGCCGACTAGGAGCTATCGTCTTAATAGAAGCGCAGGAAGGGGCTGATCCATCATGGAGAACAATGACTCCGTACCTACGCCGGCTGAACAGGCGGGCGCCAACGAACTGTCTGTCGCTGACCGGCAGGTCAATATCCTTCGGGACAAGCTGAGGCACATCGACCGCCAACTGGCAGCCGCCACGCAGAACAACACCAAGCTCGTGGCGATGCTGGAAACTGCCAAGGCCGAGATCCTCCGGCTGAAGAACGCCCTGGACCAGGAAGGGCAGCCGCCGTACAGCTTCGGCACCATCCTCCAGCTGAACCCCCGGCGGCAGCCTTCGGGCAGCGGCCAGGCGGCCACCGAGGAATCGGTGGATATCTTCAACGCCGGGCGCAAGATGCGGGTCGGCATCAGCCCCCTGGTCAACATCAACCAGCTGGCCGTCGGCCAGGAGGTCCTCCTCAATGAGGCGCTCCTGGTGGTGGCCGGCCTCGGCTACGAGCGCGCGGGCGAGCTCGTCACGCTCAAGGAACTGCTCGGCCCGGACCGCGCACTGGTGCTCGGCCGCGCCGACGAGGAACGCGTGATCCGGCTCGCCGGGCCGCTGCTGAATGAGAAGCTCCGGGTGGGCGACGCCCTGTCCATCGATTCCCGCACCGGGTATGCCCTCGAAAAGGTCCCGCGGTCCGAGGTGGAGAACCTCGTCCTGGAGGAAGTTCCGGACATCACGTATGAGGACATCGGCGGCCTCGGCCCGCAGATCGAACAGATCCGGGACGCCATCGAGCTGCCGTTCCTGCATCCGGACCTGTACCGCGAGCACGGGCTCAAGGCCCCCAAGGGCATCCTGCTGTACGGCCCTCCGGGCTGCGGCAAGACCCTCATCGCCAAGGCCGTGGCCAACTCCCTGGCCGCACGCGCCGCGGAGCGCTCGGGCAACATCGACCTGAAGAGCTACTTCCTCAACATCAAGGGCCCCGAGCTCCTCGACAAGTATGTCGGCGAAACCGAACGCCATATCCGGCTGATCTTTTCCCGGGCACGCGAAAAGGCCTCGGACGGCAGCCCCGTAGTGGTCTTCTTCGACGAGATGGATTCGCTCTTCCGCACCCGCGGCACGGGCATCTCCTCCGACGTCGAAACCACGATTGTGCCCCAGCTGCTGAGTGAGATCGACGGCGTGGAGCGGCTGGACAACGTGATTGTCATCGGCGCCTCCAACCGTGAGGACATGATCGACCCCGCCATCCTGCGCCCGGGCCGCCTGGACGTGAAGGTCAAGATCCACCGTCCCGATGCCGAGGCCGCGGCGGACATCTTCAAGAAGTACATCACCCCGGACCTGCCGTTCCATGAGGACGACCTGGTGGAGCACGACGGCGATGTGCAGGAGACGGTGGACGCCATGATCCAGCGCACGGTGGAGGCCATGTACTCCACCGAGAAGTCCAACGAATACCTCGAAGTCACCTACGCCAACGGCGACACCGAGATGCTGTACTTCAAGGACTTCAACTCCGGGGCCGTTGTCCAGAACGTCGTGGACCGGGCCAAGAAGTACGCCATCAAGGACCTCCTGACCACACAGCAGAAGGGCCTGCGCATCGACCACCTGCTGCGCGCCGTCGTAGATGAGTTCCGCGAGCATGAGGACATGCCCAACACCACCAACCCGGATGACTGGGCACGGATCTCCGGCAAGAAGGGTGAGCGCATCACGTACATCCGCACGATCGTCCAAGGCAAGGCCGGCCAGGAGCCCGGCAAATCCATCGAGACCATGCCCAGCACGGGCCAGTACCTGTGACGGCCGCCTCCGAATCAGCGCTGGGAGGGGGCCTGCCGGCCGGCGGCGCCATGCGGGTCATGGGGTCGGAAACCGAATACGGGATTCACGCGCCGGCCGCCCCGGGCGCCAATGCCACGATGATGTCCGCCCGGGTGGTCCAGGCCTACGCCCAGGTCACCCGGCTCCGGGCTGCCGGCGGCGCCGAAACCCGCTGGGACTACACGGACGAGGAGCCGCTGCATGACGCCCGCGGCTGGACACTGGAACGCGGCCAGGCCCACCCGAGCCAGCTGACAGACCAGCCGCCGGTGCTGGACGCCGAGGCCGTGGCCCTTGCCTACGGCCGCGACGAGCTCGAGCTGGACGGCGAGGACGAATCCGGCTCGCTGCTGATGAACATGGTCCTCGGCAACGGTGCGCGGCTCTACGTGGACCACGCCCACCCGGAGTACTCCAGCCCGGAGGTCACCAACCCGTCGGCGGCGGTGGCCTGGGACGCGGCCGGGGACCTCGTGGGCCTGGCCGCCGTACGCAGGCTGGCCGGCGACACTGAACTGCCCGCCGTCAACCTCTACAAGAACAACACCGACAACAAATCAGTGTCCTACGGGTCGCATGAAAACTACCTCATGCCGCGGTCCGTGCCGTTCGGCGACATTGTCCGCGGGCTGACGCCGTTCTTCGTGTCGCGGCAGATCATCTGCGGTTCCGGGCGCGTGGGCCTGGGGCAGGACAGTTCCCGGCCCGGTTACCAGATCAGCCAGCGGGCAGACTTCTTCGAGGCTGAGGTGGGACTGGAAACCACCATCCGGCGCCCCATCATCAACACCCGCGACGAGCCGCATGCAACAGCGGACAAGTACCGGCGGCTGCACGTCATCATCGGTGACGCCAACCTGAGCCAGGTGTCCAACTACCTGAAATTCGGGACCACGGCCATGGTGCTGAGCCTGATCGAGGCGGGCCTGGCGCCGCGGATCGAGGTCCACGAGCCTGTTTCCGCACTGCAGGCCATCAGCCACGACACCACGCTCACCACCAAGGTCAGGCTCCTGGACGGCCGCCGGGTGACGGCCCTGGACCTGCAGTGGATGTACCACGAGGCCGCAGCCAAGCTCGCCCAGGACACCGGGGTGGGGGACGCGGTCGACGGCGACGGCCACACGCACGCCGTGCTGGAGCGGTGGGCCTCCACCCTGACCGAACTCGACAGCGACCGGGCCGCCGCCGCAACGTCCGTGGAGTGGCTGGCCAAGCTGTCCATCCTGGAGGGCTACCGCCAGCGCGACGGACTCCAGTGGGATGACGCCCGGCTGGGCCTGGTGGATCTGCAGTGGGCCGACGTCCGGCCCGAAAAGGGCCTCTACTACCGTCTGCTCTCCCGGAACCGGATGCAGCGGATCGTGGACGACGCCGACATCGCCGCGGCGGTAACGGAACCGCCGTCGGACACCCGGGCCTACTTCCGGGGACGCTGCGTCAGCAGCTTCAGCAAGGACGTGGTGGGTGCCAGCTGGGACTCGGTGATTTTCGATGTGCCCGGCTACGGACGGCTGCAGCGCGTTCCCACCCGGGAGCCGCTGCGCGGCACCCAGGCGCTCACCGGAGGGCTGTTTGCCAGGCACCGCGAGGCAGGTCCGTTCCTTGCGGAACTCCTCGGATCGGCGCCCGCTCCGCCACCGGCATAAAGCACACCGCAAAGCCCTTTTGCGTGGCAATATGGGCATACAGGATGTCCCTTCGGAACGGGGACTGGAAGAAGGAGAAGGACATGGCAGGCCAGGAGCAGCAGCAGCCGCAGCCACGCGACACCGAGGTCGAGGAAGAGGTCCCCGTACCGCCGGCGCCCGCGGAAGGACAGGCGTCCGCGTCCACCCAGGGTGTTGACGACCTCCTCGACGAGATCGACGGCGTCCTGGAGTCCAACGCGGAGGAATTCGTCCGGGCATTCGTGCAAAAGGGCGGCCAGTAGACCGGCAGGGACACCACCCGCACCGGGCACGGGATCCAGAGGTACCGGACAGCCGCCGAATCATCACGTTGAAGGAGTGCACCAGTGCAGGAGACAACAGCCAACAAGGTAGCCGCCCACGCGACATCGTCGTTCACTGAACATCTCCAACGCGACCGTCCGGACCTGCTTCCCCAATACGCACCACTCGCTACGGGCACGGCCACCGGCCAGCCGCCTGCCGTGCCCCACGCCACCACCATCGTTGCCATGACCTACGCCGGCGGCATCGTCATGGCGGGCGACCGCCGGGCCACCATGGGCAACATCATCGCCAGCCGGCATATCGAAAAAGTTTTTCCCGCGGACCAGCACTCTGTAGTCGGCATCGCCGGCACGGCGGGCATCGCGATCGACCTGACGCGCCTGTTCCAGGTGGAACTGGAGCACTACGAAAAGATCGAGGGAACATCCCTGAGCCTGGAGGGCAAGGCGAACCGGCTGGGAGCGATGATCCGCGGCAACCTGCCCATGGCGCTGCAGGGCCTCGCCGTCGTCCCGCTGTTCGCCGGCTTTGACACTGCGGCCGGGGTAGGGCGCCTCTTCTCCTACGATGTGACCGGTGGCCGCTACGAGGAACAGGAACACCACGCCGTGGGCTCCGGATCGATGTTCGCCCGCGGCGCGCTGAAGAAGCTTTGGCGGCCCAACCTGCCCGAGGACGACGCGATCACCGTAGCCGTGGAGTCGCTTTACGACGCAGCCGACGACGACTCCGCCACCGGCGGACCCGACCCCGTGCGGCAACTATGGCCAGTGGTGTACACCGTAAACCGGGCCGGGGCCCGACGGGTCTCCGAGCGCGAACTCGCCGCCACCGCCGGAAACATCATCGAGTCCAGGGCTGCCGCCCGGCGGGAGGCCTGATATGACTCAGCAGTTTTACGTCTCCCCCGAACAGCTAATGAAGGACCGTGCGGATTTCGCACGGAAAGGCATCGCACGCGGACGCTCCGTGATCGTGATCAGCTGCGAGGACGGGATTGCGCTGGTCGCCGAGAACCCCTCACCCTCGCTGCACAAGATCGGCGAAATCTACGACAAGATCGCCTTCGCCGCCGTCGGGAAGTACAACGAGTTTGAGAGCCTCCGCCAGGCCGGGGTTCGCTACGCCGACGTCCGCGGCTATTCCTACGACCGCGAGGACGTCACGGCCCGGGGCCTGGCCAGCGTCTACGCGCAGAGCCTCGGTGCCGTCTTCACCGCCGAGCAGAAACCGTTTGAGGTGGAGCTCGTCGTGGCGGAGGTGGGTGCCACCCAGGACCTCGACCACCTGTACCGCCTCACCTTCGACGGCTCGATCGCGGACGAGCACAATTTCATTGTGATGGGCGGGCAGGCGGACAAAGTGTCCGGGACGATCGAGAACGGCTGGCAGCGCGACCTCTCGTTCGCGGCGGCGATCCGGCTCGCTGTCCGGGGCCTGGCGACGGACAACGAGTCGCCGGATCCTCCGGCCAGGGCCTTGGAAGTGGCGCTGCTGGACCGCAGTTCGGAAAGCAACAGGGGGACGCGGAGGGCTTTCCGCAGGTTGTCCAACCAGGACGTTGTGGAACTGCTGGCTGAGGAGAGCTGACATGGACAAGAGGATCTTCGGCATTGAAACCGAGTTCGGGATTTCCTATTCGAGCCCGGACTCCCGGCCCCTCGCACCGGAGGAGGTGGCCCGCTACCTGTTCCGCAAGGTGGTCAGCTGGGGCCGGTCCTCCAACGTGTTCCTCACCAACGGATCCCGCCTGTACCTCGACGTGGGCTCGCACCCGGAGTACGCCACCGCCGAATGCGACGACCTCGCCCAGCTGATCGCGCACGACCGGGCGGGGGAGCTCATCCTGGACGACCTCGTGGATGAGGCCCAGTCCAGGCTCGCGGCCGAGGGCTTCAACGGAACCGTCTACCTGTTCAAGAACAACACCGACTCCGCCGGCAACTCGTACGGCAGCCACGAGAACTACCTCATTCCGCGCCGCGGAGAGTTCACCCGGCTGGCCGAAATCCTGATCCCGTTCCTCGTCACCCGGCAGCTCATCGCCGGTGCGGGCAAGATCCTGAAGACACCGCACGGGGCCACGTACGCATTCTCGCAGCGCGCCGACCACATCTGGGAGGGCGTGTCCTCGGCCACCACCCGTTCCCGGCCGATCATCAACACCCGTGACGAGCCGCATGCCGACGCCGAGTTCTACCGCCGCCTGCACGTGATCGTCGGGGACTCAAACATGTCAGAGACCACCGCGCTACTCAAGGTAGGCACCGTGGACCTCATTCTGAGGATGATCGAAGCCGGGGTGATCATGCGGGACATGCGGATGGAAAACCCCATCCGCAGCATCCGGGAAATTTCCCACGACCTGAGCGGCCGCGCCCTCGTCCGGCTCGCGAACGGCCGCCAGCTCACCGCTCTGGAGATCCAGCAGGAGTACCTGAGCAAGGTCACCGCATTCGTCGAGGAAAACGGCGCCCACAACCAGCACGTCCCGCTGATCCTGGACCTCTGGGGGCGGACGCTGCGCGCCATCGAAAGCGGCGACTCCAGCACCATCGACACCGAAATCGACTGGGCGATCAAGAAAAAGCTGATGGACAGCTACCGCAGGCGCCATGGGCTGGGGCTGGACGCACCGCGGATCGCGCAGCTGGACCTCACGTACCACGACATCTCGCGGGCGCGCGGCCTGTACTACCTGCTCCAGTCCCGCGGCGCCGTCCGCCGGGTGACCGAGGAGACGGCCATCAAGGACGCCGTGGACGCCCCGCCGCAGACCACGCGGGCCAAGCTGCGCGGCGACTTTGTCCGCAAGGCACAGGAACTGGGCCGGGACTACACCGTGGACTGGGTCCATCTGAAGCTCAACGACCGCGCGCACCAGACCATCCTGTGCAAGGATCCGTTCCGCAACGTGGACGAGCGGGTTGATGCCCTTCTGGACTCTATGGGCTGATACCCAGCTTTCCGCGTTACTCTGGAAGAGGCCGTTCTGCGGCCCTGACTGCCCTGCCGCCTGCAGCACCCCCACAGGCAGGGCATCCATCTTGCCCCGACGAAAGTTTTTACGTGCGCCGACTACTAGCAATCCTTCTTCCCGCGCTGCTTCTGCTGACCGCCTGCGGTGGCCAGGAGCCCGCAGCCCCGGAGCCGACCAGCCAGTCCGCGGGCGAGACCTCCAAGTTCGACTCGCTCAAGCTGACGGACAAAGGGGACAAGAAAGCCCCGGGCGTGGAATTCACCAAGCCGCTCGAGGTCAGCGAGGCCACCGTCAAGGTTGTCACCGAAGGCAGCGGGGACCGCGTGAAGGCCAACCAGGTGGCTGAAATCTCCGTCCTTGCCCTCAACGCCAAGGACGGCTCCACCCTGGACGACAGCTTCCCCCGCGACCCCGAGCCCATTGAACTGAACGAGGAACTCAAGACCGGCAGCGCCATCGTCTACAACGCGTTCGTTGGCGCCAAGGTGGGCTCCCAGCTCGCCCTCGCCATCCCGGGCAAGGCAGCGGCGGAAGGGCAGGCTGCGCAGCCGACCCAGCTCCTGATCATCAAGGTAATCTCGGCCAAGGACGCACCGAAGGTCCTGGAGAAGCCGGAAGGCGATGCGGTTACTCCGCCCGCCGGCCTGCCGACCGTGACCGAGAAGGATGGCAAGCCCGAAATCTCCGTCAAGGGCGTTGCCGCCCCGAAGAAGCTCATCGCCCAGGACCTGATCAAGGGCAAGGGCGCCGTCGTCAAAGCAACTGACACCCTGACCGTGAACTACGTCGGCGTGGCCCTGGCCAGCGGCAAGAAATTCGACTCGAGCTTTGACCGCGGCGAGCCGACGTCGTTCGGCCTGAACCAGGTCATCAAGGGCTGGACCCAGGGCCTGGCCGGCAAGACCGTCGGCTCCCGAGTCCTGCTGGTCATCCCCAAGGACCTCGCCTACGGCGACGCCGGCCAGGGTGACGCCAAGGGCGACCTCGTCTTCGTCGTCGACATCCTTGGTGTTAAGTAAGCAAGCATAGACCCAAGTCCGTACAAGCAGCCCAAACAGAAGGAGCAACCATGTCATTCGGACAGCGCAAGCTCGACCGTGAAAAGCCGGAAATCGAGTTCCCCGAGGGCCCGGTGCCCACGGAACTCGTCATCACCGACCTCATTGAGGGCGACGGACCGGAGGCCAAGGCCGGCGACACCGTCTCCACGCACTACGTCGGCGTGGCCTGGTCCACGGGCGAAGAGTTCGACGCGTCCTGGGGCCGCGGCGCTCCGCTGGACTTCCGCGTCGGCGTCGGCCAGGTCATCCAGGGCTGGGACCAGGGCCTGCTCGGCATGAAGGTCGGCGGACGCCGCCGCCTTGAGATTCCCTCGGAGCTGGCCTACGGCTCACGCGGTGCCGGCGGAGCCATCGGCCCGAACGAGGCACTGATCTTCGTCGTGGACCTGGTGGCCGTCCGCTAACCTCCACGGTCGCGGGCTCACCCGCCGGCTCCCAACCGCCGTATAGCGCAAGCGCGGTAACAATCGGAAGGATTTTCCGGATTGTTGCCGCGCTTTCGCGTTTTTGCCGGAACGGTTTTAGTAACGTAACGAGAGTGTCCGCGCAACGTACTGAACGCCTGCTGAACCTCCTGATCGCCCTGCTCAACTCGCGGTACGGGCTGCGGCGCAGCGAGCTGCGGGAGAAGATCTACGCCGGTGGCGCGGCCAGCGATGCCGCCTTTGGCCGCATGTTTGAACGCGACAAGAACGATCTCCGCGACTTCGGCTTCGACGTCGAGACCGTTACCGACCTGGGCTGGAGTTCAGACGATCCCGGCACCACCCGGTACCGGATCGGCAAGGAGTCCAACCGCCTTCCGGATGTGGAACTCACCCCGGACGAATGGACGGTCCTGTTGCTGGCCTCCCAGCTCTGGGAACAGGCGGCACTGGGAACAGCGGCGAGCAACGCGCTCCGCAAGCTGCAGGCGGCAGGCGGCCTGGCCGACGTCGAACTTCCGGCTGGCGTGCAGCCCCGCATCAAGCCCGCCGGCCAGGCGTTCGAGGACCTCGTGGCCGCCATGCACGCCCAGCACGCCGTCCGGTTCCTCTACCTCGCCGGCAGCACGGGCAAGGAAGAGGAACGCATCGTTGAACCCTGGGGCCTGGGCAGCCGCTTCGGACAGTGGTACCTCGTGGGCTTTGACCGGGGCCGCGGCGCCAAGCGCTTTTTCCGGTTGTCCCGCTTCACGTCAGCGGTAACGATTCTTGACCGGGAGACCTTCACGCCGCCCGCCGGCTTCAACGTCCGTGCGGAACTGAACAGCCTTCCGGAGCTTCCGCTCAGCACTGCCGAGGTTGACGTCCGGCGCGGCAAGCTGCTGGGGCTGCGCAAGCGTGCCGCCGCTGGCTCTCCGTCCGGGAACACGGACAGGGAGTCCGACGCCGGCTGGGACCGGCTGACGGTTCCCTACCGTGACGCTGAGGTGCTCGGGGAGGAACTGGCCTCCTACGGCCCTAGCGTGAAGGTTGTGGCCCCCGCGGAGCTGTCAGCTGCGGTGCAGCGCCGTCTGGAGAATGCCGCCGCCTTCCTTGCCGCGCCGGCGCCGCAGTACTCCTTCGCCCATGCCGGGGCCGGGAAGCGGACCCGCAAGCGCACCTCGGAGGACCAGCTCAAGCGGATGCTGCAGCTGGTCCCGTTCCTGGTCCGCAACCAGGGGCTGCCCATCGAGGAGGTCGCCGAACGGTTCGGGGTGACCCGCCAGGAACTGGAGGGCGACCTGCTGATCCTGATCTGTTCCGGCCTGCCGCAGGGATACCCGGACGAGCTGCTGGACATCCAGTGGGAGGAAGGCCACGTTTTCATCAGCCAGTCCATGGAGCTGAACCGGCCCGTCCGCTTCACGGTGGACGAGGCCTGCGCGCTGCTCACGGGCCTGGAGACCCTGAACGGCCTGCCGGAACTGGCCGAGGGAAGTGCCCTTGAATCGGTGACCCTCAAGCTGATGGCGGCCGCAGGGGAGGAGGGGCTCCGCGCCGCTGCCCTGTCCGGGCCGGAGGTGGGGCCCGGCAACTCAGCCAACCTGGAGGTCATCAGGGACGCGATCGAGTCAGGCTCGCAGCTGCACCTCGTTTACCTTTCCGCGCAGAAAGACACCCTGTCGGAGCGGGACGTGGATCCGCTCCGGCTCTATTCCCTGGACAACACCTGGTACTTCGAGGCCTACTGCCACTCGGCGGCCGGGCTGCGGAATTTCCGGCTGGACCGGATCGAGAATCTCGCCCCGAACGGGAAGTCCGTCTCGTCCGGGATAAAGCCCGACGGCGGGTTCCCGGCAAAGCTGTTCACCCCCAACGACGACGACACCCTGGTCACCGTCCAGCTCACCGCCCGCGCCACCGGGCTCGCGGACGACTACTATGCCGAGCGGACAGCGCCGCTTCCGGACGGCGGCCTGGTGGCCGAGATCCGGTTCGGCAACACCTCCTGGCTGCCCATGTTCGTGGCCCAGCACGGCGGAACGGCACGGATCCTGGAACCCGGGGAACTCGCGCGGGCCTCCCGGGACTGGATTGACGCGGCCCTGGCCATTTACGCCAGCTAGACTACTCAGCATGCCTTGGTGGTCTTGGATCCTAATTTGGGTGGCACTTGTGTCGCTGTCGCTGCTGTTCTTCGTCCTCATGGGGATACGCCTGTTCCGGCAGTTCATGGCGACGGTCAAGGAGCTCGGTGAAGCGGGGGACAAGCTGACCCGTCTTCCGGTTCCCGCAGCGGTGCCCGGAGGCACGACCGATCCGGCTCCTGATCCGGACACCGCGTGGCTTGCGCCGGGTCTGGCTGCTTTCGCCTCGCCGCAGCAGGTGCGCCATGATTACCACGCATCCAAAGAGGCCCGCAGGGAAGCCCGCCGCCAGCGCCGGGTCCGCCGGAAGGCCGAACGGGGCCAGCCCCAGTCGCTGCGCGACATCGAATTCAGATAAACGTAGGATGTATCTAAACGAAAGGAACACCCACCATGAGGCTTGAAGGCTGGCATCTCATCATCATCATCGTCCTGGCTTTGGTGCTCTTCGCTGCACCGAAGCTTCCCGGCATGGCCCGGAGCCTCGGCCAGTCGATGCGTATTTTCAAGTCGGAAGTCCGCGAAATGAAGAAGGACGGCACCCCGGAAGCCAAGGACAGCTCGGATCCCGTTGAGGGCACCGTCGTCAACCACCCGCGTTCCTCCGCTACGGATAACCGTCCTGCCGACGGAAACGACGTTCCGCCCCCCAACCGCGCCTAAGAGTACGTGGCACTAACCATGAGTCGTCGCTCCAATCCTGAGGGACGGATGGCTCTGCTTGACCATCTGCGCGAACTCAGGAACAGGCTGTTCAAGTCCGCCATTGCCGTAGTGCTCGCCACCGTTGCGGGTTTCATGGTCTACCAGCCCATGCTCGCGGCCCTGATCAAACCGATCCGGGACCTCAACGAAAGCCAAGGGCGTCAGGCGTCCCTCAACTTCGACGGCGTGGCGAGCTCCTTCGACCTCATGATCCAGGTGTCCGTGTTCCTCGGCGTCATCCTGGCCAGCCCGGTCTGGCTGTACCAGCTGTGGGCGTTCATCGTCCCCGGCCTGCACAAGAAAGAGCGCCGGCTGGCGCTGTCCTTTGTCGCGGCCGCCGTGCCGCTCTTTGTCGGCGGCGTCACGCTGGCGTGGCTGGTCCTGCCCAATGCTGTCCGGGTCCTCACCGACTTCACCCCCTCCGGCGGGTCCAACTTCATCAGCGCGCAGGTTTACCTGTCCTTCGTGCTGCGGCTGCTGCTGGCCTTCGGCATCGCCTTCCTTCTCCCGGTTGTCCTGGTCGGGCTGAACCTCGCCGGTCTGCTCCGCGGGGAACAGCTCATCAGGAGCTGGCGCATCACCGTGTTCCTCGTCTGCCTGTTCGCGGCCATGGCCGCTCCCGGCGGCGACGCGATGAGCATGTTCTACCTCGCCGGCCCCATGCTTCTGCTCTTCTTCGCGGCCATCGGCCTGTGCGTCCTGAACGACCGGCGGCGCGAGCGCCGGGCGGTGAAGCGGGCCGCTGAGACCGAGGCCACAGCAGATATCGCAACCCCGAGCAGTGAGCTGAAGAATCTCTAGTCGCCCACCGCTAGGCTTGGAGAATGTCCACCACCACTCCGTCGCCCTCCGAACGGTACCGTGCCAGCGCCGAACGGGCCGCGGAAGCCAAGACCCACCTGGGTGCGTTTGCCCGCACGTTCAGCTTTGAACTCGATGACTTCCAGCGGCAGGCGTGCAAGTCGCTCCAGGAGGGCCGCGGCGTACTGGTCGCCGCGCCCACCGGCGCCGGCAAGACCATCGTGGGTGAGTTCGCCGTTTACCTGGCGCTCCAGCGCGGACTGAAAGCCTTCTACACCACGCCCATCAAGGCGCTCAGCAACCAGAAATTCACCGAGCTGACGGAGAAATACGGTGAGGCGAACGTCGGGCTGCTGACCGGCGACACCAGCATCAATGGCGACGCGCCCGTGGTGGTGATGACCACCGAGGTCCTGCGCAACATGCTGTACGCCGACTCCGACACCCTGTTCGATCTGGGCTTTGTGGTCATGGATGAGGTGCACTACCTGGCCGACCGCTTCCGCGGCGCAGTCTGGGAGGAAGTCATCATCCACCTGCCCAGCGAGGTGCAGGTCGCATCCCTGAGCGCCACAGTCTCCAACGCCGAGGAGTTCGGCGCCTGGCTGGACACCGTGCGCGGAGACACCGACGTCATCGTCTCCGAACACCGGCCTGTTCCCCTCTGGCAGCACGTCATGGTGGGCCGCGAGATCGTGGATCTGTTCGCGGGCGAGACCACCTTCGACGAAATCGCCCCTGCGGGCAGCCCCGACTCCGCCGCATCCCTGCCTTCGGCACCGTCTGCCGATGAGGCGGACAAGAGGGGTTTCGAGGTCAACCCGGAACTGCTGAGCCTCTCCAGGGCCGAAAGCCAGCTCAACTTCCAGGGCCGCTTCGGCCACGGCGGCCGCAGCCAGCGGCGGCAGCAGCGCCAGCGCTATGGCGACCGGCCCCAGCAGGAGACCCGGACCGCGGTGCGGCGGGCCACCCGGCCGCAGGTCATTGCCAGCCTGGACCGGCAGGACCTGCTGCCCGCGATCACCTTCATCTTTTCCCGGGCCGGCTGTGACGCCGCCGTTGGCCAGTGTGTGGCCTCCGGGCTGTGGCTCACCACGGAGCGCGAGCAGCGCATCATAGCCCAGCGCGTGGACGAAGCCGGGCAGGACATCCCGACCGACGACCTTGAGGTGCTCGGCTTCTGGAACTGGCGCGAGGGACTCCTGCGCGGCTTCGCGGCCCACCACGCCGGGATGCTTCCAACGTTTAAGGAAGTGGTCGAGAAGCTTTTTGCCGATGGCCTGGTGAAGGCGGTCTTCGCCACCGAGACGCTGGCCCTGGGGGTCAACATGCCGGCCCGTTCCGTGGTGCTGGAGAAGCTGGACAAGTTCAACGGCGAATCCCACGTGGACATCACGGCGGGGGAGTACACTCAGCTCACCGGCAGGGCGGGCCGGCGCGGCATCGACGTCGAAGGCCATGCCGTGGTCCTGTGGCAGCCGGGCACGGATCCGGCGGCGGTGGCCGGCCTTGCCTCCCGCCGGACGTATCCGCTCAATTCCAGCTTCCAGCCCACGTACAACATGAGCATCAACCTGCTCGCCCAGTTCGGCCGGCCGCGGGCCAGGGAAATCCTGGAGTCCTCCTTCGCCCAGTTCCAGGCTGACCGCTCCGTGGTGGGGCTGGCCCGCCAGGTCCGCAGCCGCGAGGAATCCCTGGCCGGCTACGCCAAGTCCATGACCTGCCATCTCGGTGACTTCACCGAATACGCGCGGCTGCGGCGTGAACTGTCCGACGCCGAGAATTTCAGTTCGCGCAGCAAGTCCCGTGCTCGCAAATCACTCAACGAGGACTCCCTGAGCCGGCTCCTGCCGGGCGATGTTGTTGATGTCCCGGCAGGCAGGGCCCCCGGATTCGCCGTGGTCCTCAGTTCGGACCACAGCTCCCGCGAGCCACGGCCCGCGGTGCTGACGCTGGAAAGCCAGCTGCGCCGGATCGGCGTCGACGACCTTGAGGGGCCCATCACGCCACTGACCCGGATCAGGATCCCCAAATCCTTCAACGCCAAGGTTCCCAAGTCGCGGCGTGACCTGGCCTCGTCCGTCCGGAATGCACTGCGGGAGAACCGGCCGCCGGCGAGGGGAAACAGCCGCAACACCGACTTCGGGCTGGGCTCTGCCCTCCAAAACCAGGAAAAGAAGATCGCCGATCTGCGCCGCGCCCTGCGCGCCCACCCGTGCCACGGCTGCAGCGAACGCGAAGACCACGCCCGGTGGTCCGAACGCTGGTGGAAGCTGCGCAAGGAAACCGACGGTCTGGTCCGCCAGATCCAAGGCCGCACCAACACCATCGCCAAAACATTCGACCGGGTCTGCGATGTCCTCTCCGCCTACGGTTACCTCGAAGCCGCCGAGGAAGGCCAGCACCGGATCAGCACCCACGGCCAGCGGCTGCGCCGGATCTACGGCGAAAAGGACCTGCTGATTTCACAGGCCCTGCGGCAGGGCGCCTTCGACGACCTCGACGCCGTGGAGGTGGCTGCGTTCGCCAGCGTGCTGGTGTACCAGGCAAAACGCGAGGACCGCGGTCTGCGGCCCCGCATGCCCAGCGTCTCGCTTGAGACGGCGGTGGACATCGTGGTGCGCGAGTGGTCTGCGCTGGAGGACGTGGAGGAGCAGAACAAGCTCCCGCTCACCGGAGAACCAGAGCTGGGGCTGATCTGGCCCATGTACAAGTGGGCGCGCGGCCGTCACCTCCAGGAGGTCCTCAACGGCACGGACCTGGCCGCCGGTGACTTCGTGCGCTGGACAAAGCAGGTTATCGACCTCCTCGACCAGCTGGCCAAAATTCCCGGCCTGGACCCCCGGCTGGCACGGCTCTGCGCCGAGGCCATCAGGCTGATCAGGCGGGGCGTCGTCGCCTACTCCACCGTGGGCTGAAACCCCGCACCCGCAACTGTTGAACCGCCTTATTCACTTTCCGATGAACACTGCAAGGAGCCCCTTCATGGCCGATGCCCCCGCCAGCCCGAAGAAAGGGACCGGTCCGCAGGCAAAAAACGGACCATCAAAGGTCACGCTGTACCGCAACGGTTCCGTTTATACAGCGGCCGATCCCTTCGCCTCGGCCATGCTCGTGGACGGCGACACCATCGCGTGGGTCGGCTCCGAGCAGGCGGCCACCTCGATCGCCGACAGCTCCATGGACATCATCGACTTGCGCGGCGCCCTTGTTGCCCCGGGATTCGTCGATTCCCATGTCCATCTCACGGAAACCGGCATTGCGCTCGACTCGCTGCAGCTTGGCGGTGTGCGGTCGGCACGGGAACTGCTGGACGCCGTCGCGGCATCGGGCGGGAACGGCGCAGTGCTTGGCCATGGCTGGGATGAGTCCCGCTGGGACGATCCCACGCTCCCGGACGCTGGAGAGCTGGACCGGGCCGCCGGGGGACGTCCGGTGTATCTTTCCCGGGTCGATGTGCATTCCGCCCTCGTTTCGCCTTCGCTTGTGGCAAGTGCCGGGCTGGCGGACCTGGACGGCTATGCGCCGGGCCATGTCCGGCGCCAGGCGCACAGTGCCGCGCGGCAGGCCACGCGCCGGCTCCCGGCGGGTGCACTGCAGGAGTACCAGCGGCGCGCACTGGATGAGGCTGCAGCCAACGGGTATGTGGCGCTGGCCGAAATGGGTGCGCCGAAGATCAGCAGCATGGACGACCTGCGGCTGGCCGCCGGGTGGAACGACGCGGCTGGCTCGGGCCCGGTTCCGGAAGTGCTGCCGTACTGGGGACAGCTGACACCGACGGCGGACGAGGCCGCCGCGCTGCTGGCCGAGCTCGGAGTCCGGGTCCGGGGCTTTGCCGGCGATCTGAACATCGACGGATCGATCGGCTCCCGCACCGCGTCCCTGCGCGAACCCTACGCCGACGCCCCCGGCGAGACCGGCACCACGTACCTTTCCGTGTCTGAGGCTGCGGCGCACCTGGCGGCATGCTCAGAACTGGGGATCCAGGGTGGATTCCACGTCATTGGCGACGCCGGCCTCGATGCGGCGCTGCAGGCCCTCGATGAGGCAGCCGCGTTGGTGGGGGAGCAGCGCGTCCGGGCCGCGGGCCACCGGTTCGAGCACGTCGAAATGGCCGACGCCGACGCTATCGCCCGGCTGGCGAAGTATTCGGTGACGGTCAGCGCCCAACCCGCCTTTGACGCCGCCTGGGGCGGCCAGGGCCGGCTCTACGAACAGCGCCTCGGATCCCGCAGCCGGGGCATGAACCCGTTTGCCTCCTTCCATTCGGCCGGCGTCCCCATCTGCTTTGGCAGCGACACCCCGGTGACGCCGCTCCGTCCCTGGTCCAGTGTGCGGGCCTGCCTCGAGCACCACGACGCCGGCCAGCGGATCTCCGCCCGCGCTGCATTCCTCGGGCACACGCGGGCCGGCTGGCGCGCGGCCCGCTACGAGAATCCCATGGCCGGCCAGCTGGTACCCGGCGCACCCGCAACCTTCGCTGTGTGGGAAGTGGATGAGCTTATGGTCCAGGTGGCCGACAACCGGGTCCAGTCGTGGAGCACCGACCCGCGCGCCCGCACGCCGCTGCTGCCTGCACTGGACACAGGCCGGGATCCACGGTGCCTGCAGACGGTACGGAATGGGCTGGAGCTGTTCGCTGCCGAAGCGCTCCGCGGGTAACTTGCAGGCGTGCTTAATCCGGCGACACATGGAGCCGCGGACCCGCCACAATGACACTCCGCCAACTGCGGACAACACGCCTCTGACCTGCGGTAATGCATGAACCGGCAGGTCAGAGTGCTGTTGACACACCCGGGCCAGTCCGTAGCATTGAGCTTCCGGGGGCGGGTCCACAGCGCAGCAGAAAACAGTTCCACCATCCGCGCAGCGCGGCATCAGGAACTGGCCCGTGGCGCATGGACCCGCCCGTGGCGGAGCAGATTCCATGCGCGGACAGAAGCGCTCCCCGGGCCCCGTATAATGGAGAGTTGCGCTTTGCGAGTCGGCGTTCCCGCCGGGCTCCGCGCGTGCTGACCGCTCCCATCCAGGAAAGGCCTCCCTGTGCGTGTCCTCACCATCATCCCCACCTACAACGAGCTGGAGTCGCTCCCGAAGACCCTGGGACGCCTGCGCGCCGCGGTGCCGGCTTCTGACGTCCTCGTCGTGGACGACAACAGCCCGGACGGCACCGGAGCGCTGGCGGACAGCATCGCTGCCGGGGACAGCCAGGTCCACGTCCTGCACCGCAAGGGCAAGGAAGGCCTGGGCGCCGCCTACATTGCGGGTTTCAAGTGGGGACTTGATGCCGGGTACGACGTCCTCGTGGAGATGGACGCCGACGGGTCGCACCAGCCGGAACAGCTGCCTTCGCTGCTGGAGGCCGTGGACCAGGGCGCAGACCTGGCCATGGGTTCCCGCTGGGTCAAGGGCGGCAGCGTGGTGAACTGGCCGCTGTACCGCCAGGCGATTTCCCGGACCGGCAGCACCTATGCCCGCATCATGCTCGGCCTCAAGATCAAGGACGTGACCGGCGGCTACCGGGCGTTCCGCCGCACCACGCTGGAGAAGCTCAACCTGGACCAGGTCGACTCCGTGGGCTACGGCTTCCAGGTGGACCTCGCATGGCGCGTTGCCAAGATGGGGCTGAACATCGTGGAGCGGCCCATCACCTTCGTGGAGCGTGAGCTCGGTGCTTCCAAGATGAGCGGCAACATCGTGGTTGAAGCAATGGTCAACGTGACAAAGTGGGGGCTGACCGCCCGCTGGCAGAAGCTGACCGGCAAGAGCCCCCGCGACTAGCGGGCTCCCTAAGCCGGCCTATTCAGCCGGCACAGGACGGATACGCAAAAGGCCGGAGCCGTTGCAACCACGTGGTGCAACGGATCCGGCCTTTTGCTTAAAGCGCTAGTCAGCAGCGGTGGTCAGGCTGAACGCCGTTCGCCGCGACGCTCGCGCAGGATGGTGAGGCGGTCTTCGAGGATCTGCTCCAGTTCGGGAAGCGAGCGGCGCTCCAGCAGCATGTCCCAGTGGGTGCGGACTGCCTTCTCGCTGCTGGTGTCCGGGCGTTCGCCATCAACGAGCAGCGCTTCCTTGCCGGTCTTGGAAACCCAGACAGGGGGAATTTCGGCTTCGGAGGAAAAGGTTACGAAAACCTGTTCGCCGTCCTCGCACCGGTACTCAACCCGCTGACGCGGAGCCGGCTCCACGCCGGATTCGGTCTCCATGCTTTGGGCGCCAAGACGCATGCCCCGCAGGCTGCGATCGCTCATGATTTCTCCCTCTAATCGGTTCGCGGAGCGGACTCCGCGCTAGTCGGAAACCCCTAAAGAGGTGTCTCCGGACTACGGTGTGGTTCACGTAGCATCACTAGGTGAAACGCTTCGCCAAGCATTGTTGTTCCGCACGGACTGATCCGGCCGGACAAATATCCCATTATACGGATACCGGCAGGGCACAGCAATTTGAGGTGCAGGCACGAAACGCTACGGCTGGGTGCGGGCCGCAGCCTCGCTGCCCTGGCCGCCGTCCGGCCCGGATTCCTGACCCTTGAACAGGTCGCCGGAGCGGGGATCAGGGTTGGTTCCGCCCAGGGCGCTGCCAATGCCCTTCAGTGCCTCGCCGACTTCACTCGGGATGATCCACAGCTTGTTGGAGGACCCGTCCGCGAGCTTCGGCAGAGTCTGCAGGTACTGGTACGCCAGCAGCTTCTGGTCGGGGTTGCCCTTGTGGATGGCGTCGAACACCTTCTGGATGGCCTGCGACTCACCGTCGGCACGCAGGATGGCAGCCTTCGCTTCACCCTCGGCTTTGAGGATGGCGGCCTGGCGCTGCCCTTCCGCCGTCAGGATCGCAGACTGCTTGGTTCCCTCTGCGGTCAGGATCGCTGCACGGCGGTCGCGTTCCGCCCTCATCTGCTTCTCCATCGAATCCTGGATGGAGTGCGGCGGGTCGATGGCCTTCAGCTCCACCCGGGAAACGCGGATACCCCAGCGGCCGGTGGCCTCATCCAGCACACCGCGCAGCTGGCCGTTGATCTGGTCGCGGGACGTGAGCGCCTCTTCCAGGTTGAGGCCGCCCACCACGTTGCGCAGGGTGGTGGTGGTCAGCTGTTCCACGGCCTGGATGTAGTTGGCGATCTCGTAGGTGGCAGCGCGCGGGTCTGTGACCTGGAAGTACACGACCGTGTCGATCGACACCACGAGGTTGTCCTCGGTGATCACGGGCTGCGGCGGGAAGGACACCACCTGCTCGCGGAGGTCCAGCAGCGGCAGGAGCCGGTCAACAAAGGGGATGAGGAGGGTCAGTCCGGGGTTGAGCGTCCGCTGGTATTTCCCCAGCCGTTCCACGACGCCGGCCCGGGCCTGCGGCACGATCCGTACCGAGCGGACCAGCACGATGATGACGAAAATGATCAGAACCACCATCACAAACGTGAGGGCGACTCCTCCTGGGCTATCCATACTTCTCCTTGTCCCCAACTTTCAGTGAAGCTCTAACCTGGCGAAAGTTCGCCGCAATCTGCCGCTCCGCCGCGGCGGGCGCAGAAACCCGTGAGGGAACCGCCTACTGGACCGCGGTCTCAGCCTGGGGCGAGACAACCGCCGTCGCACCTTCGATGGCCGAGACGATGACGCGCTGGCCTTCGGGCAGGAGCCCGGACTGCGAGCGCGCGCTCCAGATGTCGCCGCCGATCTTCACGCGTCCGCCCGTGGCCGTTACGGCCTCGAGGACGAGAGCTGATTCGCCGATCAGGCGGTCGATGTTGGTGCGCTGTTCGGGCGGCCCTTTGTGCAGGTGCTTGAGGGTCACCGGGCGGACGAAGACGATCATGAGCAGCGAGACGACGCAAAACACCACGATCTGAAGCCACAGGTCCGCGCCGGCAAAGTCGGCGACCACGCCTGCCAGGGCCCCTCCGCCCAGCATGATGAAAAACAGGTCAAGGGTCAGCATCTCCACGGCGGCGAACACCAGGAAGAGGGTGAGCCACAGCGCCCACCAATTTTGGCCAAGCCATTCGAACATCGCGTTCCCCCTTGATCCCGAGGGCTGCGGGGCAGACCCTCAGTGACTTTCTTCCATCGTAGACCGAAGCAGGGGCGCCCGGCAGGGGAATGGCGGGCGGCGGGGGAACGTGGCCAAGCCGTTATAGACCGGGGATTTCCGAGGGCACGAAGACGCTGATCCGGAACCGTGCGGAGACCCGGGTGACGGGCGGAAGTCCGGCCAGCTTTTCGGTCAGCGCGGCACGGTCCGTGTGGTGGCCGGCCGGGCCCATGAGCGCCAGGTTGGCCACGTCCTCCGGGGAAAGCGACAGGTCCACGTCGATGTCCCGGGTCGACAGCGGTGCAAAGCGGCCGGCAAGCGCCTCGGCCAGGCGTTCGTCCTTGGCCGGATCGATGCCCAGCAGTCCGGCCTGGCTGGCGACCTCGCCGAGGTGGCCGGCACGCGGCGTCACCACGATCAGCCTGCCGGCGGGCTTGAGGACTCGGGCGAACTCGGCAGCGTTGCGCGGCGCGAACACCACGGTGACGACGTCGACGGCGGCGTCCGGCAGGGGCAGCGGCTGCCAGACGTCACCCACCAGGTTGATGGCTTCCGGGTTCAGCCTGGCGGCGCGGCGCAGGGCGAACTTGGAGATGTCCAGCCCGACGGCGGCAAGCCCTTCGCGACTGTCCCGAGCACCGCTGCCGTCCAAATAGTCCAGGATCGCCCGCAGGTAGTGTCCCGTCCCCGTTCCGGAGTCGAGCACCGCGGGGGCGGGGCCCTGCAGGGCCGGCGCCGCGGCCTGCGCCAGGGCGTCGGCCAACGGCCGGTAGTGGCCGGCGTCGAGGAAGGCTGTCCTTGCCGCAACCATCTCCGCCGTATCCGATTCGAAGGCGGTTCCCTTGCCCACCAGCAGGTTGAAGTACCCCTGCCGGGCGGCGTCGAAGCTGTGCCGCTCCCGGCATGCTAGCGCCCGGACCCGGCCTGTTCCGCCGTCGTGGACGGGCTGGAGGTCCTGGCGGCAGACGGGGCAAAGGAGGACGGGCAGGCGCGAAAGCATGAGGACAATCCTAGGGCAGGCGTTTTCCGTGCCTTCGTTCCGCGCCATGGCCCGACCCGCTAGGCTCACGTGGGTGAAGCCTGAACATTTGCCGCTGCTCAATTCCGTCTCCGCCCCCGCAGTCCTCCCTGACGGCACCAGGGCCGTTGTGTCCGTTGTCCGGCCTGACTTTGCCGCCGACTCGTATGTTGGCCAGCTGTGGAGTGTGCCGCGGGACCCCGAAAAGCTGCCCCGGCGGATCACCCGGGGCTTCCGTGACACGGCGCCCGCGTTTTCGCCGGACGGGCGGGTGCTGGCTTTCCTCCGCGCCAGCCCGGGCGGCAAGCCCCAGCTCCACGTGGTGGAGGCTGCCGGCGGGGAGCCGCAGGCCCTGACCGACAGAAAGATGGGCGTCAGTTCGTTCGCATGGTCGCCGGATTCCACCCGGATCGTCTTCGCGTCCCGGGAGCCGGAAGACGGCCGCTACGGAACGGTCGACGGTGTGGGCTCCGGCGCCGAGGACGCGCGGCTGATCACGGACTACAAGTACCGGATGAACGGTGTGGGCTACACCCGGGACAAGCCCCTGCAGCTTTTCCTGCTCGACGTGCCCGAACTGGGCCGGGAACCCTGGGTCAAGCCAGTGGGGCGCGGCGCCAGGCGGAGCGACAGTGCGGCGGGCAACAACAGCACGGGCAATGACGACGCGCGCCGGGACGACGCGGGCAGCGACAACAGCGAGGCCGGCCGCTCTGCAGCGTCAGGCGGGGAATCCGGTGGGTTCCCGGAGGCACGCCAGCTCACGACGGCGGCAACCGACCACACCGGCGCCACCTTCAGCCGCGACGGCACTGCCGTCTACTTCGTGGCTGCCCTCCACGAGGATGCCGACCAGGATCTGGCCACCGGGATCTACCGGGTGAAGGCCGACGGCGGCACGCCGGCTCTGGTGCCGGTCCCCAACCTGGGTGCCCAGACGGTCTCCGACGTCCGTGAGTCGGCCGACGGGCGCTGGCTGTTCTTCACCGGGCAGGACCTGGGCAGCACCCGCCAGGACTTCGTTGCCAAAAACACGGTCCTGTACTCCATGCCCGCCAGCGGCGGCGACGCCACGGCCCTGAGCGATGCCGAGAACATGGACGTTGCAGCGCCCGGCAACACCATCGGCCTCCGCGGCCAGGACAGTGCGCTGGTACTCAACACCGCCCAGGGGACGGTGGAGCTGCTCGAGTTCAGCGCCACCGGGAACCATTCCCTCCTCGTTCACGGTGACAGGGTGGTCGGCGGAGCCGAGGATGGTGCCGGCACGGTGTTCCTCAGCTACAGCGACGCCGCCACGGCAGGGGACGTGGCCGTCCTCGAAGATGGCCAGCTGCGCCTGCTCAGCGACTTCTCCGCCGCGCTGCGGACTGAAGCGGGCATCATCGAACCGCAGGAATTAACGTTCCCGGCCCCTGACGGCTACCCGGTCCACGGCTGGCTGGTGCTGCCGCCGGGGAAGGGTCCGCACCCCGTGTTGCTGAACATCCATGGCGGACCGTTCGCGCAGTACACCACCGCGTTCTTCGATGAGGCGCAGGTCTACGCCTCGGCCGGCTATGCCGTGCTGATGTGCAATCCGCGCGGCTCGGCCGGCTATGGCCAGGCCCATGGACGGAGCATCAAGGAGCGGATGGGCACGGTGGACATGCAGGACGTGCTGGCCTTCCTGGACGGCAGCCTGGAGAAATTCTCCTCCCTCGACGCCGGCGCCCTCGGCATCATGGGCGGCTCCTACGGCGGGTACCTCACGGCGTGGACCATCAGCCAGGACCACCGGTTCCGGGCAGCCATCGTGGAGCGGGGTTTCCTGGATCCCGTGAGCTTCACGGGCTCGTCGGACATCGGCTGGTTCTTCGGCGGTGAGTATGTCGGCTCAGCAGCGGACCAAGTGGCCGCGCAAAGCCCGATGGCCACGGTCGCCGCGGTCCGGACGCCCACGCTGGTCATCCACAGCGAGGATGACCTCCGTTGCCCGGTGGAACAGGGCCAGCGCTACTTCACTGCGCTCAAGCAGCAGGGCGTCGACTCTTCGTTCCTCGTGTTCCCCGGTGAGGACCACGAGCTGTCGCGCACCGGGACGCCGCATCACCGGCGGCAGCGGTTCGAACACATCCTGGCCTGGTGGGCAAAGTACCTGCCGACGGACAGCAACAGAGGTGAATCCAGCTAGCCCGCAGAATCCGGTGCAGCTTCCCGGCCGGTCTCCACGTATGCCCCTGCGCCGGACGGGAAGCCAAGCTCCCGGCTGGCGGTGCCGATGCCCGGTTCGGCCCAGCGCGCAGCGTATTCGCTGTTGGTGCTGAGTGAGCGGAGCTCGGCGCGGTCGATGTAGAGCCGGCCGTGGAGGTGGTCGGTCTCGTGCTGGACGATCCGCGCCTGCCAGCCGCTGAAGTCCCTGGTGACCTGTCCGCCGTCGGGCGTTACATACTCCAGCCGCACGCTTTCGGCACGCTCGACCACGGCCTGCAAGCCGGACAGTGACAGGCAGCCTTCGAAGAAGGCGGCCGTGCCGGCGCCCACGGGGGAGTAGGACGGATTCAGCATGGCGAAGAACTCCAGCGGTGCCCGGCCCCTTGCCGCTGCAACGGCCTCGTCGATCTCAAACTGGTCCTCGAGGACGGCCAGCTGCAGCGGAACGCCGAGCTGCGGAGCCGCCAGGCCGACGCCGGGAGCGGCATGCATGACCTTCCTCATCAGGACGATCAGCTGGCTGAGTTCCTCGGGCTCCAGCTGGCCCTCAAAGGGAGCGGCGTGCTGCCTGAGGACGGGGTGGCCGGCCTGCACAATAGGCGGCAGGGAGTCCGAGGCCAGCAGTTCCTGCACGGTTTCCCGGATGCGGGCGGGGCTGTAGGACGTAGGCGGGGATGCGTGGACCATGGGGACAGCCTAATGCCGTATCCCACGGTGCTGTGCAGCAGCGTGTCCCGGACAGCGGGCTACTGCATGGTGAAGCGGCGCGCCACCAGGGCATTGAAGGCCGGGATGGCTGCGGCCCGGGCGATCGCCGCGTTCCGGGGGCGCAGCAGAACGTTGGGCAGCGGCCGGCCCAGCGCCATGTTCACCTCGGCCTGGCGCCTGGCGGTGGCTGCCGCGCGGCGCCGTGCGGCGTCGAATTGCCGGAGGGCTGCAATGGCGGGCTGACCGCGCACAATGTCGAGGAGAACCGGCAGCAGCGCTTCGGCGTCCAGCCAGCCGAGGTTCATTCCCTGTCCGCCGATGGGGCTGATCTCATGCGCGGCATCACCGATAAGCGCGGTCCGGCCGGAGACCATGCGCGCGGCCAGCCGGGAGCGGACGCTGAAGCCGCTGAGCATCGTGTTGGCACCGGCGTCCAGCGCCGTCCGGGTCCGGCGGGCGACGAGTCCGGCCAGCTGTTCTGCGTCGGGGCTGGCCGGAGGCTTCCCCAGCCGGACCACCCAGCGGCGGACACTGCCGGGAAGCGGAAAGGACTCCACGATGCCTTCGCTTTCCAGGAAGAGTGCGGCGTCGTGGCCGAAGGGACTGGATTCGGGGAAGTCGCCCATCAGGTAGTGGTCCGGGTACAGTTTCTCCGGCGCTGCGACGCGCAGCAGGGTCCGCACTGTCGAGTAGGCGCCGTCGGCGCCCACGACGAAAGCGGCGGTGCAGCTGGCAGCACCCGCGGCAGTGGTGACGCTGAGGGTGACCCGGCCGCCGTCGTCGTGCATTCCTGTCACGCGGGCGTTCCGGAGCAGCGCCTCGCTGTCCAGCTCCCGGAGCCGCCGCTCCAGCACCTCCTCCGTCACGGGCTGGGGCACGGCGAGGACAAAGGGATACGTATCGGAAACGGCAGCGAACGGCATGCGGGCGATCCTCCGGCCGTTGTTCACGGCGAATCCCTGGCGGATCGGGATGCCCCGGCCGATCAGCTCCTGGGCAACGCCGATGCGCTCCAGGGCGGCGAGGGCCGGCGGATGGATGCCGATGGCCCTGGTGTGCGCGTTCCGTCCGGCCCGCTTTTCCAGGACCCGCACCGCGACCCCCTGCTGCAGGAGCAGCGAGCCGAGGAAGAGGCCAACCGGGCCCCCGCCCACAATCAGCACGTCGGTCATGCCCGGCCCTGCCCGTAGGTATCGTGCCGCCGGTAGCTGAGCAGGCAGTGGAAGGGGGCGTGCGGCTCCACGGTCCAGCCGGCGGGGACGACGGCGGCCAGTTCAGTAACGGTATAACTGCGCCTGATCGAGGTCAGCCCGTCCCCGCGGATGTAGGAGCCGGTGAGCGGCAGCGCGCCGGCACTGAACAGCGCATAGGCGGCCGCACTGCGCCGCAGGTCGTTGTGCAAGGCCAGCCGGCGTGCGAGCCCGGCAGAATCGTCCAGGAAGGACTGCAGCTCCGGCGCGGTCAGGTGGTGCAGCACGTGGTTCGAAATGACGACGTCGTACTGCCGGCCTTCGGCGAGCAGGTCGCCGCTGCTGGCCTGCCTGAACTTTACGCCCGGAACCGGTTTGCGGCGGGCGGCGAAGCGGTAGGCCCTGGCGTCCGGGTCAATCCCGGTCACGTGAAGCGGGATCCTGTCCCTGGCCGCCCAGCGGGCGATCATCACGGCGAGGTCGCCGCCGCCGCAGCCGACGTCCAGCAGCGCGGCCTCGCCGGAGCTAGTGAGCTGCGGCCGCACCCTGGTCCGGTACAGCCGGTGCCAGCCGGCCACCACGCGGTTGACCAGGCCAAACTGCTCATAGGTGCGCCGCAGCCGGTCCGGGTCGCAGTCCGGCCGGTCCATGTCCTCCACGGCTGCCGTGTCCCGCCCGCCAAGAAAACCGGGGCCAAGGATGCCGGCCTCGGGTCCGCCGCCCAGGATCCTCACCGGCGTCAGGCCAGGGACGGCTCGGCCTCGCCGGCACTGTCCCCACCGGCGACGGCGTCGGGTTCATCCGCCGGCTGCGCCACCTTCGTGAACAGGCCGGTTTCCACGGTCAGCCCGGGTCCGAAGGCCATGGAGCAGATGCGTTCGTCCCCCTCCCGCGGCGGAAGGTCCAGGATGTGCTTGAGGACGAAGAGCACCGTGGCGCTGCTCATGTTGCCGTAGTTCCGCAGCGTTTCGCGCGCCGGCAGCAGTTGCTCGTCCGAGAGGTCCAGCCGGGACTGCACCTTGTCCAGGATGCTGCGGCCGCCAGGGTGGATGGCCCAGTGCGTGATGTCGCGATAGGGGAGTTCCCGCAGCGAGGGGTCGCGTGCCAGCAGCGGCTCGAGGGCGCCCACGATGTGGTCATCGATGATGTGCGGCACGTAGTTGCCGAGCACCATTTCAAAGCCCTCATCGCCGATGTTCCAGGCCATCGAATCCTCGCCCACGGGCGTCAGGACGGTCTCGAAGTGGTCCAGCTGGAGCAGCGGCGGATTCGCGAGGTCATTCCGGGCCGTCACCACGGCCGCCGCGGCGCCGTCCGCAAACAAGGCAGATCCCATGATCGTGTCCGGGTCGTTGGAGGTGCGCACGTGCAGGGAACAGAGCTCGGCGCACACAACCAGAACGACCGCCGTCGGATCCGCCTCACAGAAGGACTTCGCCGCGCGAAGCGCGGGAAAGGCGGCGTAACAGCCCATGAACCCGAGATGGTAGCGCTGCACCGCGGGGTTAAGCCCCAGGGCGCGGACGATCTTGTAATCCGGCCCGGGGTTGAAGAAACCGGTGCAGGAGACCGTGACGAGGTGGGTGATGTCCAGCCGATCAATGCCGTCGCACTTGGAAACGGCCGCGTCCGCCGCCTCGATAAAGAGCTTCGTTGCCTCCTCGGCGAAGAGGTTGTTGCGTGCCTTGGTGCTGGGGCTTCGCAGCAGGCCGGTCTGCGAATCGAAGAACTGCGGATCTTCGGCGTCGGAGTCCCGCGTCAGCTCGCGCACCGCGGTGTACCGGGTATCGATGGCCGCGGAATCGAAGCAGGTGGTCACGAGCCGGGAGCCAAGGCGGGTCAGCCCTGGCTGGGCGGCGAACACGTCACGGGCCTCGTGCTGGATGAGCAGAGTCGGAGGAACTGCAGTTTCAAGAGCTCTCACATAGACCGTCATCCGTTCATTCTTAACGAGGGCGAACGGTTAAGACAATGGATTGGACTGGACAACTCCGGCGGGAGGTAGCACCATCTCGACTGTGACCAGCAAGCCCGCCGAAACACAGCGCCTGGAGGATCTGGCGCGCCTTCGCCGTGTCCGTGACCGCATCGACCGGGAGTACGCCCGGCCACTGGACGTGGAGGCGCTTGCCCGCGGCGTGAACATTTCGGCCGGGCACCTTAGCCGCCAGTTCCGGGAAGCGTACGGCGAGTCGCCGTATTCCTACCTGATGACGCGACGCATTGAACGGGCAATGGCGCTGCTGCGGCGCGGCGACCTCAGCGTCACGGAGGTGTGCTTCGCCGTCGGCTGTTCCTCGCTGGGCACGTTCAGCACCCGCTTCACCGAGCTGGTCGGCATGCCACCCAGTGCATACCGGACGCAGGCGGCGGGGGAGGCGGCGGGAATGCCCCCGTGTGTGGTGAAACAGGTGAGCAGACCGGTCAGGAATCGAGAAGCGGTCCTGCCCGGCCGTCCCTAGACTGATCGGCATGAACCTCACCATTCACTACACTTTCCTTCCCCATAACGACGCCGACGCCTCCCTGGCGTTCTACCGCGACACCCTCGGTTTTGAGCTCCGAAACGACGTGGGGTACGGCGGGATGCGCTGGCTCACCATGGGTCCGCCCGACCAGCCCGGCACCTCCGTGGTCCTGGAACCGCCGGCTGCCGATCCCGGCATCACCGAGGACGAGCGGCGAATCATCACCGAGATGATGGCCAAGGGCACCTACGCGCGCCTGGTCCTCGGCACCCCGGACCTGGACGGCACCTTCGACAAGGTGCAGGCCAGCGGCGCCGAGGTGGTCCAGGAGCCCACTGACCAGCCCTACGGCGTCCGCGACTGCGCCTTCCGCGATCCGGCAGGCAACCTGATCCGCATCAACGAGGTCCGCTAGGAGTTGCTGTTGCCGCCGCCGGGCGAAGGAACAAGAATCAGACATGGTGCGGCCCGGCGGCCTTCGCCCGATTTCCGCGGCCTGCCATCCGCCTGACAGCTGCTATCCGCCTAACAGATGGGAACACGATGACCATAACGACCAGGACGGACACGCAGTCCTCCGGACTGCACGCTGCCGACGGCCACGACCTGATCCGCGTGCAGGGTGCGCGCGTGAACAACCTCAAGGACGTCAGCGTCGAAATCCCGAAGCGCCGCCTGACCGTGTTCACCGGCGTCTCCGGCTCCGGCAAAAGCTCGCTGGTGTTCGGCACGATCGCCGCGGAGTCGCAGCGGATGATCAATGAAACCTACAGCGCGTTCGTGCAGGGCTTCATGCCGACGCTTTCCCGGCCCGAGGTTGATGTGCTGGAGGGCCTGACCACAGCGATCATCGTCGACCAGGAGCGGATGGGCGCAAACCCCCGGTCCACCGTCGGCACCGCGACAGACGCCAACGCGATGCTGCGGATCCTTTTCAGCAGGCTCGGCCACCCTCATATCGGCTCACCCAACGCGTACTCCTTCAACATCCCGACCGTGAAGGCCAGCGGCGCGATCACCGTGGAGCGCGGCAACAAGACCAAGGCGGAGAAGGCGACCTTTAACCGGCTCGGCGGCATGTGTCCGCGCTGCGAGGGGATGGGCAACGTCAGCGACTTCGACCTGACGGCGCTGTACGACGACAGTAAGTCGCTCAGCCAAGGTGCCCTGACCATCCCGGGCTACAGCATGGACGGCTGGTACGGCCGGATCTTCGCCGGTGCCGGCTTCAACATGGACAAGCCGATCAGCAAGTTCACCAAGAAGGAACTCCACGACCTGCTCTACAAGGAGCCGACGAAGATCAAGGTTGAGGGCATCAACCTGACCTACGAGGGCATCATCCCCAAGATCCAGAAGTCGATGCTGTCCAAGGACGTGGACGCGCTACAGCCGCACGTCCGCGCCTTCGTCGAGCGGGCCATCACGTTCACCATCTGTCCCGACTGCGGCGGCACCCGGCTCAGCCAGGAGGCGTTGTCGTCGAAGATCAGGGGCAAGAACATTGCCGATGTCTGCGCCATGCAGATCACCGACCTCGCCGACTGGGTGCGTGACCTGGACGAGCCGTCCGTGGCGCCGCTGCTCGCGGGCCTGCAGCACCTGCTGGACTCGTTCGCCGAAATCGGGCTGGGCTACCTCTCACTGGACCGGCCGTCGGGGACGCTGTCCGGGGGAGAATCCCAGCGCACCAAGATGATCCGTCATTTGGGCTCGTCGCTCACGGACGTCACCTACGTCTTCGATGAGCCCACGATCGGCCTGCATCCCCACGACATCGAGCGGATGAATTCCCTTCTGCTCCAGCTGCGCGACAAGGGCAACACCGTACTCGTCGTCGAGCACAAGCCGGAAAGCATTGCCATTGCCGACCACATCGTCGACCTCGGGCCCGGTGCCGGTACGGGGGGCGGCACCGTCTGCTTCGAAGGCACCGTTGAGGGGCTGCGGGGGAGTGACACCATCACCGGCCGGCACCTCGATGACCGGGCGCAGCTGAAGGATTCGGTGCGGCCCGCGTCCGGCGCGCTGGAAATTCGCGGGGCGTCATCGAACAACCTGAAGAACGTCGACGTCGACATCCCGCTCGGTGTGCTGTGCGTGCTGACCGGCGTGGCCGGTTCCGGCAAAAGCTCGCTGATCCACGGCTCGGTTGCCAAGCGCGACGGCGTGGTGGTGATCGACCAGACCGGCATCCGGGGTTCGCGCCGCAGCAACCCCGCCACCTACACCGGGCTGCTCGAACCGATCCGCAAAGCGTTCGCCAAGGCCAACGGCGTGAAGCCGGCCTTGTTCAGCTCCAACTCGGAGGGCGCCTGCCCCACCTGCAACGGCGCCGGGGTCATCTACACGGACCTGGGCGTCATGGCCACCGTCGAGACCACCTGCGAGGAATGCGACGGCAAGCGGTTCCAGGCGGCGGTGCTGGAGTTCACCCTGGGCGGCCGGAACATCGCCGAGGTGCTGGCGATGTCGGTGGCGGAGGCCGAGCAGTTCTTCGAAGACGGTGATGCGCGCACTCCGGCAGCCCACAAGATCCTCGACCGGCTGGCCGACGTCGGGCTTGGCTACCTCACCCTCGGCCAGCCGCTCACCACACTGTCCGGCGGCGAGCGGCAGCGGCTCAAGCTGGCCGCACAGATGGCCGACAGGGGCGATGTCTACATCCTCGACGAACCCACCACCGGCCTGCATCTCGCCGACGTCGAAAACCTCCTCGGCCTGCTCGACCGGCTCGTCGATTCGGGCAAGTCGGTGATCGTCATCGAACACCACCAGGCGGTCATGGCACACGCGGACTGGATCATCGACCTCGGCCCCGGCGCGGGGCACGACGGCGGCAGGATCGTCTTCGAGGGATCGCCGGCTGATCTGGTGGCCGGCAGGTCAACGCTGACTGGCGAGCACCTCGCGGCCTACGTCGGCGCCAGCTGACAGGCCCTGCGTGACCTGACAGACCAGCGCGAACGTACACTTGTGGCCCCAAAATCAGCCGGATTTGGGGCCACAGGTGTACGTTCGCGCTGAACCGGTACGCTACGCTGCCGGGGCCGGCAGGACGGCCAGCCCGTCGGCAACAACCCTGCCCCCGTGGATGACGGTGCGGTCGGCGCCCCGGTCCATGACGGTGCTCGTGACGGTTTCGCCGTCGACCAGAACGATGTCTGCCGGGTCTCCGACGGCGAGGCCGGGCCGGTCGTCGGGGCTTGTCAGGCGCTGGACCGAGCGGTCCATGATGGAGGCGCCCCCGACTGTGGCGATGGCAGCGCAGTGCTCGATCAGGCGGTCCTTGCGCAGCCGGTGGGTGAACGCCAGCTGCCAAGTCCGGTCCAGCATGTCGCAGTTGCCGTACGGGCTCCAGTAGTCCCGCTGGCCGTCCTCGCCCAGCCCCACCCTGATCCCGGCGTCGGTCATCTGGGCCAGGTCGAACTGGGTACCGCCGCTTGCCGGAGCGACCGTCGCCCAGGCAACGTCAAGTTCGGCCATCTGCTCCACGAGCCGGGCGGTCACGTCGGGGTGGACGTTGGCCAGGTCGTAGGCGTGGGAGAGTGAGACGCGGCCCTCCATGCCCAGTGCCCGGGTGCGTTCAAAAATAAGTTCCGCGCTGAAAACCCCGAGGTGACCGGGCTCGTGCAGGTGGATGTCGACGTCGACCCCGTACTTCTCGGCGAGGCCGAAAACGATGTCCAGGTGGCGCACCGGGTCCCGGTCCAGCTGGCAGGGATCAATACCGCCGATCGTCGTGGCACCGGCGCGCAGGGCCTCCTCAAGGAGGGGGACGGTGCCGTCCTCCAGCAGCAGGCCGGCCTGGGGGAAGGCCATGATCTCCACTGTTGCGGCGCCGGCGAAGCGCTCCCTGGCAGCCATGACCGCCTCGAAGCGATCCAGCTTGCAGTCGACGTCGATCTGGGCGTAGGAACGGACGCGTGTGGTGCCCCGCGCAATCATCCGTTCCAGCGTTCCCGCCACCACCTCCGGGTACGGGATCGGGGTGTTCCGCCAGTTCTCCCGGTCGTTGCACATCATGTTCCACACCCCGGGCGCCCCCGTGTGCTCGCGGAACGGCAGCCCTATCCTCGTGGAATCGAGGTGGACATGGACGTCGGTGAACGCCGGAAGCGCGATCCGGTTGCGCCCGTCCACTGCGTCACCGGCCGTCCCGGCATTTACGACGGCGGTGCCTCCCGGGTGAAGGGCGGCTATCCGCCCTTCCCGGACCTCGACGTCCACCGAGCCCCCGCCCCACGGGCGGACATTGGTGATCAGCATGGTCATTCCTTTCGTACTAGAAGTTCAGGGCAACCTGCGCGATGGCTGCCGCGGCTACGAAGCTCGCCGTGAAGGTCATCAGTGCGACGACGATGATCTTCCAGCTCAGTGACCGCAGAGCCTTGACGTCCCGGCCGAGCGACATGCCGATGAGGGCAATCATGGGCAGGCCGGCAAACAGAACGTTGATGTTGTGCGTGGCGGAAGCAATGAACGGGCCGATGGGCATGAAGGTCGCGGAGGCAAGGGTGGCCAGGGCCAGCACCCAGATGCTGGACGGGACCGCCGGGACGAGCTTGGCAAGGACAAGAGCGACGGCGGTCAGGGCGAGGAGGATGAGCACGCCGACCACATCCAGGGGCCGCAGGGAGCCGGTGCCGAGGGCGTTGAGCAGCACACCCGCCACGCCCGCCGCGGCAAAGGCGGTGAGCCACGTCCACGGTGTCCGGACAACGGTGGGGTCCTCCTCGACGCCGTTGACATCCACGGTTTCTGCGTCCGGTTCCTCATCCGGATCAGCTGCCGCGCCGGCCGGCTTTGCGCTGGCCCCGCTCCTTGCTCCAACAGCATTCATTCCGCCGAGAGCACTGGCCATGAGCGGCCCCCTGATGCGCCGGCCGAGGTCGTCACGGCCAAAGATACGGGACCACATCCGGTAGAGCTTCTGGCACATCGGCAGTGCGATGAACACGCCTGCGTAGAAGCCGACGATGTTGGTGACGAGGTTGGACAGGGCCGCGAGCGCCATGATTTCCCCTGCCATCTCCGGATACAGGATGGACAGGGCGCCGACGCCGCCAAGCATCATCGAGGCGGACCCGAGGCCGAGGCCCAGCGCGAGGGCCCGCGGGTCAAAGAAGTCCAGTCCGCCTAGGAGGCCTGCCAGGAGGGAGATGAAGACGGCGCCGAAGACGCTGCCGAGCACCCACACGCCGAAGACGCCGCGGTACTCCGGGGAGCGCACGCCGAAGCGTTGAATGGCGAAGGCAAGATAGGACTCACGGTCGATGGACCAGGTGGCTCCGATCGCCGTGCGGCCCAACCCGAGCGCAACTGCCACCGGCAGAGCGAGGATTACCGTGCCCACCACGTGGCCGACTTCCTGAAGGAGGATTGCGGGTCCGATATTAGTGAACTTGGTCAGCGACGGGCCTATTTGGCTGCCCAGGCCGGCGAGGAAGAAAACGATGGACACGTCCATCAGGTGGGTGGACACGGCCCGTGCCCGCCCGCCGACTGGCCTCCATTTCTGGACACCAAGGAATCCTCCGATGAGAACAGTCCAGAGGATGGGCATCAGGACGATCGCGGCCGGACCAAGGTGGAACTTGTGGGTCCCGACCATGATGGCAAGGGCACAAACGGCCGTCGAGATTCCGATCATTGCCAGCCATATGGCGGGGCGGGCGCGGAAAGGACGTGGTGGTGCTGGGTCGAGCAGGGCGGTCGGGGAGTTGGCTGTGGTCTTCGCTTCATTGCGCATGACGCGTGCCTTTCAAGGGGTTTTTGGGGAGGAACTGGTGGAGTGAGTTCTGGGGACCGGGAGGCTCTTCATCCCGCTGGTATACCAAATGACTGTATACTCGCTTTCAGTGAGAGGCAAGTCACATTCTTCCGATGGCGGGAAAAATCCTCACACCTGTGCAAGTCCCACCTGTGCAAGGAGGCACACATGTTCACGAAAATCTCAGCCCGATACGTCCTGGGCTCTGACGGAAACCAGCACACGCTCATTGAGGACGGGGAAGTCGTGTTCCACGGTGACGCGATCGTCTTCGTGGGCCACAACTACAGCGGACCGGTGGACGAGGAACATGATTACGGGCAGAGCCTGATCATGCCTGGCCTGATTGACCTCGATGCACTGGCTGACATCGACCACCTCATTCTTGACTCCTGGCCGTCACCCGGCGTGGCGCCCGGCCACCTGTGGTCCGAGGACTACTTTGCCAACCGCCGCCGGGATGTTTTCACGAGGGCTGAGCGGGCGAAGGTCCGCGAGTTCGCCCTGGCACAGCTCGCCCTGCACGGGATCACGACCTACATGCCGATTGCCTCCGAGATCCACAGTTCCTGGGCCGACAGCTTCGAGGAGCTGGTGGACATGGCGGAGACCAGCCGGCGCATGGGGCTCCGCGGCTTCCTCGGGCCGGCTTACCGGTCCGGCGTCCACACCACCACCGCCGAAGGAACCCGTGCCGTCCTTTTCGACGAAGCCGAGGGGATCGCGGGACTCCGCGACGCCGAAAGATTCCTGGACTACGCTGCGGGCCTCGCGGACCCGCTCGTCACCGGGGTATTACTGCCATGCCGCATCGAGACCCTCTCCGAAAACATCATGCGGGAAACAGCACGCATCGCCCGCGAAAGGGACGCAATCGTCCGTCTCCACTGCCTTCAGTCCCCGCTGGAGGACGGGCTCCTGCAGCAGTCCGCAGGCAGGGGAGTCCTCGAACTCCTTGAATCGACGGGACTTTTCGGCACCCGCCTGCTCATTCCGCACGGCGTGGTGATCGACGGCAAGGACCCCGACGCAGTTGCCCCAGGAGGGCCGCTGGACCTGCTCGCCAGACATAGCGTCAGCATCGTCCACTGTCCGCTGACCTCCTTCCGGTACCAGAAGCAGCTGGTCTCGTTCGACCGATTCCGCGCGGCAGGCGTCAACATGTGCCTGGGCACCGACTCCTTCCCGCCGGACCTTGTGCGGGGCATCGACGTCGGCATGCACCTGGCCCGGCTCGTGGAGGAACGGCCCGACGCCGGAAGCCTGGCGGATTACTTCGACGCAGCCACCCTGGGCGGAGCACGCGCCCTCGGCCGGGCTGACCTGGGCCGGCTTGCCCCCGGGATGCAGGCCGACATCGCCGTGGTCTCGCTGGGACATTTTGGCGACGGCGTCGTCGAGGATCCCCTGCGGACCCTGGTCCTGAACGGCACGGCGCGCCAAGTGACAGACACGTTCGTGGCGGGACGTCCCGTCGTCATTGGGGGCGCCCTGCCCGGCGTAGACCTCGAGGCGCTGCGCGCCGACGGGCAGCTGCTCTTCGACCGGATGCGGGCTGCCTACTCCGAGCGGGACGTACAGCGCAGAGAGCCGGACCAGCTCTTTCCGCCCGTGTACCGGCCCGCGCGGATTGCGATGACGACGCCAAGCAGCTAGTCCACCGCTATTGTTTTGGTATACCAAAACCAGTATCCTGAGGTCATTCGATCTCGGCTGCAACCCGGAGCGGCAGCTCCCTGGCGCTTGGCAGAACACCCCGTCCCTGACTTACTGACGAGACCCCGCTCCTATGGCGGGGCCCACCCCCTTTGGAGAGAACAATGTGCCTGCACGACCACACCCCGGCCGCCCCTCCCGCAGCTGCCGTCCCGCGACGCGGCATTCTGGCCGGGGCGGCCGCGCTGGCCGGAATCTCAATGGCCAGCCTTGCAGCGCAGCTCGGCAGCGCGCCCGCGGCGGAGGCAACAGGCAACGCCTCAAACTCCAGCCGCAGGCGCCCGGCTCACCTACGCCCATGATCATCGAGGGCGGGACCATCGTGGACCCCAAGACGGGCAATGCAGTGGAAGACGGCGTCCTCGTTCTCGAAGAAGGCCGGGTCAGAGCCGTCGGCAGCCGTGACGAAACGCGGCGTGCCGTCGCCGCCCTGGCAGGCAGGGCCACGACAGTGGACGCCTCCGGCCGCTGGGTGGTTCCGGGCCTCATCGACGTGCACGTGCATGCCAATGCACTGTCCGATGCTGCCACCATCCTGCAGGCCGGGGCGACCAGCGTCAGGAGCGGATCCAGCAGCTTCTACCAGGACGTGGCGCTGGCCGCCCTGCCCGAGTGGGCGGCCGGCGCGTCGCCCCGCATGAGCCCGGCAGGGCTGTTCATTTCGCCCGAGTTGGGGGAGTCGCTCCTGGCGGACCCGGACCTTGGGCAGCTTGCAGCCCTGCACGGGGGAGTCACCGAACCTGCGGACCTCGCTTACCTCGCCCGCGTCAACCTCAAACGGGGCGCCAAGGTCCTCAAGACCCGGGCCAATCCACGGGCGGGTCTTCCGGAGCAGGATCCACGGGAACTCGTCTACGACTACGACCAGCTGTCCGCGGTGGTCGCAGCCGCAGGCAAAGCGGGTGTCCTCTGCCACGCGTACAGCGCGGAGGGGATCGACGGTGCAGTGCGCGCGGGTGTGCGCAGCATCGAGCATGGCGTTTTCGTAACCGAGCAGACCATCTCCCGGATGGCCAGCCGCGGGACGTACTTCACGCCCACCCTGGACGCCATCAACAGCATGGCAGGATCCTCCGACCCCGTTCTGGCGGCGCGGGGCCGGGAATACACGCCGATCATCAAGGAAGCGGTGCGGGCAGCCCACGAAGCCGGTGTGACGGTCGTGGCTGGGACCGATTCCTTCGGGTCCGAGGTGACGCCGATCGGCACCGAGGTGCGGCTTCTTGTTGAGGCCGGGCTTTCACCGCTGGATGCCCTGCGGGCGGCAACGGTCAATGCCGCCGCCCTGCTGGGCTGGAGCGCCGACGCCGGGCGTCTGCTCCGCGGTTCGTATGCTGACGCCGTCATCGTGAACGCAGATCCGCTCAGCAGTGCCACGGCGCTGGAACAGATCGCTGCCGTCGTGGCGCAGGGTGTCCTGGTGCGGAACGACCTCTAACCTCCCGCCCTGACCGCCCCCTTATCCAGAAAGCGATCCATGACCCTGATCCTCACTGCTTCCGAGCTCCAGGCCCTGGCCGACATGCCGGGGACCATCGCCGCCGTCGAACGCGTCTTTGCCGGCCTCAGCCGGGGGACGGCAGTCCAGCCGGCGCCTGCTTCGCTCGTGCTGCCGTCCTCCGATGCGAGGTTTTTGCCGATGGCGGCGCTGTCCGGCACCGAGGAACTCGCCTCCGTGAAGCTGCTGGCAGACATCCCGGCCAACGGGGCGGCCAACCTGCCCACGCAGCGGTCCACGATCATGCTCGTGTCCCAGCTGACCGGCGAAACCCTGGCCATCCTCGACGGCAAAGTACCCACCCGGGTCCGCACTGCAGCCGCCAGTGCCGTCGCCACGAAGCTCCTCGCGAGGCCCGGCAGCACCACGTTGGGGCTCGTGGGTGCCGGGGCCCTGGCTGTGGCCCATGTGGAAGCCATGCTTGCCGTGCTGCCCATTGAGAACGTTGTGGTGTGGTCCCGTTCGACGGCCACCGTCGAAGCCTTCTGCCACGAGGTTTCCCGGTACGGGCTCAACATCGCGCGTGCCTCCAGTGTCCGGGAAGTCGTGGAAGGCGCCGACGTCCTGTGCACCCTCACGCCGGCAGTTGAACCGCTGGTGAAGGGGGAGTGGTTCCGGCCAGGACTGCACGTCAACGCCGTCGGGTCCCGCCCCCGGCCGGACCACCGGGAGATCGATTCAGCCGGCATGGTGCGGGCGCGGGTCTTCGTGGACAGCCTCGCCACGGCAAAGGCGAAATCCGGGGGACTGATCATCCCGGTGGCGGAAGGCGTGATGACTTTCGACGACGTGAAAGCCGAACTCGGTGACGTGGCGGCCGGGACAAAAGCAGGGCGCCTGGCGGACGAGGACGTAACCTTGTTCAATTCGGTGGGTATCGGTCTGCAGGATCTGGCCATCGGCCGGCTCCTGTACGACGCTGCGCTCAACCAGGGGATCGGCACCCACGTGGAGCTGAATAACTGAGGCGGGCGGAATGAAGACGCCGGGAAGAGCGGGAGGCACCAATGACAGTCCAGGCGGAATCTCCCTCGTCCTCGGCGGACACCACCCGGGCGCGGATCCGCGAGCTGATCATCTCCGGTGAGTTTGCGCCGGGATCCCGACTCAGGGAACGCGAGCTGTCCCAGGCCCTCGACGTTTCCCGGGTCCCCGTGCGGGAGGCCCTGCAGCAGCTGGAAGCTGAAGGTTTCATTGATACCTCGCCACGGCGCGGGGCCACGGTAAAGCAGATCACGCTGAAAGACGTCAACGAACTCTTTGACGTCAGGTTGAGCCTCGAAGTTCTCGCAGCTCGTCTCGCGGCCCAGGCTGCAGCCCGCGGCGGCTCATCGTCCCGGCTGCGGCAAATGATGGACCAGGCGGAAGAGGCAACGCTGAGGCATGACGATGCGCAGATACCGCTGCTCAATACGGCGCTGCATGCGGAAATCGTGTCGATGGGCGGCAATTCGCTGCTGGAGTACTCCATGAAGCCCCTGCTGGGGCGGATGCAGTGGCTCTTCACCCTGACCGGGCACCGTGATCCGCAGGTACAGTGCGCGGAACACCTCAGCCTGTGCCAGGCGATCTACGACGGCAAGGCCGAACTGGCAGCGGCGCTGGCTTTCGCCCACGTCGAACTGGGCCGGGCACCGTCGCTCCAGGGCCTGGCCGGACGCCTGCCTGAGGGCTGAGCCTGGCTGCGTTGAGAGTGCGACGTTATGTCAAGTAAACGGAACTCCGCGTGCCGCCGCTTGGGGACCGTCGAGGGGTTTGACGGCGTTGCAACGCACGCCGTCGGTGCGCCGGATACCTGGCCTGGACCCGGTCTGGATACGGCATACGACAGCCGCGGAAAACCGCGGATCTCAGCTGCAGCGTGCGGCCATGCCGGCGGGTGGCCACGAAAGATTGGGCGCCCCCTCTCACGCTTCGGCCTAGAACGCCGATAATCAGCATTATGTAAAGTAGAACAGTTACTGCTGCGTCCGATGCACGGTGGCCCCTCCTCTTGTCCTACCTACACTTGTTGCGTGACTGATGCTCTAGTTCGACGTGCCTACGCCGCACATGCGGCGGAATACACGGGTGTCCTCGGCACCGTCGAAGACATGCATGAGCTTGACCGTCGCCGCATTGAACGATGGTCCGAGCAGCTAAGCGGTCCTGTCATCGACGCCGGATGCGGCCCGGGACATTGGACGGACTTTCTTCACAAACGGGGTGTCGAAATCACAGGCATCGACCTCGTTCCTGAGTTCATAGAAAACGCCCGCATCCGCTTTCCCGACGTTCCCTATCAGGTTTCCTCACTCCGTGCCCTCGACCTGGCCGACGGCAGCCTCAATGGCGTGCTGGCCTGGTACTCCCTCATTCATCTGGCCCCGGCGGAGCTACCCCAGGTTCTCTCCGAACTCGCAAGGGTTCTGGGGCCACAAGGGCACCTGCTCGCCGGCTTTTTCGAAGGCGTGTCAGGCGAACCGCTCGATCATGCAATTACCAAGGCCTACTACTGGTCCATAAACCAGATGAGCCTCCTATTGGATGATGCCGGGTTTGAGGTCCTCGACGTCGAAACGCGTCAGGATCACAGCAAACGACCGCACGCAGCTATTGCCGCAATTGCCCGATGAAGGCCAGAGGAATGGATAGACCCCCTACTCCCCCGCCCAGCAATCTCTAGCAGTGCCATGGCATCCTTTGCCTGGCCGCGCAGCGCTCATCGCGGCCAGGAGTTTCGCAGCCGAAATGGTGCCGCTTTACGCTTCAGTATTGGTACTGCACGTTCGCGGTTCCCGTTTCCGCACATAGCCACCGGGCCGCAGCCGTCCGCCGCTAAACGGCATCTGAATAACGCCGGCGGCGGCGAGTATGAGGACGATCGCGAGGATCGTTGTGGGAAGGACAGGCTCGCGGAGGAAGGTGGCACCGATGATGACGGCGACCACGGGCGGGATGTAGGTGGCGGTGGAGGCAGTCAGCGCACCCAGCCTGGCAATGGTGATGTAGTAGAGGATAAATGCCAGACCGGTGCCAATCGCTCCGAGCCCCAGTGCTACCCCCGCAAGAGCGAGCGGGTCGTCCATGATCGCGGTGATGCCGTCCAGGTCGGTGACCACTGTCAGGCTGGCCCCTGCCAGGACCATCTGGTAGGTCGCCGAGGCTGCGGCAGGGATACCGAGCGGGCTGATGAAGCGCCGGGCGTAAGCGAACGAGGCGCCAAGGCTGGCCGAGCCGAGCAGCATGTACAGCACGCCGGTGGTGTCGACGGCACCGGCGGCCCAGGGCCGGGCCAGCACGACCACCCCGAGCGCGCCGATCGCCAGCCCCGCAGCTTTCCGGACCGTGAACGGCTCGGTCCGCAGCGCCACGACCGCTGCCAGGAACGCGAACAACGGAATCGAACCGCTCAGGGCCCCAGCGATGCCGCTGTCGAGCCGGTACGTTCCGGCTGCATAGGCGTAGTAGTACAGGCCCGTGGCCAGGACCGACATCACCACGAAATGATGCGTATGCCGCAGGTGCCGCCAGGCGAAGGCGCGCTTAACGAGTGCGAATACCACCACAGGCACGAGGCCGAAGGCGATCCGCAGCAGGGTGGTCTGTTCTGCGCTGATGTACGCCGAGGCCATGTGCATGAAGACGAAGTTGAAGCCCCACACGGTGCCCAGGGTGGCATAGGCTGCGACGGCGGTTGTGCGTGCCGGTGTCATGGCAGGGTGATGACCTGCCCGGTTCCGGCGCCTTCCACCGCTTTCCGGTATCCCCGCGCAACATCGGCCACCGGAACCGGGGCGAAGCCGGGGAAGAAGTCGCCATAATCCCCCAGGCTCTCGGTGAACACCGAGGGGCTCACCACATTGATCCGCCTGGGCGCGATCTCCAGGGCGGCAGCGCGGACAAAGGCTTCGATGGCCCCGTTGGCCATGGCCGCGGCAGCAGAAGACACCACAGGGTCCCGGGAAGGAATGCCGCTGATCAGTGTGAACGATCCCCGTTCTGCGACATGGGCGAGCCCGGTCCGGACGACGTTGATCTGCGCGAGAGCCTTCTGGGTAAAGGCCGCCTGATAATCCGCAGAGCCGAGTTCATCAATCGTGGCGTAAGGAACCTCTCCGGCGGCACAGACCACCGCATCCACAGGGCCGGACTGCTCCCACAGCCGATCGACCTGGGCGGGGTCCGTGATGTCACACCGGATATCGCCCGAGCTGCGCCCGACAGTGACGATCTCGTGGCCCAATTCTGCCAAATGCTGGTGGACCGCCTGGCCGGCTTTGCCTGCTGCTCCGATAATCATGATTCGCATGCCGCTACGGTAAGGACTCCCCCTCGGCGGAGGGAAATACATTCACCGGCACCTGCTATACGCTGGACGCATGAATGTGGAGCTGCGTCACCTCCGGGCGCTGGTCACTCTCCACGAGTCGGACACCTTCACCACCGCGGCTGCTGTTTTGGGCACAACCCAGCCCACACTGTCCCGGACCATTGCACAGCTGGAGCAGATTGCCGGCGTCCCGCTGGTTGACCGCTCCACTCGCTGGGTCAGGTTCACGCCGGCCGGTCAGCGGCTCGCGGCCGAGGCCCGGGTCCTGCTGGTACAGCTGGATAACGCTTTAGCCAGCCTGCACGACGACGGGAACCGCCCGCTGCGGCTCGGATGGGCCTGGGCAGGCCTCGGGTCCCACACTGTTCCGCTCCTGCAGCAGTGGCGCAGCATCAGCGAAGTACCCGTTGAACCCAGCCGGCCCAACGACCCCGAGTCAGCACTGCTGAACCGGGAGATCGACGTCGCGATTATCCGCCGCGCCATGCCCCTGGCCGAAACCGCCCCTGGACTGCGCTCAACAACGCTGTTCACCGAAAGCCTCGTCGCCGGCGTGGCGACCAACAATCCGCTCGCCACCGAGACTGCCCTGTCACTCTCAGATCTCGCCGCCGGCCCGCTCGCGGTCTGCTCAACAGCACCGACAGCAAAGGCCAGGCTGTGGGAGCACCTGAGCCACACTCCACGGACCATTACTGTCAGCAACTCCGACGAATGGCTTTCGCGCATTGCACTCGGCGATGCAGTGGGCGTGACCTCGGCGGCGACGGCCTACAGCTACCAGCATCCGGGCGTCGCCTACTTACCGGTGGAAGACTCACCGCCCGTCGACGTTTCCATGTTGTGGCCCATGGCCGGCCCCCACCCGCACGCTGCCGCTTTCGCCGACTTCTCCCGTGGCTACTTCACCAAGCTAATCCCGACCAGCACCCCGCCCAGCCTGCTCACCCAATCCTCAAGCCCTGCAGTACTGCAGTGAGAAGACCCGGCTAGAAGACGTTCTCAGGATCGGCAGTGGAGGTTGCATACTCCGGACGCCCATGGGGCCGATAGGCCTGGATGGTGATGCCCCGCGAGGTAGTCCGCGAGCTGACCAGCTCGAGCGCGAGGTCGGGTCCGGAATCCGGGAACAGCCGCGTACCCTGGCCGACGACGACGGGATAGGTCACCAGTTCGAGCTGGTCCACCAGCTCGTTGGCCAACAGCCACCGGACCAGGGCGCCGCTGCCGGGAACCAGCAGCACGCCGTCGTGCTTATCCTTCAACTCTCCGACGGCGGTGGCGACGTCGCCGTGCAGAACAGACGTGCCCTCCCACCGCGGGCCCGTCAGGGTGGTGGACACCACATACTTGGGCCGGCTGTTCAGGGCGGCAGCAATCGGATTGGCGCCCGGATCCGGCAGCACTCCCCAGTACCCGGCGAATATTTCGTACGTCCGGCGGCCGAAGAGGAATGCCTCCGCACTGCCGTAAACCTGGTTGAGGTAGTCCCCTGTTTCGGCGTCGAGTAACGGGATGGCCCACCCGCCGCGGTCAAAGCCTCCGCTGCGGTCCTCGTCGGGCCCGCCCAACCCCTGCATCACGCCGTCCACCGAGACGTTGGTCGTTGTCGTCAACTGCATGTCGTGTCACCTCATCGAAGGACGGCCACGGACTCCGGAAGCGATCCGGGCTACATCGCTACAGACAAGCACAGGCACCGGCCCCATGGCTAGGATGTGCATCGTGAAACACCTTTCCCCCGTTTGGGACCCTGCCGCACGCACTTCGGAACCGGCGCCCGGTATCTTTTTCGTCGAAGGGCCGGCGTCGAACTGGATCGTGGTCCGCGACGCGGCCGGATTCATGCTCATCGACAGCGGTTATCCGGCTGACCGCCCCCTTGTCCTGGGATCCATCCGCCGTCTCGGCCTGCGGCCCGCCGATGCCAAAGCCATGCTCATCACGCACGGCCACGTCGACCACACCGGCTCAGCTGCCTATTTCTCCGAGACCTACGGCACGCCCATCCTGTGCGCCCCGGATGAATTGGCCCACGTGCAAGGGAAGGAAAAGCACCAGGTCACATTTGGCCAGGTCATCGTCCGCGCCTGGCGGCCCCGCGTCTTCCGCTGGATGACGCACGTCATCCAGGCAGGGGCCCTCAAAGCGAAGCCGGCGACGGACGCGCAGGCCTGGGACCCGGACACGCTGCAGAACCTGCCGGGCAAGCCCGAAGCCGTCCCATTGCCGGGGCATACGCCGGGCAATGCCGCAATCCTCCTTCGGGAAGCAGGGGTGATTGCAGTCGGTGACTCATTCGTCAGCGGACACCCGCTCAGCCGGAAAAACGGACCCCAGATGCTGGATCCAATGTTCCACTCCAATCCCGGGCAGGCGCTCGCGGAAACCCACCGACTGGACGGAATAGATGCCTCGGCGGTGCTGCCGGGCCATGGCCCCGCCCTGCGGATGCCGCTGGCCGACGCCCTGGCAGCATTGCGGAGTTGATAACGGAGGCGCTAAAATGAATGGCATTCATTTATTTCACCCCGGCCGCGCAAGATGCCGGGGCGAATGCCGTTCAGACCAAAGGAGCCACCGACAGTGACGCCGGGGACTTTTACTGCAAGCACTACTCACGATTCGCCCGACCTGCTGGGAAAGAAGGTCCGTGTGGAGGAAGCCGGAACTGTGATCCGCGTTGGTTACGTGGAAACAGCCACGCCCTCCGGGACGCTGGTCTGGATCGCGGCGTCGGGCTGCGAACCGCGGAGGCTGTACGGCTCCGCACTGGGCCAGAGCGTATTCCCTTTGCCGGAATCCGACGAGCTTGCCCAGTAGTCAGCCGGCACCGGTTGGGGCCGAACGCTGATTCACTTCGTCAGTCAGGCGGTCGATCCGGTCGACGGCGTCGTCAAGACTCTCAACCGTCGACCAGAGGGCCGGCTGCTCTTCCCGGATCTGTTCAAGGGTGCGTCCTGCGGACGTGAGGGCGGCGAGATCGAAACTGACGTTGGTCCGTGCCCCGGTCACCGCTGCCCTGAGGGCGCCAAGCGCAACCACGACGTCGGCGACAAGCGCCCGGTTGCCGTTGGCAGCCAGCCACTCCAGGTCCGCAATGGCGTCGATGGCGCGCTCGCCGAGGACGGCAGATGCCTTGGCGGCGTTCACGGATGCCCGGCGTATGGCTTCCTCACGCGCGGGGCCCCGATCCAGCCGGAACGCCGCGCCGAATTCCCGGGAAGCTGAAGCGTCCTCATCGGCCAGCCGCAGGGCGGTCTCCCGCAGTGAACGCACCCGGGCGTGGACATCGGCCAGTTCCTGCTGCTGGCGCCCGTCAGCCTCGGTGTAACCGGCCACCATGGAGGCCAGTGATGCAGCGATGGCAAGCATCACACCTGCCCCGGCGCCGCCTCCCGGCGAACCAACGGACTGCGCCAAAGCCTGCGTCCAGTCCTCCACTGTCGAACTCTGGGTCGTAACCGCCTCGGAAGCATCACTCATGGCACCAGTCTGCCCCACGCCGGGCGCGGGCAGACAGTACGACAGGCCGTTGCGGTCAACGGGTGGGCCGGCCGCCCGGGGTACTAACCGCCGTCGTAAGCCCGCTGGAGTCCAGCAATGTCCAGCTTCTGCATCCCGAGCATCGCCTGGACGGCGCGCTGGGCGCCGGCGGCGTCCGGCCCGTTGATGAGCTGGCCAAGGACCTTGGGCACTATCTGCCACGAAACTCCGTACCTGTCCTTGAGCCAGCCGCACTGGCTCTCGCTCCCGCCGTCCGTGAGGGAGTTCCAGTACCGGTCGACCTCTTCCTGCGAGGCGCAATCGACCACGAAGGACACGGCCTCGTTGAAGGAGAAGGCCGGGCCTCCGTTCAGAGCCTGGAAAGGCTGGCCCTCGATCTCAAATTCGACGGCGACGGCCTGTCCGGCCGGCCCGGGACCGCCCTCGCCGAAGCGGGACACGCTCACGATTGAGGCATTGTCGAAGACGGACACGTAGTACTCGGCCGCTTCCTCCGCCTCCTTGTCGAACCACAGGCACGGTGTGATCTTCTGCATGCCGCTTTCCTCCTCCATGAGCCCGGACGCCCCCGGCGAGGGACGTCTCCTGCATCTTCCGCCCTGAGACTAGCCGCGCGGGTTGCCGAGGACAATGGCTACCAGCCGGGCCTAAGCATCGGACGCCGCAGGCGCTGCATGGCTCACGAGCCCCACCGTGTTGCCTTCGCTGTCCCTGATGAACGCCATCCATTCGTCCGTGCCCGCCGGGCCCAGCCGTGCATCAACGTGGTGGAAGATCACATGCGGGGCGCCCACCACCTCCACTCCCCTGACCTCCAGCTCCGCCACCTGCGATCGCACGTCCGGGACGTTCAGGTAAATCACCGACGACGGTGCGCCGCGCTCCAAGAGGAGCCGGACGCCGTCGAGATCAAAGAACAGCAGTCCCGGAGGATCGAAGACCGCCGCCGGCGCGGTGCCCAGCAGGGCAGTGTAGAACCTGGCCGCGCGGTCAAGGTCCTCGGCATGCTGCGCAATCTGGATGACCTTCATGCGGGCTCCTTAAAGCGGTCTTGTTCGGTTCCTGCCTGCCATGGTCACGGCATATGCGCGGCAGGGCAATACCTGCCCATAACGGCTAGGCTCGGAAGCATGCCTTCTCCATCAGACCGTTCCGGAACACGGGCAGTTCCGGCCCTCACGGCAGCCGCCGCAGCTGCCGACGTCATCCTCATTCTGATCTTTGCCGCCATCGGCCGCGATGCCCACGCACGGGGTGAGTCCGTGGCCGGAATCCTCAGTACCGCCTGGCCGTTCCTGGCCGGAGCGGCCGTCGCCTGGCTGCTCCTGCGGCTCTGGCGGCGGCCCCTGGCGCTGTGGCCGGCCGGGGTGGCGGTATGGCTCGGCGCCGTGGCCATCGGAATGGCGCTGCGGGCGCTCACGGGGCAGACTGTGGTCCTGCCCTTTGTGATCGTTGCCCTGCTGAGCCTGGCCGTGCTCCTCCTCGGCTACCGCCTCGTTGTCGCCATAGCCCTCCGGCTCCGGGCACGCCGCCGCGCCTGAGGACCGGCTCCCGGTGCGGCGCGTCACAGGGCACAGGAGTTCCCGGCGGCCACCTGCCCTGTACTAGGCTGGCAGCACAGCTCAACAGATCCGGAAGGGTTCACAGTGATCACCGCATTCGTCCTGATCAAGACAGACGCCTCACGCATCCCCGAAACGGCCGAGGAGATTTCCGCCATTGAGGGCATCAGCGAGGTTTACTCCGTGACAGGCGAATGGGACCTGATCGCCGTGGCGCGGGTGGCCCAGCACGAGGATCTTGCCGACGTCATCGCGGACAAGCTCTCCAAGGTGCCCGCGGTGGTGCACACCACCACGCACATCGCGTTCCGGGCATACTCACAGCACGACCTCGATGCCGCCTTCGCGCTGGGGTTCGAAGAATAGCAAAGCTGCCGGACTTACAGCGGAGGGGCCATGCACCTGCAGGTGCATGGCCCCTCCGCCGTACTGCCCTGAGAGCAGTTCCGTCTCAGGCCTGCGAAAGGCTGACCCACTTCTCGAGGACGGCGGTGGCCGCGCCTGACCCAATGGATTCCGCAGCCCGGCCCAGGGCAAGCTTCATGCGGTCGGTGAGCGGACCGTCGGCCTGAAGGTCATATGCCACCAGGCCCGCCGCCGCATTCAGCAGGACCGCGTCCCTGACCGGACCTGCTGCACCGGCCAGGACACTGCGGACGACGGCGGCATTCGCCTGCGCGTCACCGCCCCGCAGCTGCTCGACGGTCGCCTGGGGGATTCCCAGGTCCTGGGGCGAGAACGTCTGTTCGGTCACCTCTCCGCCCCGGATCTCCCACACTGTGGACGGGCCGGTCGTGGTGAGTTCATCCAGGCCGTCGCTCCCCCGGAACACCAGGCCGCGGCTGCCGCGCCGGGCCAGGACGCCGGCCACCAGCGGCGCCATGCGGGCGTTCGCCACGCCGACGGCAGAGGCCTGCACGCGGGCGGGGTTCGTGAGGGGGCCCAGGAAATTGAAGGCAGTGGGGATGGCGAGCTCCCGCCGGGGCACGGCGGTGTGGCGGAACGACGGGTGGAAGACCTGCGCGAAGCAGAACGTGATGCCCGCCTCCTCGGCGTTGCGGGCGACGGCGGCTATGGGCAGGTCAAGGCGCACCCCCAACGCCTCCAAAACGTCTGCGGAACCGGACGACGACGACGCCGCGCGGTTGCCGTGCTTAACCACCTTGGCGCCCGCTCCGGCACAGACAAGGGCAGCCATGGTGGAGATGTTGACAGTGTTAAGTTGGTCACCACCGGTGCCCACGATGTCGAGTTTTTCACCGGAGATGGAGATGGGATTGGCATGAGACACCATGGCATCGACCAGGCCGGCGATCTCCTCCACGGTCTCGCCCTTGGCCCGCAGCGCCACCAGGAAACCGGCAATCTGCACAGGCGTTGCGGCCCCCGACATGATGTTGTCCATGGCCCACGCCGTACTGTCCGCGCTCAGGTGTTCGCCGTTCAACAGTGCCGAGATGAGGCGCGGCCAGGTGTTGCCTGCCGCCGGTGCCGATACCTGTGAAGTCACCTCCTGATGCTATCGAGGTGCCGCTTGCAAAGACCAATGTGAACCCCGGCAGGAACTTTTCAGCACGATTTCGCGTCTTTGTAGAAAAAGTCTCCGCAAAAGGCGGTTTGCGTTGGGCATGGCGGAGTTTTGCAGACATAATGTCTATGTGACATCTGCGACCCATGCCCCCAGTACCCCTGCGCACCCCACGCTGAACCGCCCGAATATGGTCTCCGTCGGGACCGTCGTCTGGCTCTCCAGCGAGTTGATGTTCTTCGCCGGCCTCTTCGCCATGTACTTCACACTCCGGTCCACTTCCGGCCAGATGTGGGCGGAAGAGACGGCCAAGCTCAACTTCCCCTTTGCGCTTGTTAACACGATCGTCCTCGTGGCAAGTTCCTTCACCTGCCAGATGGGCGTCTTCGCCGCCGAGAGGCTCCAGCCGCGCCGCAGCGGCGGTGCACTGCAGTTCACCCGGTGGGGCATGAACGAGTGGTTCACCCTCACGTTCCTCATGGGTGCATTCTTTGTTGCCGGCCAGACCATGGAATACGCCATGCTGGTGTCCGAGCATGTGTCGCTCTCCTCCAACGCCTACGGCTCCGCCTTCTACATGACCACCGGCTTCCACGGCCTGCACGTCATCGGCGGCCTGGTTGCCTTCCTGCTCATCATGGGCCGCTCCTTCGCTGCAAAGAAGTTCGGCCACTTTGAGGCGACGTCGGCAATCGTCACCTCTTACTACTGGCACTTCGTGGACGTCGTGTGGATTGGCCTCTTCCTGGTCATCTACGTCCTCCAGTAGCCCAGCACCGCCCCCTCTTACCCAAGAGACCGAATTTTTAGAAGCGGCTCCCGGAGCCGACGCACGATCGAATAAAGGAACCACCACGTGAAGGCACTCTCGCAGAAGCGACGTCACCCACTGGCAGCAATAGCCCTGCTGTTGATGGGCCTCCTCCTCACTGGTGGGCTGTACGCCGTTGCCACCAACGTCAACGAGGCCAAAGCCAGCACTGCAGAGTTCACCGCCAGCGATACCCAGGAAGGCGAGAAGCTCTTCGAAGCCAACTGCGCCACCTGCCACGGCATGGGTGCCGGCGGCACGCAGGACGGTCCCTCCCTGGTTGGTGTCGGCGCCGCCGCTGTTGACTTCCAGGTCGGCACCGGCCGCATGCCCATGCAGATGAACGGTCCCCAGGCCTACAAGAAGCCTGCCCAGTTCAACGAGACCCAGACCCACCAGCTGTCCGCCTACGTGGCGTCGCTGGGCGCCGGACCTGCCATTCCCGCCGAGGAGTACCTGGACGAGAAGGGCAATGCCGCCGAAGGCGGCGAGCTGTTCCGCGTGAACTGCGCCATGTGCCACAACGCAGCCGCAGCCGGCGGTGCGCTGACCCGCGGCAAGTTCGCTCCGGCACTGGCCGATGTCAGTGGCAAGCACATCTACGAGGCCATGGCCACCGGTCCGCAGAACATGCCGGTGTTCAGCGACTCGAACATCACGCCTGAAGGCAAGCGCGACATCATCACCTTCCTGAAGCAGATCGAGACCAACGGCTCCCCGGGCGGCGCAGACCTGGGTGCACTGGGCCCGGTTTCTGAAGGTCTGTTTGTGTGGATTGCCGGCCTCGGCGTCATCATCGCCTTCACCATCTGGCTGACGTCCCGCACGTCCTAGCCGAACCCGGCACGAAATATATGTCCTGCTGATTGCTCAGCAGGTTTGGAACTGAACATTAACTCGGCAAAGGCCGAGACGAGAGAAGGATGAGGCGAATCATGGGCAACCATAGTGACGGCAGTCCGAACCACTCGGGCACCGTAGCTACGGCTGGTCAGCATGAGGTGGAGAAATTCCAGGATCCTGGAATTCCCCCGCACCGGTTGCGCCTGGCTGACACGGACCCGAAAGCCGCCAAGCGCGCAGAACGGCAGGTTGCCGCTCTGTTCGCAACCTCAGTCATTGGCACTGCGATCTTCCTGGTGGCGTACTTCGCCATCGACCTGGGAGATGACTCCAGCATTGCCACCATCCGGCTGCAGAACGCACTGCTGGGAATCGGAACGGCATTTGCCATGCTCGGCATTGGCACCGGCATCGTGCACTGGGCCAAGGCCCTCATGCCGGACCACGAGGTCTCCGAGGAGCGCCACGCAATCCGCACCGAGGACGACCGCCAGGCGGCCGTCCGGATCGTGGATGACATCGTGGAGGAAACGGGCATCAAGCGCCGTCCCCTCATCCGCAACACCCTCCTTGGCGCAGTTGCCCTTGCACCGCTGCCGGCCCTCGCCGTTTTCGGTGACCTGGGACCGCGCCCGGACGACAAGCTGGCGCACACCATGTGGGCCCCGCAGGACGGCAAGCTCAAGCGCCTCACCCGCGACCCCGATGGAACCCCCATCAAGGCCTCGGATGTCACCATCGGTTCCGCCTTCCACGTCATCCCGGAAGGCCTCAACGAACTGCACGAAGGCAAGCTGAACGAGAAGGCCAAGGCCGTCGTTCTGCTGATGCGCCTCGATCCGGCTTCGCTCAACCCCTCCGAGGGCCGCGAGAGCTGGGGCTACAACGGCATCGTTGCTTACTCCAAGATCTGCACCCACGTCGGTTGCCCTGTTGCTCTCTACGAGCAGCAGACGCACCACCTGCTGTGCCCGTGCCACCAGTCAACCTTCGACCTCACCCAGGAATGCAAGGTTATCTTCGGCCCGGCCAGCCGCCCGCTCCCGCAGCTGCCCATCGCAGTTGACGACGAGGGCTACCTGGTCGCGACCAGCGACTTCAAAGAACCTGTAGGACCAAGTTACTGGGAGCGTGATGAGCATGAGCGCAGCATCAACAGCTGAAGCCCCCGCCTACGTAGCCAACACCAAAGTCGGACGCTTCACTGATTTCGTCGACGAGCGCGTCGGCGGATCGGGAATCCTCCGCGAATTCGGCCGCAAGGTCTTTCCGGACCACTGGTCTTTCATGTTCGGCGAGGTGGCGCTGTACTCCTTCGTCGTCCTGCTGATGTCCGGCACGTTCCTGACATTCTTCTTCGACCCGTCCATGGCGGAGACGCACTACAACGGCTCGTACACGCCGCTGAAGAACGTTGAAATGTCCGTGGCCTACAGCTCGTCGCTGGACATCTCCTTCGACGTCCGTGGCGGCCTGTTCATGCGCCAGGTCCACCACTGGGCAGCCCTGCTGTTCGTGGCCTCTGTCGCGGTCCACATGCTCCGCGTGTTCTTCACCGGCGCATTCCGCAAGCCCCGTGAGATGAACTGGGTGGTGGGCGGCGTCCTGCTGATCCTGGCCATGGCGGCCGGCTTCACCGGCTACTCCCTCCCCGATGACCTGCTGTCCGGCAACGGCCTGCGCATCATCGACGGCGTGATCAAGTCGATCCCCGTGATCGGCACCTACATCTCGTTCTTCCTCTTTGGCGGCGAGTTCCCGGGAACGGTCATCATCGGCCGTCTGTACACGCTGCACATCCTGCTGGTGCCGGCCCTGATCCTGCTGATGATCGTCATCCACCTCTTCATGGTTGTCGTGCACAAGCACACCCAGTACCCCGGCCCGGGCCGCAACGACCACAACGTCGTCGGCTACCCCCTGGGCCCGGTCTACGCTGCGAAGGCCGGCGGGTTCTTCTTCATCGTGTTCGGTGTCATCGCCCTCATGGCGGCGTTCTTCACCATCAACCCGATCTGGAACTACGGTCCGTACGACCCCTCCCCCGTGTCCGCAGGCACCCAGCCTGACTGGTACATCGGCTGGGTTGACGGCGCCCTGCGCCTGATGCCGGGTGTGATCAACGACTTCCACTTCGAATACGTGATCTTCGGCCAGGTGCTCACTCTGAACGTGCTGCTTCCGGCCCTCGTGCCCGCAGGCATCGTGTTCACCGTGCTGTTCACCTACCCGTGGATCGAACGCTGGATCACCAAGGACAACCGCGAGCACCACGTCCTGGACCGCCCGCGCAACGCTCCCACCCGTACCGCGATCGGCATGGCCGGTTTCACGTTCTACTGCGTCATGTGGGCAGCTGCAAGCTCCGACCTCATCGCCACGCACTTCCACGTGTCATTGAACGACGTCACCTACTGGCTGCGCGCGCTGTTCTTCCTCGGCCCGATTATCGCTTTCGTCGTGACCAAGCGGGTGGCCCTGGCGCTGCAGCGCAAGGACCGTGAAATCGCGCTGCACGGTCGCGAGACCGGACGTATCGTCCGCCTCCCGCACGGTGAATTCATCGAGGTGCACGCACCGCTCGACGAGTACAAGCGCTACAAGCTTGTTGGCTTCGAGTCGCCCGCACCGATTCCGGCCCAGCCGAACGAGCACGGCGTGGTCACCCGCAAGGAAAACCGCCGCGCGAAGCTGTCCCGCTGGTTCTTCGAGGACCGCGTTGCTCCCGCAACACCTGCCGAGCTGGAAGCCGGCCACGGCCACCATGAAGCAGTTGAAGCCGGCGAGGGACAGAAGACCCTGAGCCACTAGCAAGCCACGCCACACGGCCGCAGCTGCACCCAGTTCCACCAAGAAAAAGGCCCGGTCCACCAAGACCGGGCCTTTTCTGTGTGCGGAGTGTGTTACGGAAGGTACGGGTTCGTCGCCTTCAGCAGCAGGCGGCGGACAGGCTACTGCTGCCGGTAACCCGACGCGTAGTTGCGGGTAGGCCGTACGCCGGGGCGCTGCAGCGGCACCCACAGCTTGTACCGGTCCGCCCGGTAGTAGGACACGGAGTAGTCCACCATGGCCCGGGCAACGAAGGCATGCCGCTGGATCTTCAGCAGCGGCGCCCCGATCTCCACATTGAGCAGACGGGCGGTGGAAGGTGATGCAGCCGTGGCCTCGATCATGTCCTCGCCCCATTCCATGACCAGCCCGAACTGCTCACTCAGGACGTTGTACAGCGACGTCGGCGGTTCGCCGTCGAGCAGCCCGGGCACCCGGTGGGCAGGGATGAAGTTTTCATCCACGCTCATCGGCTCGTTATCGGCCAGCAGAAGGCGCCGGAACCGCACCAGGGGTGTTCCCTCCTCCACCTGCAGTTCGCGGGCCAGGAAGGCGCTGGCGGCGATCTGCTCGAAGCTCAGGACCTTCGCCGCCGGCACCATGCCGCGGCGCTGCATCTCTTCGCTGTAGGAGGTCAGCTTGACCTGCAGGTCCAGCTTGGGTTTCCGGACGAAAGTGCCCAGGCCGACCACACGCTCGATGACCTCCTCCCCCACCAGGGCGTCGATGGCCTGGCGAACGGTCATCCGGGCCAGGCCGAAGCGCTCGGCCAGGTCCCGCTCGGAAGGCAGCGCCGAGCCCGGCGGGCACGACGTTGCAATGTAGCTCCTGAGGATCTCGCGGAGCTGAACGTAAATGGGGGTCCCGCTGGTCCGGTCGATTTCACCGGCAATGGCGGCAACGTTAGCAGCCACGGCGGCCGCTCCTGTAATGCATGCTCACACTTCAAGGGTAAGCCAACGCGGCCACAGGTCTAGACCAGGCTGCTCCCCCGGCCAATTGCCGGCAGCGGGGCCGATATTCTTAAGGACGAACAAAAAGAAGGAAGACGACGGTGGCTTCCCCCCGAATGTGCCATCCCGTCCCAGATGAAGGAGTCCAGTTGCCCGTTCGTAAGGCAATAGTTTCTGCGGCCATCGGCCTGCATGCCCGGCCCGCAGCGGTGTTCGTCCGCGCGGTCACGGAGACAGGCTTGCCGGTGACCATCCGCAAGGACGGCATTGACGCCGTCGATGCCCGGTCCCTGCTCGAGGTCATGACTGCCGACTTCAACTACGGCTGTGAGGTCGAGCTCGCAGTCAAGGAATCGGCCCTCCCTGCCGGCAGGAGCCTCGGTGAAGCCGAGACCGTCCTTGCAGGCCTCGTGGATCTGCTGGCATCGCAGAAGGCCAGCTGAACCCGGGCAGGCTGCATCTGTTACCCGTGATGTAAAAGACGGCAGAACAAAACAACGACGGCGGGCCCCACCGAAAAGGTGGGGGCCCCCGGCGGTGTGTTAAAACAGGCGGTGTTGTAAAAGGCCACAAATGTTGGTGGTGTCCGGGGGGGTTCTAGTGTAACCAACCAAACAGGGGCGC
>NZ_JBHUSB010000002.1:120836-292591 GCF_042673905.1 Arthrobacter sp. NPDC057009
CAATTGCTACCCCTTATTTAAAATTCCCCAAAAAAAAACACCCCCGGGGGGCCCCCCCCTATTGGGGGGCCCCCGCCGTCGTTCTGTTAAACCAGGCTGTGTGGAACTAGGCCACTAGTGTGCGTGGTCTCCGCGGCTGTACTCGTAGACCCAGCCTACGAGGGCCACCAGCGCCATGCCGCCGGCGATGAAGACGATCCAGAAGCCCACGGCCAGGCCGAGGAATCCTGCCGCGCAGGCGAGGCCGAGAACCAGCGGCCACCAGCTCCAGGGGCTGAAGTGGCCCTGCTCGCCGGCGCCTTCGTGGATTTCAGCGTCCGCACGGTCCTCGGGGCGCATGCCCACTCGCTTGCCGGTGAACCCGAGGTAGGCACCGATCATGCCTGCCAGGCCGCCTACAAGGAGGATGCCCAGGATGCCGACCCACTCAGACCAGTTGGTGAGGAAGCCGTAGATGATCGAAACCGGAACGAAGAAGAAAACTCCTGCCCCAAAAATCCATGACTCGATTCTCATTGCGCGGTGTCCTTCTGATCAGCGTTGCCGAGCACGCTTGCTGCAGGTGCCGGCGACTCAACGGTGTGTGACTGGGAGAGCTCCGGGTGGTGCAGGTCCAGTGCCGGACGCTCGGAGCGGATGCGCGGCAGGGACGTGAAGTTGTGCCGCGGCGGCGGGCAGGACGTGGCCCACTCCAGGGAGGCGCCGAAGCCCCAGGGGTCGTCCACCTGAACCTTCTCCGCGTTGCGTGCCGTGATGTAGACGTTCCAGAAGAACGGGATCAGGGACGCGCCGAGGACGAACGAGGCGACGGTTGAGAACTGGTTCATCCAGGTGAAGTTGTCCTCCACCAGGTAGTCCGCGTAGCGGCGGGGCATGCCCTCGACGCCGAGCCAGTGCTGGATCAGGAAGGTGCCGTGGAAGCCCAGGAACAGGAGCCAGAAGTGGATCTTGCCGAGGCGCTCGTTGAGCATCTTGCCCGTCCACTTCGGCCACCAGAAGTAGAAGCCTGCGAACATCGCGAACACCACGGTGCCGAACACCACGTAGTGGAAGTGGGCCACCACGAAGTAGGAGTCGGAGACGTGGAAGTCCAGCGGCGGGGAGGCCAGGATGATGCCCGTCAGGCCGCCGAAGAGGAACGTGATAAGGAAGCCGATGCTCCACAGCATCGGGGTTTCGAACGTCAGCGAACCGCGCCACATGGTGCCGATCCAGTTGAAGAACTTCACGCCCGTCGGGACAGCGATCAGCATGGTCATGAAGGCGAAGAACGGCAGCAGCACGGAACCGGTGACGTACATGTGGTGCGCCCACACGGTCACGGACAGTGCGGCAATCGCGATGGTCGCGTAGACCAGGCCCTTGTAGCCGAAGATCGGCTTCCGGCTGAAGACAGGGAAGATCTCGGACACGATGCCGAAGAACGGCAGCGCGATGATGTACACCTCGGGGTGGCCGAAGAACCAGAACAGGTGCTGCCACAGGACGGCGCCGCCGTTCTCCGGGTCGAAGATGTGGGCGCCGAAGCGGCGGTCCGCGCCGAGGGCGAAGAGGGCTGCTGCCAGCGGCGGGAACGCCATCAGGACCAGGATGGCCGTGACAAGCGTGTTCCAGGTGAAGATCGGCATGCGCCACATGGTCATGCCCGGGGCACGCATGCAGATGATCGTGGTGATGAAGTTGACCGCGCCCAGGATGGTGCCGAAGCCGGACAGTGCCAGGCCGAAGACCCAGAGGTCACCGCCGACGCCGGGGCTGAAGGTGGTGTTGGAGAGCGGTGCGTAGGCGAACCAGCCGAACGACGCAGCACCCTGCGGGGTGATGAAACCGGATACAGCGATGGTGGAGCCAAACAGGAAGAACCAGAAGGCCAGCGCGTTCAGTCGGGGGAACGCCACGTCGGGCGCGCCGATCTGCAGGGGCATGATCACGTTCGCGAAGCCGGCAAAGAGCGGGGTGGCGAACATGAGCAGCATGACAGTGCCGTGCATGGTGAACAGCTGGTTGTACTGTTCCTTGGTCTGCAGGATCTGCATACCGGGCTCGAAGAGTTCGGCACGAATGAGCAGGGCCATCACGCCGCCGAAGCAGAAGAACACAAAGGACGCGATCAGGTACATGTACCCGATGGTCTTGTGGTCGGTGGAGGTGATCCAGTTGACGACGATGCGTCCCTTGGATTTGGGGACTACGGGAGCCTCGAGGATCCCGGGGGTCTGGGTGTAAGTAGCCACTTCGCTTCCCTTACTTCGTTGGGTTCAGGTTCGGGTTGCGGTCATACTCAACGCCGAGCAGGCCCGTGTTGCCGGCCTGGCGGAGCTCGTTCATGTGAGCCTGGAATTCGGACTCGGAAACAACCTTGACGCGGAACAGCATTTCGGAGTGGTACTCACCGCAGAGCTCGGCGCACTTGCCGTCGTAGGTGCCCTCTTTGGTGGGGGTGAACCGGATGTAGTTGGTCTTGCCCGGGATCATGTCCCTCTTCTGCAGGAATGCAGGAACCCAGAAGGAGTGGATGACGTCGCGCGCGTTCAGTTCCAGGTCAACCGACTTGTTGACGGGCAGGTAGAGGGTGGGGAGCTTCTCCTTGTCCACTTCCTTGCCGGTCAGGTGTGCCTGGACGCCGGCTTCGTAGACGTCCTCAGTGATGACCTCGCCCTTTTTGTAGTTGAAGTCCCATGCCCACTGCTTGCCGCGGACGTCCACTACGACGTCGGCCGGCTGCGAGCGGTCATCGATCGCCTGCTGGTCACGGTCGGTGAAGTAGAAGAACACCAGGACCATGAAGAGCGGGATCGTCAGGTAGAAGACCTCAAGGGGCAGGTTGAAGCTGGTCTGCCGCGGGAAGCCCACGGTGCCCTTGCGGCGGCGGTAGGCAACGAGGCACCAGACGATCAGGCCCCAAGTGATGATGCCCACCACGAGGGCGGCAATCCATGAGTTGACCCAGAGGTCCATGATGCGGTCAGTGTGATTGGTGGTGCCACGCTCGGTGGGCAGCCACCCCTTCTCTACCTCTGGCGAACATCCAGTCAAAACCAACGCGCCGGCAGTTGCCAAGCCAGTGATCATCGTGATCGTTTTGCGTCGGCTGCCGGTTCGGTTCTGCGAACTCACAGACGGCCCTTCCTACTTGTTGCTGTTGCCAGGGCAAAAAGCTTCCCGGGCACACTAAAAGTTTTACTACTCGGTGTAGAGCTTACCGCTCCCCGCAGGTTTTCGCCCACATGTCCCCACCGTGTGGCGGCGCCGTTTTTCACCGGCGCCGCCAAGAGGTACAGAGAGGGCTGTTTGGCCCGTTAGTGGAACGAGTCACCGCAGGCGCACGAGCCGCCCGCATTCGGGTTGTCGATGGTGAAGCCCTGCTTGGAGATGGTGTCTTCAAAGTCGATGCTGGCACCGCTGAGGTACGGCACGCTCATCTTGTCGACGACAACCTCGACACCGTCGAAGTCGCGTACCGCGTCACCGTCAAGGAGGCGCTCGTCGAAGTACAGCTGGTAAATGAGGCCGGAGCAGCCGCCCGGCTGCACAGCCACGCGGAGGCGAAGATCGGTGCGGCCTTCCTGCTCCAGGAGGCTGCGGACCTTGCCTGCGGCAACGTCCGTCAGCTGAACCTCGTGGCTCGCCAGTTCCTCACTGGCCGTGCCGGCGGGCTCGATGCTGTTTTCATTGGTCGTAGTGCTCATTGGCCTACCTTACTAACGACGGTTGTGGCTGCCCCGCTTGCACGGTGCTTGCCCTTACGGAAACGGTACGGGCTATAGCTAATGCTACGTCGATCCTGCGCGGAGCTCTAACTTAGGCGTAACCCTCAGCCGGCCATCGTTGTTCCCGCCAGCCGGTCAGCCCAGGCCTTCGATATTCAGCCGGGCCAGCAGCAGCGCCTCGGCCACCACAGCGTTGCGGAAATCCGCCAGGTGCAGGGACTCGTTGGCGGAGTGGGCGCGGGAATCCGGGTCCTCCACGCCCGTCACCAGGATCTGGGCCCCGGGGTACAACTCTGTCAGGTCGCTGATGAACGGAATGGAACCGCCGATCCCCATTTCCACCGCCGGGACTCCCCATGCCTCGCCGAGGGCCCACATGGCGAAGCCGGCAGCTGCGGACCCGGTGTCGGTCTGGAAGGCGTTGCCGCTCTCCCCCGGCGTGAACGTGACTTTGGCGCCGAACGGCGCGTGGCTTTCCACATGCCGGCGCACAGCCTCCATGGCCTCCGCCGGATCCTGGCCGGGGGCGAGCCGGAGGCTGAATTTGGCGCGGGCACTGGGCAGCAGAGTGTTGGAGGCGACATTGACCGCCGGCGCATCGAAGCCGATGATCGACAGGGCCGGCTTGGTCCACAGCCGGGACGCGATGCTTCCCGTGCCAGCCAGCCTCACGCCGTCGAGTACTGACGAATCCGCCCGGTACTCCTCCTCCGTCAGGTCCACGGCGGTTTCATCCCGGCTCACCAGACCCGCGATTGCAACGCTGCCGTCGTCGTCGTGGAGTGTGGCGATCAGTCGGGAAAGCAGCGTGGGGGCATCGAGCACCGGCCCGCCGAACATGCCCGAGTGCACGGCGTGGTCCAGGACCTGCACCTCGAAGGTTCCGTCAACGAGTCCTCGCAGGCTCGTGGTGAGGGCAGGCACGCCCACCTTCCAGTTGCTGGAATCGGCCACCACAATGACGTCGGCCCGGAGCAGTTCGCGGTGCGTTTCCAGGAACGTCCTGAAGGTGGGCGAGCCTGCCTCTTCCTCACCTTCGATAAAGAGGGTGACGCCAAGCCCGAATTCGTCACCGAGCACGCGGGTGACGGCGCCGTAGGCGGCCACATGCGCCATGATCCCCGCCTTGTCGTCCGCGGCGCCGCGCCCGTAGAGGCGCCCGTTGCGTTCGACGGCGGTGAACGGCTCGGATTCCCACAGCGCCGGATCGCCGGGTGGCTGGACGTCGTGGTGGGCGTAGAGAAGGATGGTTGGCTTGCCGGGCGCAGCTTCCCGGCGGGCCACGACGGCGGGCCCGCCGGGGGTGCCGTCCTCCTTGTCGCACCGCAGGATCCGCACGTCGGCGATGCCGGCAGCGCGCACCAACCCGGCGACCGCCTCAGCGCTGGCGGCCAGCGGGGCGGGGTCAAAGCTGGGCCATGCAATGCCGGGTATGGCCACCAGGTCCTTCAGGTGCGCAACTGTGGTGCCAAAATCCGCGTCAACGGCAGCGCGCAGGGCTTCTGTGTCGATGCCGGCCACTGTCCCGTCATATTGCACTGTCCCTCCATATTGCTGGGCGCCGTACTGCTGCGGGGTCGCCGCGGGGAATGTAGTCATGGCCAAACACTACCTGTGTCACACGCCACAACAAATATCGCAGCCCCGGCCGCCGGGCGGCACCGCCATGCCCGGCCGGGCGCGCCCGGGCATGACCGGGGGCACACTCCGCCAAGGTATTCTGTTGTGGTGTTCGGACGTAAAAAGGAAGCGCCAGCGGCGCAGGATGTAGTTGACCAGCAGGCTGCCGAAGCAGCCGCACTAGCGGGCAAAGGCGCACCCACACCAAAGCGCAAAGCACAGGAAGCGGCCCGCAAGCGCCCCCTCGTGCCGGTGGACCGCAAGGCCTCCAAGGAAGCAGAGCGTGCCGCCGCCCAGGAGCAGCGCGTGAAAGTGCGCCAGGCACTGGACACCGGTGACGAACGCTTCCTGCCGATCCGCGACAAGGGCCCCCAGAAGCGGTTTGCCCGGGACTACGTGGATGCGCGCTTCAGCCTGGGTGAGTACCTTATGTTCGGCGCTTTGGTGTTCGTCATCGTCTCGTTCGTCGTGCCAGCCAGCAGCGACATGATGATTTACGTGCTGGGCGGTTTCTGGGTTATGTTCCTGGCCGTTTTCGTCGACGTGTTCATCCTGTCCCGCAAGCTCCGCAAGCGCCTTGCCGCAAAGTTCGGCGAAGTTGAGCGCGGCACCGTCTGGTACGGTTCCATGCGCTCACTGCAGTTCCGCAAGCTTCGCCTGCCCAAGCCCCAGGTCCGCCGCGGGCAGTACCCGTCCTGATTCCGCAACTTCCTCCTGCCGCGCGGTGTGGCAGGGGACGGTCCCGGACCTAACACAACAGCCCGGCGGTATAACCGCCGGGCTGTTGTGTTTAACGCGCGTGCTCGACGCCTGTGCTAGCGGGCCCCGCGGCGGCTCTTGGCGAGTTCCCTGTTGATCCGGGCGGCCCAGAACGGCCCCTCGTACAGGAAGGCCGTGTAGCCCTGGACCAGGGTGGCGCCGGCGTCCAGCCGATCCTGAACGTCGCCGGCCGTTTCCACGCCGCCCACCGAAATCAGTGTCAGCCGGTCCTGGGTGACCGCCTTCAGCCGCCGCAGCACCTCCAGCGAGCGGTTCTTCAGCGGGGCACCCGACAGGCCGCCGGCACCGCAGCCCTCCACCTTGTCCGCTGCGGCGGTGAGCCCTTCGCGGCCGATGGTGGTGTTGGTGGCGATGATGCCGTCGAGCCCCAGGTCCATAGCCAGCCGGGCGACGTCGTCGATGTCCTCGTCGGTGAGGTCGGGTGCAATCTTGACCAGCAGCGGAACGTGTCGGCCGGCGGACTTGTCCGCCTCCTCCCCCACTGCCTTCAGCAACGGCCGGAGCGTCTCCACGTTCTGCAGGAGCCGGAGCCCGGGTGTGTTCGGCGAGCTGACGTTGACCACGAGGTAGTCAGCCGCGGGGGCCAGGCTGCGGGCACTGATGAGGTAGTCCTCGACGGCGTCCTCAAGCTCGACGATCTTGGTCTTGCCGATGTTCACACCGATTACGGGCCGCACCCGGGTGTGCCGGCGCTGCAGCGCAGCCCGGGCGGACTTGAGCCGCGGAGCCACGGCGGCGGCGCCGTCGTTGTTGAACCCCATCCGGTTGATGACGGCCCGGTCCTCAATAAGCCGGAACAGCCGGGGCTTTTCGTTGCCGGGCTGGGCCTGGCCGGTGATGGTGCCCACTTCGATATGGCCGAATCCCAGCTCCGTCAGGGCCTCGATGCCGTGGCCCTCCTTGTCGAAACCGGCGGCCAGCCCGAACGGTGACGGGAAGGCCAGGCCGAGCGCGTTCGTCTGCAGCGACGCCGGCGGTGCCGTAAACCGTTCCAGCACCCGTCCCGCACCCACGGCATGGACCAGCCGGATCCCCTTGAAACCGATCTTGTGGGCGCGTTCGGCGTCCATCCATGAAAAGGCCAGCCTGAAAAAAGTGGGGTATACGCGCATGCCTCTAGTTTTCCGTCTCCGGCGGTGCAGACCAAACCGGGCTGACACAACACCACATGGCCGGGACTGAAAAGTCCTACGCTGATGCCATGGAGTGGCAGAGCGACATTCTGGGGCCGGGCTTTGAGTCCTGCCCTTTTGACGCTGTGGGCGGGGACGGCGTCCGGCGCCGGGCAACACTGGTCAGGTTCACTTCACCGGCCGCCACGGACACCCTGAAAGCACCGGACGTCAGTCCTGCCGGCCCGCGCCGGGCGGTCCTCTTCCTGCATGGCTGGAGCGATTACTTCTTCAATATTGAGCTGGCGCAGTTCTGGGAGGCGCAGGGATTCGAATTTTTTGCCCTGGACATGCACAACCATGGCCGCAGCCTGCAGCCGGGCACGCACGGCGGCTACGTCGCCGATCTGGGAAACTATGACGCCGAGATCGGCACCGCCGTCGGCATGATCGGCGAGTCCGGCGGTGCAGCACCCGTGCAGCTCACGCTCATGGGCCATTCCACGGGTGGCCTTGTGGCAGCCCTTTGGGCCAGCCGCAATCAGGGCGCAGTCACCCAACTCGTGCTGAACAGCCCATGGCTGGAAATGCACCGCAGCGCAATGCTGCGGCGTGCGGCGTGGACCATGGTGGAGCCGATCGCCCGCCTTCGGCCGGACGCTGTGCTCAGATTGCCCGAGCGCGGTTTCTATTGGCGGAGCATCAGCAGTTCCGCTGGAGGCGAGTGGACCCTTGACAATGCCTACCGTCCGCCCCTGGCCTTTCCCGTGCGGGCCGCCTGGCTCAGCGCCATCCTGGCCGGGCAGGCCAAGGTGGCGCGCGGCCTGGACATCGAGGTCCCCATTCTGGTGCTGTTGTCGGCCGCCAGCGAGAACGGCATGGTGTGGAAAGAGGAAATGCGCCGGACTGACGCTGTGCTGGACGTCAAGACCATTGCGGCCCGTGCCTTGTCGCTGGGCAGGAGCGTTACCGTGGAGCGCATCGACGGCGCCCTTCACGATGTGTTCCTCTCCGGCGCCGCTGTACGCGCCGATGCCTACGCGCGGCTGGCCCGGTGGCTCAAGGGGCAGGCGGGCTGAAGCTTAAAGTGCCTGGGCAGCGTCCACGGCGCCGCCGTACCGGCGGTCCCGCTTGGCATAAATCTCCACGGCATCCCAGAGGGTGCGCCGGTCGACGTCGGGCCACAGGGTGTCCAGGAAGACGAACTCGGCGTAGGCCGACTGCCACAGCATGAAGTTGGACAGGCGCTGTTCGCCGGAGCTGCGGAGGAAGAGGTCGACGTCGGGAAGGTCCGGCTCGTCGAGGTACTTCTGGATCGTCTTCTCGGTGATGGCGCCGGGCTTGAGCCTGCCGTCAGCCACATCCTGGGCAATGGCGGACACGGCGTCCGCAATTTCCGCCCGGCCACCGTAGTTCACGCACATGGTCAGGGTGCAGGTGCTGTTTCCGGCGGTGTATGCCTCCGCCTCCTCAAGCTCGCGGATGACCGAACCCCAGAGCCGGGGACGCCGCCCGGACCAGCGGATCCGCACACCCCACTCATCAAGCTGGTTCCGCTGGCGGCGCAGCACCTCCTTGTTGAAACCCATCAGGAAGCGCACCTCCTCAGGTGACCGGCGCCAGTTCTCGGTGGAGAACGCGTACACGGTGACGTATTCGATGCCGAGTTCAATGGCCCCGGCCACGACGTCCAGCAGTGCAGGCTCCCCCGCCTTGTGGCCCTCGATGCGCGGCAGGCCGCGCTGGTTGGCCCACCTGCCGTTGCCGTCCATCACGATCGCCACGTGTCTGGGCACGAATTCGGCCGGAATCGACGGCGGAACGGCCCCCGAGGTATGCGGGTACGGGGCAACCACCGGTGCGGTACGGCGCCGGGCAGGACTCGTCTTCTTTCCCAAGGACACTGTTAGGTACGCTCCACATGCTTGAGGGATTTCAGGACACGCTCCAGGTGCCACTGCAGATAGCTTGCCACGAGGCCGGCGGATTCCCGGCGGTGGACCGGAAGGGAAGCGTCCGCCGTCGGCCAGTCCCCGGTGAGCAGCGCGCCCAGCAGGGTGACCGTCTCCGGCGCCGGCGCCGGCGACCCGGGCGGGCGGCAGCCGCCGCAGACCATGCCGCCGAGCGGGGCGGAGAAGGCGGTGTGCGGCCCCCGCGCGCCGCAGCGCGCGCAGTCGGTGAAGCTGGGCGCCCAGCCGCCGGTGGACAGGGCCCGCAGCAGATACGAATCCAGGATCAGCTCCGGTGCGTGGTCCCCACGGCTCAGCGAGGCCAGGGCGCCGACCAGCAGGTTGTACTGCGCGGTCCCGGCTTCACCGTCGACGTCGGTGAGCTTTTCGGCGGTTTCGGTCATGGCCGCAGCCACTGTATAGCGGGCGTAGTCGGCGGCGATGTTGCCCCCGTAGGCGCCCTTGGCGACGGCCTGGGTCACGATGTCGAGGGTTTTGCCGGACACGAGCTGCAGGTCTACCACCATGAAAGGCTCCAGGCGGGCACCGAAGCGGCTGGTGGTCCGCCGGACTCCCTTGGCCACCGCCCTGACCTGGCCGTGGTGCTTGGTGAGCAGGGTGATGATCCGGTCCGCCTCGCCCAGCTTGTGGGTGCGCAACACCACGGCGTCGTCGCGGTAGCTGCGCGCTGCGAAAGATTGGACCACGCTTTATCTTCCCATTGACTCATCAAAACGGCTGCGCCGCCGGTGCGGACCGGCGGCGCAGCTGTCAGGAAGCTCAGGCCTGGGCGTCCCGGATGGCCCGGTTCACGGCGGAGATGACTGCCTTCAGCGCCGAGGTGCTGGTGTTCGAGTCGATGCCGACACCCCACAGGACGCGCTCTCCAACGGCACATTCGACGTAGGCGGCGGCGAGGGCGCTGCCGCCTTCGGACAGGGCGTGCTCGCTGTAGTCCAGAACACGCACGTCCACGCCGTCCTGGCCGAGGATGTCCAGCAGCGCGGCGATGGGTCCGTTGCCGGTGCCGGTGCGGCTGACGTGCGTGCCGTCCACGCCCAGGGAGGCGTGCAGGGTCATGGAACCGTCCTCGTCGGTTTCGGTCTTCACAGAACCGAGCGAGTACCGTCCCCACTGGCTTTCCGCCTGCGAGGACGGCAGGTACTCGTCCTGGAACAGCTGCCACAGCTGGGCACCGCTGACCTCGCCACCCACGGTGTCGGTCCGGCGCTGGATGACTCCGGAAAACTCGATCTGTGCACGCCGCGGCAGGTCCAGGCTGTGCTCGCTCTTGAGCAGGTAGGCCACGCCGCCCTTGCCGGACTGGGAATTGACGCGGATCACGGCTTCGTAGCTGCGGCCGAGGTCCTTGGGGTCCACTGGCAGGTACGGCACCTGCCAGGTGAAGTCGCTGACGTCCTTGCCGGCAGCCGCCGCATCCTTCTCCAGGGCTTCGAGGCCCTTCTTGATGGCGTCCTGGTGGGAGCCGGAGAACGCGGTGAAGACGAGGTCGCCGCCGTAGGGTGCCCGCTCGGCCACCGGCAGCTGGTTGCAGTACTCCACGGTGCGCCGGACCTCGTCAATGTCGGAGAAGTCGATCATCGGGTCGATGCCCTGCACGAACATGTTCAGGCCCAGGGTCACCAGGTCCACGTTGCCGGTCCGCTCACCGTTGCCGAACAGGCAGCCCTCAATGCGGTCGGCGCCGGCCTGGTAGCCCAGCTCGGCCGCGGCCACCCCGGTGCCGCGGTCGTTGTGCGGGTGCAGGGAGAGGATGATGCCTTCGCGCGGGTGCAGGTGGCGGCTCATCCACTCAATGGAGTCCGCGTAGACGTTCGGGGTGGCCATCTCCACGGTGGCCGGCAGGTTGATGATCACCTGGCGGTCGGCGGAGGCCTCAAAGACGTCGGCGACGGCGTTGCACACCCGCACCGCGTACTCCAGCTCCGTGCCCGTGAAGGATTCGGGAGAGTACTCGTAGGTGATGTGGGTGTCGCCCAGCGTCTCTTCGTACTTTTTGCAAAGGCGGGCACCCTGCAGGGCGATGTCGAGGATTCCGTCCTCGTCCTGGTTGAACACCACGCGGCGCTGCAGGACGGAGGTGGAGTTGTACAGGTGCACGATGGCCTGCTTGGCGCCCACCAGCGACTCGTAGGTCCGCTCGATGAGGTGTTCGCGGGCCTGGGTCAGGACCTGAATGGTGACGTCGTCCGGGATGTGGTTGCCCTCGATCAGCTGGCGGACGAAGTCGAAGTCGGTCTGGGACGCGGACGGGAAGCCGACCTCAATCTCCTTGTAGCCCATCCGGACCAGCAGATCGAACATCTTCATCTTGCGGGCCGGGCTCATGGGGTCGATCAGTGCCTGGTTGCCGTCCCGCAGGTCCACGGCGCACCAGCGCGGCGCGGTGGTGATGATTTTGTCCGGCCAGGTACGGTCCGGCAGATCAACCTTGATCTGGTCCTGGAAGGGGATGTAGCGGTGGATCGGCATGCCCGAGGGCTTCTGTGCGTTTCGCATTAATCTGGCCTTTTCTGTGATTCCTGAGTGAAAGGGTGGCCGGGCAACACAAACTCCGCGACGAGGGTGGGCCTTGCGCTAGATCGCGTCTGAGGCCTCGCCGCGGCAGCTAAGAAGAAGGAGCTCTGCACGCACCATTTCACAGTAACACGCGTGCGTAAGATGAAGGGGCAACACCTCCAGCAACGTCCACCATGCAGACGCTGCGCCGGTGACAGTGCCGGCAGCAGCCCGTCATCGAAGGAGCTCCTGTGCCAATTTCGGGGATCGCCCTGTCAAACATCGACCGCAGCGTGAGGCCACAGGATGACCTCTACCAGCACGTGAACGGCGCCTGGCTGAAGGAGACCACCATCCCTGACGACCGTGCGCTGGAAGGGACGTTCACCGCCCTGCGCGACGGCTCCGAGTTGGCAGTCCGGGAGATCATCGAGGAGGCCGCGGCAAAGGGCTCCGAGGCCAGCGGCATTGAGCGGAAAATCGGCGACCTCTACAGCAGCTTCATGGATGAGGCAGCCGTCGAGGCCAAGGGCCTGGACCCCATCCGCGGACGCCTGGCCGAGGTCTTCGGCACGAGCAGTGTTGCCGAACTGCTGGCACTGGCGGGCCGGCTCTTCCGCTCCGATGTGTCAGGACTTTTCTACATCTACCCGGCACCCGATGCCGGCAATCCCGAGCGGGTTCTCCTGTACACGGGCCAGGGCGGCCTGGGCCTGCCCGACGAGTCCTACTACCGCGAGGAGAAATTTGCCTCTGTAGTGCAGTCCTACCGGGAGTACGTGGGCACCATGTTCGGCCTGGCCGGCGTGGCCGATCCCGAAGCCGCCGCAGCCCGGGTGGTGGCTTTGGAAACCGCCCTTGCTTCGCACCACTGGGACAACGTCACGCTGCGGAACCCGCAGAAGACCTACAACCTGAAGTCGGCGGATGAGGCCCGGGAGCTGTTCCCCCTGCTGGACACCTGGTTTGAGGCCGCGGACATCGCACAAGACAAGCGGCAGGAGATCGTGGTCAGCACCCCTGACTTCTTCTCCGGTGCCGCCGCGCTGCTGGACTCCGAGTCGCTGCCCGTGTGGCAGGAATGGCTTGCCCTGCGGGTCATCAACTCGGCAGCCCCCTACCTCTCGTCCGCTTTCGTCGAGACGAACTTCGCCTTCTACGGCACCACCATCAGCGGCACCCCGCGGAACAAGGACCGCTGGAAGCGGGGCGTCGCCGTCGTCGAGGCCGCGCTGGGCGAGGCAGTTGGCCAGATCTACGTCGCCCGGCACTTTCCGGAGGGCCACAAGGCCCGCATGCAGACGCTCGTGGGGAACCTGATCGAGGCGTACCGGCAGAGCATCAGCGCCCTGGAATGGATGGGCGAGGACACCAAAGCTGAGGCCCTTCGCAAGCTGGGGGCCTTCCGCGCGAAGATCGGTTTCCCGGACGAATGGATCGACTATTCGGCTGTGGTGATCGACCCCGCCGACCTCCTGGGGAACGTCGAACGGGCCCACAACGCCGACGTCGACCGGCACCTGGACGAGGTGGGCAAGCCCGTAGACCACAACAAGTGGCTCATGACGCCGCAGACCGTCAACGCCTACTACCACCCGATGCTGAATGAGGTCGTGTTTCCGGCGGCCATCCTCCAGCCGCCGTTCTTCACCGCCGAAGCCGATGACGCCGTGAACTATGGCGGCATCGGGGCCGTCATCGGGCACGAAATCGGTCACGGCTTCGATGACCAGGGCTCCCAGTTCGACGGCAAGGGCGAGCTGCGCAACTGGTGGACAGAGGACGACCGGAAGGCCTTCGAGGCCCTGACCAGCCGCCTCGTGGACCAGTTCAACGCGCTCTCCCCCTACGCTGCGCCGGGCCACAACGTCAACGGCAGGCTCACGCTCGGCGAAAACATCGGCGACCTGGGCGGCCTCACCATTGCGCACAAGGCCTACCGCCTCAGCCTTGACGGCCAGGAACCGCCGGTGATCGACGGGCTGACCGGCGAGCAGCGTTTCTTCGCCTCCTGGGCGGCCGGCTGGCGCCAGGTGATCCGCAACGAGGAGGCGATCCGGCGGTTGGCCACGGACCCGCACTCGCCCAACGAGTTCCGTACCAACGCCATCGCCAAGAACCTTGACTCCTTCCACGCCGCGTTCGGTGTGACGGAGGAGGACGGCATGTGGATGCCACCGGCGGAGCGCGTCAGCATTTGGTAAACGCAAAAATGCCGGGCTGCCCCTCGTTCGGGGCGGCCCGGCATTTTTGTGTCCGGACTGCTGCTTACTGGGTAATCAGCTCGGGGTTTGCCTGCTGGCAGACGGTGTCGCTGGCGGTCTGGTTCACGATGTCCTTGGGCACCGTGGTCTTGCCGTACTTGGTTCCGGACGCGAAGTCGGTCCCCAGGTACAGCTGCACTCCCGAGACGCCCGCAGACGGCGCCACCTGGGCGGCCGGGATACCGAACAGGGCTGCTATGTCGGCGGCGACGTCCGCGAACTCCGGCCCGTAGTACACCATGGTCTTTTCGGTGGTGGCGGCCTCCAGCTGCCCCACTTGGGTGAAGCCGCCGGCAACAACGGCCTCGACGATTTCCTGCATCCTGGCCGCGTCTGCCGTCCCGTTTGCCACCGTGATCGGCTGCAGCGCCTTGTCATACGGGGCCGCGGGCTTGGTCGGTTTCGGTGAGGCCGAGGGCGAGGAGGTGGCCGAGGGTTTGGGTGTCGCCGACGGTGACGGGGATGCCTCCCCGTCCGGGTCCGTCAGGTCGACGTCCTTCCGCAGGGCAGCGAACAGCTGCGAGGAGGCCGGCTGTGCGGCCTGGAGCCGGTTGGGGTCGCTCGTGGCAGGGACGGTAGGCAATGCAACAAAGGCGACCTTGCCGACGTCGATCGTCTTGAGCCGGTTGGCGATGGTGATCATGGCCGGCACCGAAGAGAGCCCGTCATCGACGGTGAGGTTCTTGGTGATGACGTCGGCGATGTTCAGCAGCTTCGCCGGGTTGCTGAGGGTGCCGTCATCCTTGATTTTGCGGGTCAGCGAGGACAGGAATCCCTGCTGGGCCTTGATGCGGCCAAGGTCGCCGCCGTCGCCGAACGCGTGGCGCGTGCGGAGGAACGCAAGAGCCTGTTCACCCTGCACCTGGGAGGTGCCCTTCGGCAGCCGCAGCCGCGAGTCGGGGTCGTAGACGGCATCGCTGATGCAGACCTCAACGCCGCCCACGGCGTTCGAGAGCTCCTTGACGGCGTTGAAGTCGGCCATCATGAAGTGGTCCACCTCCATGCCGGTCAGCTTGTTGACGGTGTCCACGGCGCAGCCGATGCCGGCCTCTTTCATCGCCTCGTTGATCATGATGCCGCTGCGGGCCGGGTACTGCTTCCCGGTCTTCTGGTCGGTGCACTTGGGAATGTCCACGAGCAGGTCGCGGGGGAAGCTGATGACGTTGACCCGCTTGTTGTCCTCTGAGATGTCCATGAGCATCATGACGTCGGAGTTGCCGTACCCGGTGGAGTCCTCGGTGCTGCCGTAATTCGAGTTCTTGCCGTCACGGGTGTCCGAACCCAGGATCAGGATCTGCAGCCTGCCGGTGGCGTCGTCAGTGCTGTCGGTGCGGCTGCTTCCGGCGCCGAGTGCGGACGTGGAGATATTGGACTGCAGCCTGAAGTACCAGTAGCCCGCGAAGGCGAGGCCGCCGGCCAGGACCACGGCCACGACGGCGGTGGTCACCTTGAGCCATGTGGGCTTGTGGTGGAGATTCAGGTGCCGGGCCGCGCCCAGGCGGGCGTCCTCGGCATGCCGGGCAGCTGGCTCGGAACGGGCGGGTGTGCCCGGTCCTTGGGCGCGGTTGTCGCGGCGTCGCACCACAGGGTGTACCTTCCTCGAAAAAATGGGATCCGGCTCATTTTAGTGGCCGTTTCTGGGAAAACGCCGGAAATCCGGCGTTCCCGGCCCGGCGCGCAGGCCTATGCCCCGGAAGGCAGGCGGAGCGGGTCAGAACCCGAGCTTCACCAGCTGCTTGGGATCGCGCTGCCAGTCCTTGGCCACCTTGACGTGGAGGTCGAGGTAGATCCGGGTGCCCAGGAGTGCCTCGATGCCCTTCCGCGCGTTGGTGCCGACCTCCCGCAGGCGGCTTCCGCCCTTGCCGATGATGATGGCCTTCTGCGAGGGGCGCTCCACGTAGAGGTTGACGCGGACATCGAGAAGCGGGTTGTCCTCCGTCCGGCCCTCGCGCGGCACGATCTCTTCGACCACCACAGCCAGTGAGTGCGGGAGCTCGTCGCGCACGCCCTCCAGCGCCGCCTCCCGGATGAGTTCGGCGACCATGACGGCCTCCGGCTCATCGGTCAGCTCGCCGTCCGGGTAGAGCGGGGGCGACGGCGGCATGTGGCTGATCAGGACGTCCGCCACGGTTCCCACCTGGAACCCGTCGGCGGCCGAGACGGGAACGATGTCCTTCCAGCCGTCCTCGCCCAGCACTTCCCGGCCGAGCTCGGCGACGGCCAGCAGCTGCTCCGTCAGGGCCTGCTTGTCCACCAGGTCGGCCTTGGTGACCAGGGCGATCACCGGTTTGCGGCCGACGGCGGCGAGCTGGGCGGCGATGAACTTGTCGCCGGGGCCGATCTTCTCGTTGGCGGGGATGCAGAACCCGATCGCGTCAACTTCCGCCAGCGTGTCGGCGACGAGTTCGTTCAGGCGCTTGCCTAGCAGCGTGCGTGGCCGGTGCAGGCCGGGGGTGTCCACGAGGATCAGCTGGGCGTCCTCGCGGTGGACGATGCCGCGGATGGTGTGCCGCGTGGTCTGCGGCTTGGCGGAGGTGATGGCCACCTTCTTGCCCACCAGCGCGTTGGTGAGGGTGGACTTGCCGGCGTTGGGCCGGCCCACCAGCACCGAGAATCCGGCATGGTACCCGCCGAACGGTTCGCCGCCGTCGGCCTTATTCTGCTTGCTCACGTGGAACTCCCTGTTGCATTGGTTCGGCCTCGTCGAGAAGTTCTTCAAGGTCAGTGTTGTTTGGAACGGCGTCTTTGGGGGCAGCGGCCGCGATGATGTGGCTGACGCGGTTCCGGCGGCCCTCCAGCCGCTCCGCGCGCAGCGAAACGCCGTCGAGGTCCACCGCGCTGCCCACGATCGGGACCCTCCCCAGGGCCTTGGCCAGCAGCCCGCCCACGGTGTCCACCTCGTCGTCGTCCAGTTCGATGCCGAACAGCTCGCCGAGGTCGTCGATGCCCATCCGGGCGCTCACGCGGTACGTGCCGTCGCCCAGATCGACGACGGCGGCGCTCTCGGAGTCGTATTCATCCACGATCTCCCCCACGAGCTCCTCGATCAGGTCCTCCAGCGTCACCAGCCCGGCCGTTCCGCCGTATTCGTCGATGACGATGGCCACGTGGGTGGATTCCTTCTGCAGTTCCCGTAGGAGGTCGCTGACCGGCTTCGAATCGGGGACGTAGCGGACCTCGCGGGCCAGCGCGTCCACGACCGGAGGTTCGGCTTCAGGGTCCAGGCCGTGAATCGCGGCGGCCACGTCCTTGAGGTAGATGATGCCCAGGATCTGGTCGGTGTTCTCGCCGATGACCGGGATCCTGGAATAGCCCGACCGCAGGAACAGTGACATGGCGCTGTGCAGGCTCGAGCCGGCGTCGATGGTCAGGATGTCCGTGCGCGGCACCATGACGGCGCGGACGAGGGTGTCACCGAATTCGAAGACAGACTGGATGAGTTCGGCCTCGTTGTCCTCGATCATGTCCGACTCCGTGGCCCGGTCAACCAGCTCGCGGAACTCCTCCTCGCTGAAGTAGGAGTCGTCCCCGTTGGGCGAACCCGGGGCCGCGGCGCTGCCCAGCCGGACCAGCCACGCGGGGATCGGCCCGAGGACCCAGGCGAGGAATCGGACCAGGGACGCTGAGTACTGGGCCACGGCGGCCGGATGCGAGCGGCCCAGCTGGCGCGGGGAAACACCCACCAGCACGAAGCCGAGGACCGCCATGATGCCGGTGGCTGCCAGGCCGGCCAGCCAGACGTTGTCCAGCAGGCTGTAGAGCAGCACGGCAACAGCCACGGCGGAGGCCGTCTCGAACCAGATCCGCCAGAAGCGAAGGGCCCGCATGTGCGTCATTGGCTGTTCGAGGATCCTCCGCAGCGCCGGGCCCTGGCTACCCTGGACCGCCTGCTCGGCGTCGTGGCGCGGCAGAAAGCTGAAGGCAGCCTCGGCAGCAGTCAGCAGCGCTGCGGCACCGAGAAAGGCCAGCGCCATGCAGACAAGGAGCAGTGAGGTCACTGGGTGGTCTCGGCCGGTGCTTCTTTGCCGGTGAATGCCGTCAGCAGTTCGCGCTGCAGGCCGAACATTTCTGCCTTCTCCTCGGGTTCGGCGTGGTCATAGCCGAGCAGGTGGAGGATTCCGTGCGTGGTGAGCAGCAGCATCTCGTCCTGGGTGGAGTGGCCGGCGTTGCGCGCCTGGACCTCGGCCACCTGGGGACAGATCGCGATGTCGCCGAGCATGCCCTGCGGGGTGGGCTTGTCCGGGGTTCCCGGGGTCAGCTCGTCCATGGGCACGGAGAGCACATCGGTGGCTCCGGGCTCATCCATGAGCTCAATGTGCAGCTTTTCCATCGCAGGCTCGTCCACCAGCAGGATGGACAGTTCCGCCTGCGGATGGATATACAGCTGCTCGAAGATGAACCGTGCCAACGCCACCAGCCGGGCCTCGTCCACCTGGACGCCGGATTCGTTGTTAACTTCGATGCTCATGCGTGCTCTCCCGTCGTTCCCGGGGCACGGAATGCTTGACCCGGTTGCGTTGTGCTTCATCCCAGATGCTGTAGGCGTTGACGATGTCCCCCACCAGGCGGTGGCGTACGACGTCGGCGGCGTCCAGAACGGAAAAGCTGACGTCGTCGATTCCGGTCAGTATCTCCTCGACGATGCGCAGGCCGGAGCGGGTCCCGAACGGAAGGTCCACCTGCGTGACGTCGCCGGTGACCACCATCTTGGAGCCGAAGCCGAGGCGGGTCAGGAACATCTTCATCTGTTCCGGCGTGGTGTTCTGCGCCTCGTCAAGGATGATGAAGGCGTCGTTCAGCGTCCGGCCACGCATGTAGGCGAGCGGCGCGACTTCGATGGTCCCGGCCGCCATCAGCCGGGGAATCGACTCCGGATCCATCATGTCGTGCAGCGCGTCGTACAGCGGCCGCAGGTACGGATCGATCTTGTCGCTGAGCGTGCCGGGCAGGAACCCGAGCCGTTCGCCCGCTTCCACGGCGGGGCGGGTGAGGATGATCCGGCTGACTTCCTTTTGCTGCAGCGCCTGCACCGCCTTGGCCACCGCGAGGTAGGTCTTGCCGGTGCCTGCGGGGCCGATCCCGAAGATCACTGTGTTGGAGTCGATCGCATCCACATAGTTCTTCTGGTTCAGGGTCTTGGGCCGGATGGTTTTGCCGCGGCTGGACAGGATGTCGTGGGTCAGCACCTCCACCGGATTCTGCAGCGACTGGCTCCGGAGCATCGAAACCAGCTGCTGGAGGACTGCAGGCGTGATCACGGTCCCGCGGGCCACGAGTCCCCGGACCTCGTTGAGCAGCCGCATGATCCGCGGAACGTCGGCCGCGGGTCCGTTGATGGAGAGTTCGTTGCCGCGGACGTGGAAACTGACGGCCGGGAACTGGTCCTCGATAAAGCGGAGGGCTTCGTCGTGGCTACCCAGCGACTGCACCATCTGATCAGAGTTATCGAAGATGACCACCTCCGTCCGGACACCGGGGAGAGTATGGGGAAATTCACCCGTGGTGCGGTCCCCCGTGTTGAGGCGGCGCTTTCCGTTTGCTGATTCAGTCATGGTGACGGCCCTCGGGCCTTCGGTTCCTCCAGTTCGGAATATAACTCGTTTGCGTCCTTACATCTTACGCCAGCGGACGCCCCTGGCCTGCTGCCCCGGAAGGTCACGGCGGACCGCAATTCCGTAACGCGTTCCCGCGATTAGATATCAACTTTGTATCGGCCTCATATCGTTCCCGTTGCAGTTCCGCCGCCTGCCGCGAAAGGCGCACTCTGCTCCAGACTCTCGTGTAATGCTGGACAAGGAGCCCGCCGGGAACGGTCCGGCGTGCCCGCAAGCAACTGCTGTTTCGAAGGGATCGCCAGCATCAGTCAGCCAGGAACTCCGGCCCGGAAAGTAACGCGGATGCGCTCCGTCATGCTGTCCGCCGTGCTTCCTGCTGCCCTGCTGCTGTCCGGGTGCATCGCCGACCCCGGTCCCGCGGGGACCGCCGCAAATTCTCCGACGTCCTCGTCCCGGCGGGCCGCCGGCACCGACGGCGTTCCCACCACCAGCGCGCCGCTGGAAACAACGCAGTCGTCCAATAAGGCGCCCGTCTATTGGATCGGGCGGAGCAACAGCAACGTGTTCCTGTACCGCGAGTTCCGCGACGTGCCGGACGATGAAAACCCCATCACGCGGGCCCTTCGCGCCATGATGTCGGAGACGCCGCTGGATCCGGACTTCTTCACGCCATGGCAGAACCCCAAGAACCTCGCCACATCGATCTCGGGCACCAACGTCATTACCGTGGACGTTTCCGCGGACGCCTTCAACAGCAACCTTGACGCGGACATGGCCCAGCGGGCCATCCAGCAACTCGTCTACACGGCCACGGCCGCCGGCGCCAGTTCGGGGCTGATCGACGCCGGCCAGCAGATCGAAGTGGTGATCCTGGTGGACGGGCACACCGATTACCTGGCCTTCAAACACGTCAAGCTCGGTGCGCCCACACCCCGCAGCGCCGGAATGGTGGCGCCGGTGTGGATCATTGATCCGCAAGAGGGCACCGGGGTCGGCGACGGGCGCGTCAAGATCTCCGGGCGAAGCACCGTGCCCAACGGCAAACTGCACTGGCGCATCCTGAAGGTCCAGGACAACGGCGACAAGGAAAACTACCTCACCGGCGAAGTCTCGGCGGCAGCCGATCCGGCCGCTGCCGGAGTCTTCGGCATCACGGTTAACCTCGCGCCCGGCAATTACGAGGTGCGCGTCTCCCAGATCAACCCCGGCCGGGCCGAGGATGAACCGAACGTGGACTCCCGCGGGTTTACTGTACGCTAGCAGCTCTCCGCCTGTCCCGTGTGATTTTTTGATCCAACCTTGCGGCAAGCCCGATCTGTCCTTGATCGGCCGCGGTGAGAATGGGCGAAAACCTACAGGAGGTGCAAGGCGCAGTGACGAACATCAAACTCGTGGACGACAGGCAGGCACCGCTTCCCGGCTTCGACCTGCCCGATCTTGACAGCGGCCATCCGGCGACCGGGCAGCCGAAGGTTCCTGCGACTGCAGGGACAGGTGAACGGGACGTGTTCCCGGTCTACCCCTTCATCTGAGGGCGCCTCTTCACCTGACACCGCCTCGGCTGCCCCAGGGCGCAGGTGGAGCTGCGGGCTACCAGCGTCCGAGGACGTCGCTGGCAACCACGACGCCGGCCGGTCCGGCGGTCGATGACCGCAGCACATGCGGTCCCAGCAGCGCCGTGACCGCACCCGCGCTGCACAGCCGGGTGACCTCGCGGGGGCCGATGCCCCCTTCGGGGCCGACGACGAGGAGGATCTCGGTGGCGTCCGCTCCCGCCCCCTGGTGTTCCTCCGACCACTTGCCGTACCAATTCGCGAGGACCTGCCGCAGCGGCGTGACCGCGTCCTCGTGCAGAATGACGGCAAGACCCGCGCCTGCCACCTCTTTGGCCAGGGCCTGGGTGTCGACGGCGGGACGCACCTCGGGGATCCAGGCGCGGCGCGCCTGCTTGGCGGCGGCCGTTACGGCGGACTGCCATTTGCCATGGGCCTTAGCTGCCCGGTCACCCTTCCACCTGACGATGGAGCGTTCCGACTGCCAGGGGATCACCGCGTCGATGCCGAGTTCGGTGGCGGTTTCGATCGCCAACTCATCGCGGTCGCCCTTGGCGAGTGCCTGCACGAGGACCAGCCGGACGTCCGGCCGCTGCTCCATGCTGACGGACGTGCATTCGACAGTCAGTTCGGCGGGGGCGGCTTCGGTGACCGTCCCGGTGATGCGCCTGCCGGCACCGTCGGCAATGTCCACCTGCTCCCCCACCGCCAGCCGTTTGACCGTAACGGCGTGCCGGGCCTCGGCGCCGTCGAGGATGAACAGGGAACCGGGAGCGGTGCTGTCCAGCGTGCCGGCCGGGGTGAAGAATACGGGGTTGCTCACCGCTACAGGTTACCGAGGCGGTCCCGCAGCTTGGCGAAGACGCCGCCGCTCGCCGCGAGCTTGCCCTCGGAGAACTGTTCACCGCGGAGCTTGGCCAGCTGCCGGAGCAGGTCTTCCTGCGCGGGGTCGAGCTTGGATGGCGTTTCCACCTGCAGGTGGACCTTGAGGTCGCCGCGGCCGTAGCCGCGCAGGTGGGTGACGCCAAGGCCTCGGAGCGTGATGATCTCGCCGGACTGGGTGCCCGCCTTGACATCGATCTCCTGCTTCCCGTCGAAGGTCTCCAAGCTCAGTTCCGTGCCGAGGGCGGCAGCAGTCATGGGGATGTTCAGGGTTGCGTGCAGGTCGTCGCCCTCGCGGACGTAGGTGGAGTCATTGTTGACGCGGATTTCCACGTAGAGGTCACCGGACGGTCCGCCCGCGGGGCCGGCCTCGCCCTGTCCCGAGAGCTGGATCCGTGTTCCGGTGGCCACGCCGGCGGGGACCTTGATGGTCAGGGAGCGGCGGCTGCGGATGCGGCCCTGGCCGCTGCACTCGTTGCAGGGGTCCTTGATGACTGTGCCGAAGCCCTCGCAGGAACCGCAGGGCGCGGCGGTCATGACCTGGCCCAGGATGGAGCGGACTGCCCGCTGGACCTGGCCGCTGCCGCCGCAGATGTCGCAGCGTTCCGGATGCGTGCCCGGCTGGCAGCAGGACCCTTCACACGTGGGGCAGGTGACGGCCGTGTCCACTTCCAGCTTCTTGTTGACGCCAAAGACGGCGTCGCGCAGCTCGATCCGGACACTGATGAGCGCGTCCTGGCCGCGGCGGACGCGGGACGCAGGTCCGGTAGTGCCGCCGGCGCCGAAGAAGGTGTCGAAGATGTCCTGGAACGCGAAGCCCTGCCCGGCGTAGCCGCCGCCGCCGAAGCCGTTGTCGGTGCCATTCTCGTTGCCGGTGGTGTCGTAGACCCTGCGCTTCTGCGGATCGGACAGCACCTCATAGGCGTGGGTTACGGCCTTGAACCGTTCCGCGGCCTCTTCGCCCGGGTTGACGTCCGGGTGAAGGGAGCGGGCCAGCTTGCGGTAGGCCTTTTTGATCTCTTCGCCGGTGGCTTCCGGGGAGACTCCAAGAACGTCGTAGTGGCTGCTCAAAGTTCGTATCTCTTCCTGGTTGTACTGCCTGTGGTCAGAGGATGTCCGGGGCGTCCGGTCACGGTCCCAGAATCCTCGAAAGGTAGCGGGCCACCGCGCGCACGGCGGCCATGGTGGTGGGATAGTCCATCCGGGTGGGGCCGAGGATGCCCACCTTGGCGGAAGCGTCAGGGCCGTAGCCGGTAGCCACGACCGACGCCTCGGCCAGCCCGTCGTAGGGGTTTTCGCGGCCGATGCTGACGGCCACTCCCCGCGGGTCCTGCGCCATGTCGCTCAGGAGCCGTAGCATCACCACCTGCTCCTCGAGGGCCTCCAGGACTGGTCCGATGCTGAGCGGGAAATCCACGTTGGACCGCGCGAGGTTGGCGGTCCCTGCCATGACCATGCGGTCTTCGCGGCTGTTGTGGGCGAGGCCTTCCAGTCCCTTCGCGAGGGCCATGGCCGCGGGGCGTTCCGCCGGCGCGCAGCCGGCCACGACGGCGGCCAGGTGCTGGGGCAGGATGGCCACCGGTGTTCCGGCCACGCCAGTCAGGAAGCGGGTTCGGAGGGCGGCGATTGTGTCGTCTGACAGGTCCTGCCCGGCGTCGACAACGCGCTGGTCCACCTTGCCGGAGTCGGCAATCAGTACGATCAGCACCTTGCGCGGCGCCAGGAGCACGAATTCAATGTGCCGGACCACGGCGCGGCTGAGGTGCGGGTACTGCACGACGGCGACCTGGTTGGTCAGCTGGGACAGAAGCCTCGCCGTCCGGTCCAGGACGTCGTCGAGGTCCTCGGATCCCTCGAGCAGCGTCTGGATGGCTCGCTTCTCCGCCGGAGAGAGAGGTTTGACCGCCGAGATCTGGTCCACGAACAGGCGGTAACCCTTGTCCGTGGGAATCCTGCCTGCGCTGGTGTGCGGGGCCGTGATGAGGCCCTCGTCCTCCAGTGCCGCCATGTCATTGCGGATGGTGGCGCTGGAAACGCCCAGATGATGCCGTTCCACCAGCGCCTTGGAGCCGACGGGTTCGCGGGAATGGACATAGTCCTCCACGATGGCGCGCAGCACCTCAAGCTTCCGTGGTTCGCTCACAGTCCACCTCCTTTTGGCCTTATCCGCGCCGGGCCTGATCCCGCCCGTAAACGCCATGGTTAGCACTCGACATGCCTAAGTGCTAACAAGTCTAATATGACTCGCCCCGTTGTTAGCATTGGTACCGCTCCGGGCGAAAATCCGGGCGCCTGCCCCCGGCGGCATGCACGCTGCCGGAGCGGCTCTTTTCCATGCAGACTCCTATTGCAAAGCGGTGAATGAATGCAGTACCAGAACTGGGGCCCGCAGGAGATTGCAGCTCCCGCCAAGAACAGCCTGCCCGAGGTGCCGGTGGAGCGCGGGATGGTGCTCGAGGACGCCCAGTCCGGCTGGGTGGGCGCCGTGACCCGGGTGGAGAAGTCCGGCGGCATGCACGTGGTGGCGCTCGAAGACCGCCGCGGCAAGTCCCGGTCCTTCAAGCTTGGCTTCGGATTCCTCCTCGAGGGACAGCCGATCCGACTGATGCCGCCGGCTCCCAAGGCAAAAGCCGCCGGGTCCGCCACGGCCACACGGACGGCGTCGGGCTCGGTGCGCGTGGAAGGGCAGCGCGCCCAGGTGGCCAAGGCCAGCCGCATCTGGGTTGAAGGCAAGCATGATGCCGAGCTCGTGGAAAAAGTGTGGGGCGACGACCTCCGGGTGGAGGGCATCGTCGTCGAGCCCCTGCACGGCATCGATGACCTGGCGGCAGCGGTTGCCGACTTCCGGCCCGGTCCCGGCCGCCGGCTGGGGGTTCTGGTGGACCACCTGGTCCCCGACTCCAAGGAGTCCCGAATTGCCGACGCCGTGATGGCGTCCCCCGGCGCCGCCGGGAACGTGCTGATCGTGGGCCACCCGTATGTGGACGTGTGGCAGGCGATCCGGCCGTCGGTGCTGGGAATTCCGCAGTGGCCCGTGGTGCCCCGCGGCACAGACTGGAAAACGGGGATCCTCACCGCCTTCGGCTGGCCGCACGAGACCAAGGAGGACATTGGCCTCGGCTGGCAGAAGCTCCTCGGCGCGGTGCGGACATACGCTGACCTCGAGCCCGCCCTGCTGGGCCGGGTGGAAGAGGTCATCGACTTCCTGACGGTGCCCTAGTTCCACGGCCATTCCCCGTGTTTCAGCGTTGGGCCCACGGTTGCCCCTACGGCCCGGTATCCTTGGTACGGCGTCACCGCACTGCGGCCCGGCGCCACACGCACCGCACAAAAAGCACGATCGCACCAACGCAAGCTAAAGGAAGACACCGTGGCAGAAGACGCTCGCGACCGCAGGGACACCCAGTCCGGCCAGGACCTGCCCCAGTACCATGGCGTTCCGGCCAACGCGCTTCCGCTGACGGCCAGCGAGGACCGGCAGTGGGCCACCCTGGCGCACTTCGGCGGCATCCTCGGGTGTGTTCCGGCCCTGCTGATCTACCTCATCTTCCGCGACCGCGGTCCCTTCACTGCGCAGGAGTCCAAGGAAGCGCTCAACTTCACCCTGCCGCCGACAATCGCGGCGTTCGTGGCGAACCTGCTGGTGCTGCTTCCCGTCGTCGGAAACCTGTTCGCGGTCCTCGCCACGCTCATTTGGATTGCGCTGACGTGTTTCGCGGTGTCCGCCGGCGTCCACGTCAACAAGGGCCAGCCGCACCGGTACCAGTACAACCTCCGCTGGATTAAGTAACGAGCTCACCAAAACAACGCGAGGTCAGATACTGCCCAATATCCTCGAAGGATTGGGGCGGTATCTGACCTCGCGTTGGTTTTGCAAGTTCAGTCGGGCAGGATCCTGCGGACCACGGCATCGGCCAACAGGCGGCCCTTCAGCGTCAGGACCAGGCGGCCCCTGAAAACCTGCTGCGGTACCACCAGGCCGTCGGCGATCAGCCCGGCCACGGCCTTCCTTCCGGACGGCGAGAGGGCAGCGGTATCTAGCCCTGAGGACAGCCGGGCCTCCAGCAGCACCTTTTCGATTCTGCGCGTTTCCGCGTCGAGAGTCTCGCGGCCGGCCGCCGGGGAGACGCCTGAACCCAGCCGGCCGGCATAGGCGGTGGGATGCTTGACGTTCCACCAGCGCACCCCGCCAACGTGTGAGTGCGCACCCGGGCCGATCCCCCACCAGTCATCCCCGCGCCAGTAGGCAAGGTTGTGGCGGCACGCCTGCTCCGGCGTCGCGGACCAGTTGCTGACCTCGTACCAGTGCAGGCCGGCGCCGGTGATCATCCGGTCGGCGAGCTCATACTTGTCGGCGTGGTCGTCGTCGTCGATCCCCGGAACTTCACCACGGCGGATCTGGGCGGCGAGCTTGGTGCCGTCCTCGATGATCAGCGCGTAGGCGCTGATGTGGTCCGGCTGGTAGGACAGCGCCGTCTCAAGCGAGAGGCGCCAGTCCTCCATCGATTCCCCCGGCGTGCCGTAGATCAGGTCCAGGCTGACCGAGAGGCCGGCGTCGCGCGCCCACTGCACCACGAGCGGGACGCGGCTGGGGGTGTGGGTCCGGTCAAGGACCTTCAGGACGTGGGGCACAGCGGACTGCATGCCGAAAGACACGCGGGTGAATCCCGCATCGGCAAGCAGCTGCAGGGATTCGGGCGTGACCGAGTCCGGGTTGGCCTCCGTGGTCACTTCGGCACCGGGTTCGATGCCCCAGCGGTCGATGGCCGCGCGGAGGATTCGCGCCAGGTCCCCGGCAGGGAGCAGCGTAGGCGTGCCGCCGCCGAAGAACACGGTGCTCAGCTTCCGGGCCGGCAGGCCCGACTGCTCAAGGACCCGCGCGGCAAAGTCCACTTCCGAGATGGCAGTGGAGGCGTAGGCATCCTGGGACGCCCCGCCTCCGAGCTCGGTGGCGGTGTAGGTGTTGAAGTCGCAGTACCCGCAGCGCACCGCGCAAAACGGGATGTGCACATAAAGCCCGAAGGCCCGGCTGGCTGCACCCTCCAGCGCCTGCGGCGGCAGCAGGCCGTCCGACGGCGCGGGGTCGCCCAGGGGAAGAACGCTAGGCATGGGTGCGGCCTCCGGAGCTTACGGCCACGGTCATCACTACTTCTTGGCCTTGTCCTTGGAGGAGTCGTCGGTGGTCAGGGCTGCAATGAAGGCTTCCTGCGGCACTTCCACGCGCCCCACCATCTTCATGCGCTTCTTGCCTTCCTTCTGCTTCTCCAGCAGTTTGCGCTTACGGGAGATGTCACCGCCGTAGCACTTGGCCAGCACGTCCTTGCGGATGGCGCGGATGGACTCGCGGGCGATGATCCGGGACCCGATGGCGGCCTGGATGGGCACCTCGAACTGCTGCCGCGGGATGAGCTCGCGCAGCTTGCCGGTCATCATCACACCGTAGGCGTACGCCTTGTCCTTGTGCGTGATGGCGCTGAAGGCGTCCACCTGTTCGCCCTGAAGCAGGATGTCCACCTTGACCAGGTCCGCGACCTGTTCGCCGTCGGCCTTCCAGTCCAGCGAGGCGTAGCCGCGCGTCTTGGACTTGAGCAGGTCGAAGAAGTCGAAGACGATCTCGGCCAGCGGGATCCAGTAGCGGAGCTCCACGCGGTCCTCGGACAGGTAGTCCATGCCGCGCATCTGGCCGCGGCGGCCCTGGCAGAGCTCCATGATGGCGCCCACGAATTCATTGGGCGCCAGGATGGTGGCTGCCACCATGGGTTCCTGGACCTCTTTGATCTTGCCGGCCGGGAACTCGCTGGGGTTGGTCACGGTGACGTGGCTCTTGTCCTCCAGCGTGACTTCGTAAACAACGTTTGGCGCAGTGGAGATCAGGTCCAGGTTGAACTCGCGCTCCAGCCGCTCACGGACGATTTCAAGGTGCAGCAGGCCCAGGAAGCCCACGCGGAAGCCGAAGCCGAGGGCGGCGGAGGTTTCCGGCTCGTAGACCAGGGCCGCGTCGTTGAGCTTGAGCTTGTCCAGGGCGTCGCGAAGCACCGGGTAGTCGGTGCCGTCGAGGGGGTAGAGGCCGGAGAACACCATGGGCTTCGGGTCCTCGTAGCCGCCCAGCGATTCGGCGGCGGGCTTGGCCAGGTTGGTGACGGTGTCGCCAACCTTGGACTGCCGGACGTCCTTTACGCCGGTGATGAGATAGCCCACCTCGCCGACGCCGAGGCCCTTGGAGGGCGTGGGTTCCGGGGCGCTGACGCCGATCTCCAGGAGCTCGTGGCTGGCCTTGGTGGACATCATCTGGATGCGCTCACGCGGGTGGAGCATGCCGTCCACCACACGGACGTACGTGACCACGCCACGGTAGGTGTCGTAGACGGAGTCGAAGATCATGGCCCGGGCGGGGGCTTCCGGGTCGCCAACGGGTGCGGGCAGGTCGCGCACGATCTTGTCCAGCAGCGCCTCAACGCCCACGCCGGTCTTGCCCGATACCAGCAGAACGTCCTCGGGGTCGCCGCCGATGAGGCCTGCGAGTTCGGCTGCGTACTTCTCCGGCTGGGCTGCGGGCAGGTCGATCTTGTTGAGGACCGGGATGATGGTGAGGTCGTTTTCCATCGCCAGGTACAGGTTGGCGAGCGTCTGGGCCTCGATGCCCTGCGCTGCGTCCACCAGCAGGATGGCGCCCTCGCAGGCGGCAAGCGAACGGGACACCTCATAGGTGAAGTCCACGTGGCCCGGGGTGTCGATCATGTTGAGGGCGTAGCTGACGCCGTCGAGTTCCCAGGGCATGCGCACAGCCTGGGACTTGATGGTGATGCCGCGTTCGCGCTCGATGTCCATGCGGTCCAGGTACTGGGCCTTCATGTCGCGCTGCTGCACGACGCCGGTGAACTGCAGCATGCGGTCGGCCAGGGTGGACTTACCGTGGTCAATGTGCGCGATGATGCAGAAGTTCCGAATAATGGCCGGATCTGTCGCGGCGGGCACCGGGGCGGTGCGGGCCATGGGAGACACGCAGGGTCCTTACTGTTGGCATTTTGGCGGCGCTGCTCAGGCTGAACTCGGGCCATCCTGCTGCCTGCCGCATATCTGAACTTCTAGTCTCCCACGTCCGGGGCGCTGACAGTACATTTTGCGCGGCCCGCAGGTCCGGTGCGCAGGTATGGTGGCTGGCATGGCTTTGAACCTCTCCTCCATCGGCGGCGCCGTCCGTGCTTCCCTTCGCTTCCTGGGCGTGCTGAGGAAGCCCGCAACCCGCCCGTCGGAGGTCCGGGGCAGGTCCGGAAGCCCGTCCCGGTTGCCCACCGGCGTCACCGGGACATACCCGGGCGACTTCACCGGCACGGCAACCCTGCGGTACTCCCCCTCCCCCGACGGCCGCCCGGACCCGGGTGAGATCGTCTGGACGTGGGTTCCCTTCGAAGAGGACCATTCCCGCGGCAAGGACCGGCCGGTCCTCCTGGTCGGCAGTCACGGGCGGTATCTGCTGGGCCTGATGCTGACCAGCAAGGACCATGACGGCCGTTCTCGCGGCCGGCTCAACCACGTGGATATCGGCGCCGGAACCTGGGACAGGCTGGGCCGGCCCAGCGAGGCGAAGCTGGACCGCGTCCTGCAGATCCACCCGGCCGACGTCCGGCGCGAGGGTGCCGTGCTGAACCGGAAGAAGTTTAGGCTGGTGGCGGACGAGTTGCGGCGTCTGCGCGGCTGGAAATGAGGGCAGCGCGCCGCCCCGGGCGTAAATGGGCAGAAACGGCCCCGACCTGCTAATATTTGTAGCTGTGTGTCCGTGCAGGTCGACGGTCACTGATGGCTGGCCGCCATAGGTATCCCCACGCCGCTCAGTCAAGGCCAGCTTGAAAGCCCTCTAGACCATTTCCGCATTACAAAGAGAGTTCACACGTGGCAAATATCAAGTCCCAGAAGAAGCGCATCCTGACCAACGAGAAGGCTCGCCTGCGCAACAACGCAGTCAAGTCCGAGCTGAAGACGGCCATCCGCGCCGTCAACACCGCCGTTGAGTCCGCTGACAAGGAAGCTGCTACTACTGCGCTCGTTTCTGCCAGCCGTAAGCTGGACAAGGCTGTCAGCAAGGGTGTTCTGCACAAGAACAACGCTGCAAACCGCAAGTCGGCGATCTCCAAGAAGGTCAACGCACTCTAAGGTTTTCCAGTTCATCTGAACTGATGCTTGTGGCCGGCACCAATGGTGCCGGCCACTTCTCTTTTAACTTTCGACGGCGGGTCTCTCCATCTTTCGACGGCGGGACCTATCGGCCGCGGGCGGCCGACGCAATCACTGTAACGGCGTGCTCGACGGCGTAGACGGGATCACGGGAAAGTCCCTTGACCTGCGCGTCGGCCTCGGCCGTGACCTGGATGGACCGGGCCAGGCCTTCCGGCGTCCACCTGCGGACGTCGCGCTGCGCCTGCTCCACCAACCAGGGCTGCATGCCCAGTTGCTTGGCGATCTGCGCAGCTGACCCCTTGGCGCCGGCCACTTTGGCGACCGTCCGCAACTTAGCCGCCAACGCCGCGACGAGGGGTACCGGATCGGCACCTGTGGCCAGGGCGTGGCGGAGCGTTGACAGGGCGAGGGGACCGTTGCCGGCCATGGCGGCATCGGCAACCTTGAAGGCCGTCGCCTCGATCCGACCGCCGTAGTACCGGTCAACCATGTCCCCGTCCACGGCGGTCGAAGCATCGGCAATGAGCTGGCTGCATGCGGCCGCCAACTCGGACAGGTTGGCGCCGACGGCGTTGACCAGGGACTGAACTGCTTCGGGCGTGATCCGCCTGCCGGCGGCCTTGAACTCCGCCGTGACAAAGGCGGTCTTTTCCGCGTCCTTCTTCAGGGGCTGGCAGTCGACAATCGGCCAGCCACCGGCTTTCACAGCGTCGAGCAGCTTTTTGCCGCGGGTCCCGCCGCCGTGCCGGAGCACGAGGACGGCGTCCTGCTCGACCTGTTTGAGATAGGTCAGTCCGTCTGCCAGGAAGGCGTCGTTCATCGCTTCGAGGCCATCCACCTCGATCAGCTTGCTCTCACCGAACAGCGAGGGGCTGACGTTCATGGCCAGGGCCCCCGCCTCGTAGGCGCCGGCACTGAGCCTGGTGACCTCCACATCGGGTGCTGCTGCCCGCACCTGGGTCCGGATCCGGTCCATCGCCCGGATGCCGAGGTACTCCTCGGGACCCGTGATCAGGACGACCGACGCAGGCGTGACGTCCCGCCAGGACGCCGAGTTGGCGGCGGGCGTCTTGGATCGTTGCTGAGCAGCGGCCACTGGTGATTCCTCCCGGAGTTCAGATTGCAGACTCTAAGTCTCCCACGCTGCCCGGGGCCGGCGCGGTGCAGCCCGGCCACCGGCGCCCGGTCAAGGAGGCGAACCGTGCGGGCGTACGCGGCCAGGACAGAGAGCAGGAACCCAAAACTCAGACCCAGTTCCGGCTCCACGAGTACCGGGGGCACGGAAAATCAGGTAGTGCCAGCCGACATTCGGGTACCTGGCGATATTTTGGGCTGGTCCGGCCGTGGGTAGGATCCATCTACGGCGCTGAATGTGGCTGGGGTGCACTGGGGTCGAAACAGGTGTGCACGCATCTGCTCGTCAGCCTCCTACGGTGCCTTCGTGCAGCGCACCGGCCAAGTGATAGGAAATCCATGGCTCACGCTGTTAGTTTTCGACGCACGCAGGCGGCTAGAGGATCCTTGCGCCATGCTCCCGCGCTGCTCCGGCTCATGCATGTCGCGGTTTTAGCTGCCGCCCTCGCAGGCCTCAACGTACTCATCGCCCCGCAAGCGCATGCGGCGGACGTCCTCGTGACTCCGTCGGCAGAGACAACACCCGTTCCGAGCGCTAGTGACGCGGCAGACGACACCGCGATCTGGATACACCCCACGGATCCGTCGCAGAGCATGGTGATCGGTACGGACAAACTAAGTACCGGAGGCGTGGGGGTCTACGACCTGTCAGGGCGCCAGTTACATTTCTACCCGCACGGCAGTATGAACAACGTCGATCTCCGGTACAACTTTCCATTGGGCAGTGCGCGCATCGCCCTCGTCGGCGTGACGGAGAGGAATGTGGAGTCGACCGGCGTTCGATTCTACAAGGTGAACGTCGCGGATCGGTCCCTGACAGAGGTGGGGCGCATCAGCACTCCAGGCAGGCCCCGCGGCTTCGCAATGTATCACTCCCCGGTTTCTGGGAAGTATTACGCCTTTGTGCATGACTTCAATACGAATGTGGTGACCCAGTTCGAGCTGGACGGCGCGAATGGATCGGTTCGAGGAACTGCCGTGCGTTCTTTCGACAATGGCGACAGCTCCGAAGGCATTTCGGCAGATGATGAGCTGCAACGTGTCTATGTGTCCGAGGAAAAAGTAGGCTTGTGGCGGTACGGAGCTGAGCCCGGGCACGGTTCAACCCGGGCACTCGTGGATCGCACCGTGGCAACCGGTGGACGAATAGTGGAGAACGTCAAGAACTCCGCCATTTATTATGGTCGGCAGGGGACCGGTTATCTGATTGTGTCGAGCCAGGGCGGATCCAACTTCCTCATCTACAACCGCGGTGACAACGCCTTCGTCGGCTCCTTCAAGATCGTCGATGGAGGCGGTGTAGACGGTGTGAATGGTCAAGACGGGATTGATGTCACCAATTTCCCGCTCGGACCTTCCTATCCAGCTGGACTTTTCACCAGCCAGGACCACAACAACACCAATGCGGGCAACGGTAACAGTGGTAACCAAAATCACAAGCTTGTCTCCTGGCAGCGAATCGCCGACGCTTTCAGTCCTCGGCTGCTTGTGGACACCACTTTTGACCCGCGTCAAATAGGAGCAGAGGGCGGAGGAGGAGCCCCCGGACCGGGTACCACCACCAGTCCGTCCCTCCGCAGCGGGGCCGACGTCGTCGCTGCCACAACCGACGGCGAGCTGTGGAACTACCCGGCGAACGGCCACGGCGGGTTCCAGGCCCGGCAGAAAATCGGCGTCGGCTGGTCCGGGCTGGCCAAAGGGTTCGTGACCGACTGGAACAGCGACGGCACGTTGGATGTCGTCGCACAATGGAAGGACGGCCGGCTCAGCTTCTACGCCGGACGACCCACGGGCGGATTCCAAGCGGCCCGGGCCATCGGCACCGGGTGGGGCAGCTACCACATCACCATCGGCCACTGGCGGAAGACCGACCGGCATCCGGGAATCCTGGCCTACGACGCCGCCGGGACCCTCTGGTACTACGGCAATAGCGCCGGATCATCGCTCTCACCCCGAATCAAGACCGGGACCGGCTGGGGAGGCCTCTACCTCACCATGACCGACTTCAACCAGGACGGGGCCCAGGATGTCCTGGCTAAACGCAGCGACGGCAGGCTCGTGCTGTACCGCTCCACAGGAACCGGCAGCCTCCTTTCGGAAGTCCCGCCCACGGTGGGCACCGGCTGGAGCAGCATCAACAGCATCACCAACGTGGCCGGATTCACCGCCGGAAGCACCGGACTCATCACCCGGCTCACCGACGGCCGCCTCGCGCACTACCCCTTCAGCAACGGCAGCTGGGCAGCACGCACCATCGTCGGCTCAGGCTGGAGTCCCTACAACATTTTCCGCTAGAACCGCCAAGGGCGTGGACACAAACCGGACCCGGCGGCATTCGCCGGGTTCGGGGTGGTGAATGGTCTTACTGCCGAAGTCCTGACTGACGACGTGTCGGCGTTCCACCCATTTTTGGGCATACCGACGTCAGCTTGTCGTGCTGAATGCTGTCAGAGTAGGTGTGATCTCGAGTTAGCCGAGGGGATCACGAGATATACCTCCGGACCGCCGAGCAGGACTATCCCTGCTGGCGTCACCTCCCGCCAGGTGGTCGAATTGGTCGCCGACGTCCTGGATCGTTGGGGCTACGTAGCGGCCACTGTTGGTTCCTCCCGGGGTACGGATTGCTGACTCGAAGCGTGCCATGGCCCAACGGCTGCGCCAAGCCGCGCCGGGCTGAGCGGGCGGGGCCCGGCCGAGTGAACGCGCCGGGCGGGCACGGCCACGGGTTCGGTCGCTGTGCCAGCCGTTCCAGGCAACCGGCCGTGGCGCGGTGGGCGGCGAGGATGAACCCGATTGTTTGGGCGGGATGGGTTGCCAGCCAGACTGCCAGCACATTGATGGTGGAAAGCAGAACCATGGTGACCAGTCCGAAAGGGCCCTCGGGCCACGGCGGGGCCGCCCCCGGAAGCCCAGCCATGAACCTGGCAACGCCGGCCACTCCAGTGGCGAAAAGCCCGGCCGCCCCGATCAACGGTGCTGCAAGCCACGGAAGCAGCGGCACCAGTGGCACGGCAGCAGTCCCCAGGATCGTGACCGGCGCAACGAGCGGTGCTGTCAGTACGTTGGCAAGCAGGGAATACGTGGCAAACTGTGGCTGCAGCATCACGATCACGGGACCGCACAACAGCTGGGCTGACAATGGCACGGCTGCCCCGGCTGCCATCCAGCGCGGTATGGCACGTGGGATCCATGACACGATCTGCCTGCCCAGCACGATGATGCCAAGAGTGGCCACGACCGATAACAGGAATCCGAAGCTTGTGCCGAGCCCGGGGTCGATGAGCAGAAGCCCGATGACCGCCAGGCACAGGAAACTCAGTCCACGGCCACCTCGTCCGCCGGCAAGGGAAGCCAGAGCGATTGCGCCCATCAGCGAGGCCCGCAAGACGCTGGCATCCGGCCCAACCATCAGCACGAAGAGCCCCAGGCCTGCCAGGGCGAATGCGGCAGCGGGAAGCCGTCCGAGCCGCACGCTGCGGGCGGCCAGCAGCAGCGCACCAAGGATGAGGCTGCAGTTGGCGCCGGATACGGCAGTCAGGTGCGTCAGGCCCACGGTTTTCATTGCGGTTTCCAGTTCCTCGCTGAGTCCGCCGGTATCACCTGTGACCATGCCAGGAAGCAGGCCGCGGGCGTCGGGCGGAAGCCAGGCGGCGGCGGAGGCAAACTGCCTGCCCAGGGCGGCGGGTGCCTGCTGCCAATCCTGTGCCGCGGTCAGCCGGACGGGCGGCGATGACGCGGTCAGGATGGCTGCCTCAACTCTGCCCGCGTCGGGGGGCCCAAGCTTTCCGGTCACCCTGATCAACTGGCCGGTTCCCGCGTGCTGCCACTCCTGCCCGCCAACGATGACCACCGGCAGGCGTGCTTGCGTTACCTTGCCTCCCGACGTCAGTGACCGCGCCACCGCCGCCACCATCCAGCGTTCGGCACGCCCGGAGGGTCCGGGCGTCTTGAGGGCACGCGGCGCCCCGGTGAGCTCGGCTTCCGCCACAATGGATGCCCGCCCAGTGATGAGTCCAGCCATGTGCCCGTCGGAGCGCTGCGCTGACGCCATTGCCGAATGGGCGGTCGCTGCCGCGGCCAGCATGAGCGCGGCAGTCAGCGTGGTCAGGAAACTGCGCCGCCGTTGTCTCCCGCCTTTCTTCCTCCGCCAAACCAGAACCAGCAGCACGGCAGCCGACCCCGCAAGCCCGCACCAGACCAGCAGGAGCGTGGCCGGTGTCAGCCAGGGCCCGGCTAAGGTGGCTGCCCACACCAGCAGGGCGGGCGGGGCAAGGCGGAGATCCGTCCGCCGCCGGTTCTGTTGGGCAGTGGTTGCGTCCCGCCCGCCGGGCAACAAACGACGGCGGATGTCAGAGCTGATCTTCCGTCCGAGGGCACTCGTCGGGCTAATGCGGGACGACGGCGGTGCTGCCACAGGGGCAGCAGGTGCGGAATCCCCTAATGCAGAATCGGCCGCTCTGGAGTCTGTAGGCGTGGAGTCGACCCGGCTGGAGTCCACGGCAGCCTGGACATAGCGCCTCCACGGGCTGGGCACACGTCCGTTCCTGGTGTCCATGTCAGATGGTCACCAGCGGAAGCAACGTCTCCAGCATTTTAGGGCCGACACCATCGACGGCGTCCAGTTCCTCGGGCGACTTGAAGGGGCCCTGCTGAGTTCGCCAGTCGATGATTCGCTGGGCCAGCACCGGGCCAACCTTGGGAAGTTCAGCAAGTTGTTCCACGCTCGCCGTGTTGAGGTTGATCTTGGCTCTTGCGCCCTCGCCCGCAGCCCCGGGGCTTCCGCCGGCTGCTGAATCAGCCCCGCCTGTGCTGTCCGCCCCGGCGTTGTCCTCCGGCGCCGATCCAACCGCCGACGGGCCTCCCGATGCGTCAGCCTGCGCGGCCTCACCACGACGCGGCACGTAGATCTTCTGGCCGTCCTCAAGCAGGGAGGCGAGATTGAGCCCGTCAAGGTCGGCTTCCGGGCCGCCGCCCCCGGCGGCAGCGATAGCCTCGTGCACCCGGCTCCCCCGCGGGAGGCGGACCACCCCCGCTTTCTTCACCGCCCCGGCAACGTGCACCACAACGTTCCCGGCCGGCGTCCCATCACTGTTCCGTCCGTCAGCTTCTCTCCCGTCCGTGTCTTTCCCATCAACGTTCGTCCGTTCCTCACCGGGCCCGCTGTCCGTTCCGCCATTGTCCGCGCCACCACTCTCCCGGCCGGAAGGGCCATTGGCGGCCTTTCCGGCTGCATCGTGGGTTATTGAACTAAGCGGAATGACAACAGGACCGTTGGCAGCAACCTGCCACCAGAGCAAGACTCCTGCCAGCAGTGACAGGACACCCACCAGTGCTGCCGCCCGGACACCGAGGCGCCAGCGCACGCGTGGTTCCACCACTTCGACAGACGTCGCAGGCCCGGCGGAACCGGCCTGCCTGCCGTAGGCGAAACCGCCTGCAGCGTCCGAGTTCAGGAGCCCCGTGCTGCCCCCGCCTGGCTGCCGGCCGGGCTCTTCGTCGCCCGGGAAACCGGGGGTGACAGGCGGTCCGAGCGAGGCAGCCAGCCTTCTGGCCGCCCGTGTCTCCCGCGCACTGGCCCCACCGGACGCGCGGACGTCGCCGGTGCGCGGCTGAGTGCTGGCTAAGGCTCCGGTGGTCCGGCGTGACATATCCACCACGCTAGGAAGCGCGCAGCCCCGCCGAAAGGGACATCCTGCCCTATGTGGATAGCGTGGCTACCGCTGATAGGTGATATACGCCTCGTACTGTACGCGCCACTTCTCCGGCTCCTTGGGATCGGGAATTGTGGTTGTGAGGAACTGGACGCTGGTCACCTGGCCCTTCAGATACTTCAGCCATTTTGTGACTTCCTCAGCCACGTCCCGGTCCAGCTGAGCGACGTGGTGAACTTGCGTGGACATGTGGCCTCCTTGCTCGGTGGGGAGACTGTACTACCAGCGGCCCGACCCTGCTAGGGCGGTGAGCAGCTCAGCTGGAGCCCCCACCATCCCCGGCGCCCGGAGCGAGGCAGCCGGCGACCGATGAGCTGCTCTCCCCCACGATCACCGCGAGGACGCCGAGTCCGGCATGGGCCGCCAGAACGGCAGGCAGCGAACTGATCTGGGCAGGCGGGCAGGCTGGAAGCTTCGCGGCCAAACGGGCCGCGAGCAACTCGGCCTCTGGCCGGTTGCCGAAGTGGTGGATGGCCAGCCGGGCCTCCCCCAACGGCCGGCCGGCGGCCTCCGCCACCACGATCTCCTCGAGCCGGGCAACGGCCTTTGCTGCGGACCGGACCTTTTCCAGCGGAACGATCTTGCCGCCGTCGACCGCCAAAATCGGTTTTATGGACAGCATGGCTCCCACCAGGGAGGCAGCGGCACCGATGCGGCCGCCGCGCCGCAGCTGCTCGAGACTGGGCACATAGAAGTAGACCTTGCTGCGGGCGGCGCGCTCCTCGGCGAGCCGGCGCACTTCGGCGGCATCGCGCCCGTCCGCCGCCGCCACCACGGCGCTCTGGACGGCAAGTCCCTGCGCCATTCCCACGGTGCGGGTGTCCAGCACCTCCACGGGGATAGTGACCCGGCCTGCCGCGAGCCGGGCCGCGTCGGCGGTGCCGGAAAGGCCGCCGGAGATATGGATCGACACGACGGATTCAAAACCCTGCCGCTCAGCCGCCAGGTAGGCCTGCTCGAACTGGCCGGGCGAGGGCCGGGACGTCTTGACGGGAGTGGCGGCAGCCAGAGCAAGGGCGATGGTCCCGCTGATGTCGTCTTCGCCTTCGCCGAAAATCTCCTCCCCGACCATGACAGGCATGGGGATGACGGCCAGCCGGCCGTTGATGGAGAAGGCACGGACCCAGTCGGCGGGCAGGGCGGCGGCAGAGTCGGTCACCACGGCGGTGCGGACGACGACGGCGGGCTCCCCCGTGGGCGGACCCTGTCCGGGTCTGGTGGCCTGGCGGAGGCGGACCAGATGCTCCTTTAACCACAGCCAGGCTGCCGGCTCGCGGTCAATCACGGCGCACCTCCTGCAGTTGTTTTCCGGCCGCCGGCAGTGCCGGCGGCCGGAATTTCGTCCGGTAATCGCCCCATTACCCTGTGGGTACTGCTAGGCCGGGACGATGTTCACCAGTTTAGGTGCCCGCACAATCACGGTCCGGATGCCACGGCCGTCGAGGGCGCGCTGGACATTCTCCGAGGCCAGCGCCAGCTCACGCAGTTCGTCCTCGGAGATGGCCGGCGATACCTCGAGCCGGTCCCGGACCTTGCCCTGCACCTGGACCACCGCGGTGATGGTTTCCTGTACCAGGAGTGCCTCGTCGTGCGAAGGCCATCCGGCATTGGCCACCGACGCCGGGTGCCCCAGGACGTTCCACAGGTCCTCCGCCGTGTACGGCGCGAAGAGGCTGAGGATGACGGCGACGGCCTCGGCGGCTTCACGCACGGCCGGGTCGGCTCCGCCGGCACCGGAGTCAATGGTCTTCCGGGTGGCGTTGACCAGCTCCATCAGCTTGGCCACCACGACGTTGAACTTGTTGTTGTCCAGCAGCTCCACGGCGTCCGCGATGGTCCGGTGGGTAACCGAACGCAGCGCACGGTCACCAGTGCTGAAGTCCACTCCGGGCTCGCTCGTGACGTCCTGGCCCAGGCGCCAGGCGCGGGCCAGGAACTTCGCGGAGCCCGACGGCGAAACGTCCGCCCAGTCGACGTCGTCCTCGGGCGGGGACGCGAAGACCATGGTGAGGCGGACGGCGTCGACGCCGAACTTGTCCAGCTGCTCACCGAGGTCCACACCGTTGCCCAGCGACTTGCTCATGGCCTTGCCGCCGTTGAGCACCTGTCCCTGGTTCAGCAGCGCGCTGAAGGGCTCGTCCGCCGCCAGCAGGCCCATGTCGTGGATGACCTTGGTGAAGAAGCGGGCATAGAGCAGGTGCAGGATGGCGTGCTCGACGCCGCCGACGTACTGCCCGACCGGCATCCAGTCGTTGATCTTTTCAGGATCGAACGGACCGTCGGTGAAGTGCGGGGAGACGAAGCGCAGGAAGTACCAGGACGAGTCCACGAACGTATCCATGGTGTCCGTGTCCCGCTGGGCTGCGCGTCCGCAGTTGGGACATTCTACGTTGACCCATTCTGCGGCCGCGGCCAGCGGCGAAGTGCCCCGCGGCGACAGCGCCTCGCCGCGCAGGTCCTCGGGCAGCGTCACCGGCAGTTGCTCGTCGGGTACCGGAACTTCCCCGCACTCGGCGCAGTGGATGATGGGGATCGGGGTGCCCCAGAAGCGCTGGCGGCTCAGCAGCCAGTCACGCAGCCGGAAGTTGACGAACTTCTCGCCGGTCCCCTGCTCCTCGAGGATCCTGATGGCTTCCGGGATGGCCTCGCTCTTGGGCAGCCCGTCCAGGCCGCCGGAGTTGATCAGCGTGCCCTCCCCCGCGGTCGCCTTCCAGGAGACTGCGGGATCCTCCTCGCCGGTGTCCAGCACCGCGCGCACAGGCAGGCCGAACTCCTTGGCGAAGTCGAGGTCGCGCTGGTCGTGCGCGGGAACGGCCATGATGGCGCCCGTGCCGTAGTCGGCCAGGACGTAGTCCGCGGCCCAGACCGGCAGCTTTTCACCGTTCAGCGGGTTGATGGCGTAGCGGCCGGTGAACACACCGGTCTTTTCGCGCTCGGTGGACTGGCGTTCGATGTCCGAGAGGGCCTTCACTTTTTCCCGGTAGGCCATGAGTGCGTCATGGTGCTCGGGGGTGACCAGGTCCAGCGCCAGATGCGCATCAGCAGCCACGACGAAGAACGTGGCGCCGTACAGGGTATCCGGGCGAGTGGTGAAGACCGTGACTTCACGCTCTGCACGTCCGTCGGCCGCCTCGATCACGAACCGGACGTGCGCGCCTTCGGAGCGGCCGATCCAGTTCCGCTGCATGGCCAGAACACGCTCGGGCCAGTGCCCCTGCAGCTCGGACATGTCGTCCAGCAGCCGGTCCGCATAGTCGGTGATCTTGAAGTACCACTGGTTCAGCGACTTCTTGGTCACTGCCGTGCCGCAGCGCTCACAGGCGCCGTTGACGACCTGCTCGTTGGCCAGCACAGTGAGGTCCTTGGGGCACCAGTTGACCGGCGAGTCCTTGCGGTATGCCAGGCCGCGCTCGTAGAAGCGCTTGAACAGCCACTGCGTCCAGCGGTAGTACTCCGGGTCCGACGTGTGCAGCCGGCGTGACCAGTCCGCGGAAATGGCGTAGCGCTTGAAGGAGGCCGCCTGCGTGTCGATGTTGGCGTACGTCCACTCGCTCGGGTGGGCGTTGCGCTTGATCGCAGCATTTTCAGCGGGGAGCCCGAACGAGTCCCAGCCGATCGGGTGCAGCACGTCGTACCCCTGCTGGCGCAGGTAGCGCGCCACCACGTCGCCCATGGCGAACGCCTCGGCGTGACCCATGTGGAGGTCGCCGGAGGGGTAGGGGAACATGTCGAGCACGTAGCGGCGCTCCCGGGATCCGTCGTCGGCGGGGGTAAAGACCTTCAGGTCTTCCCACACCTGTGGCCACCGGGCCTCCATCGCCGCGAAGCTGTACGCGCCCTCCTCGGGCGTCTCCGCTCCACCTGCTGCTGTTCCGGTTTCGGTCTCCGGCTGAACGCTCACTGCTGCCCTCTTCTGTTCTGTCATGACCTCTGTCCTGTCACAACGGTCTGATCCCCGCCGCCTGCCGGGAAGGTCTCCCCGGACACACAAAAGCCCCTCGACATGGAGGGGCGGCCGCTCGATAATCCGTATTCGTTCGGGATACCAAGCGGCTAGCTAAGCAGAAGGATCGCACGCATACAGTCACCTTACCGCTTGTCCACCATTACATGGAAACAACGACGGCGGCCGGGAAGCACACGTAGCGGAAGAGAGGAGGCCGCACCCCGCCAGGGTGTGGTGGGCACCGCGATGGGCCCCTGGCCGCGAGGGCCCCGACACGAGCTTGCGAGTGTCAGGGAGCGGCCAGGGACGGGCGGGCGGGTGCGGCCTCCTCTCTGGAGCGGGACGCGGAAAGTTACCTCACGTCCTCGTCGACCCAGTCCATGGACTTGGTGACGGCCTTCTTCCAGAGACGCAGCTGCCGTTCCCGCTCGTCGGTGTCGAGGTTTGGCTCCCAGCGCTTGTCCTCGGACCAGTTGGCGGACAGCTCGCCGAGGTCCTTCCAGAAGCCCACGGCGAGTCCCGCCGCGTAGGCGGCCCCCAGCGCGGTGGTTTCCACCACCTTCGGGCGGATGACCGGAACGCCGAGAATGTCCGCCTGGAACTGCATGAGGGCGTCATTGGCGACCATGCCGCCGTCGACCTTCAATTCAGACAGCGGAACGCCGGAGTCAGCGTTGACGGCGTCCAGCACTTCGCGGGTCTGGAAGGCTGTGGCCTCCAGCGCCGCCCTGGCGATGTGGCTCTTGTTGACGAACCTGGTCAGGCCCACGATCGCGCCCCGGGCGTCAGAGCGCCAGTAGGGCGCGAAGAGGCCGGAGAACGCCGGCACGATGTACACGCCGCCGTTGTCCTTCACCGAAGCGGCGAGGCTTTCCACCTCGGGCGCGCTGCTGATCATGTTGAGGTTGTCGCGCAGCCACTGGATGAGCGAGCCGGTGACGGCAATGGACCCTTCCAGGGCATAGTGCGGGGCGGCGTCCCCCAGCTTGTAGCCGACGGTGGTCAGCAGCCCGTTCTTGGAGTGGACGATCTCCTCGCCGGTGTTGAAGATCAGGAAGCAGCCGGTGCCGTAGGTGTTCTTCGCTTCGCCTGTCTCGAACGCGGCCTGGCCGAACGTGGCTGCCTGCTGGTCGCCGAGGATGCCGGCCACCGGCACCTCCCGCAGCAACTGCGAGGTGTGGACGGTGCCGTAGACCTCGGAGGAGGACTTGATCGCCGGCATCATGGAAGCGGGAACACCGAAGATCCCCAGGATCTCCTCGTCCCACTGCAGCGTGTCGAGATCCATGAACAGGGTCCTCGAGGCATTAGTGACGTCCGTGACGTGGACGCCCCCGTCAACACCGCCGGTGAGGTTCCACAGCACCCAGCAGTCGGTGTTGCCAAAGACGAGGTCCCCGGCTTCGGCCTTCTCCCGGGCGCCGTCCACGTTGTCCAGGATCCACTTGATCTTGGTTCCGGAGAAGTATGTGGCCAGGGGAAGCCCGACCTGCTGCTTGAACCGGTCCGCTCCCCCGTCCTTCGCCAGTTCATCCACGATGGGCTGGGTGCGGGTGTCCTGCCACACGATCGCGTTGTAGATCGGTTTGCCGGTGGTCTTGTCCCAGACAACCGCCGTTTCGCGCTGATTGGTGATGCCGACGGCGGCAATGTCGTGCCGCGTCAGGTTTGCCTTGGACAGGGCGGAACCGATGACCTCCCGGGTGTTGTCCCAGATTTCCATGGGATCGTGCTCCACCCAGCCCGCGTGCGGGAAAATCTGCTCGTGTTCCATCTGCCCTGAAGAGACGATGCTGCCGCTGTGGTCAAAGATGATGGCGCGGGTGCTTGTGGTGCCCTGGTCGACGGCGATTACGTATTGGCTCATGATGACGTCCTTGTCGTTGTGCTTGGGAGTGAACGGATGTGGCTATGGATGTGGTTTCGAAAAGGGTGTTGGAACTCAGGTGGCCGCCGTGAAGACGATGGGCAGCAGCCCGACGAGGCCGGCCAGCGCGCCGCCGACGAGCGGGCCGACCACCGGGATCCAGGAGTAGCTCCAGTCGCTGGATCCCTTGCCCTTGATGGGCAGGACGGCATGTGCGATGCGCGGTCCGAGGTCACGGGCGGGGTTGATGGCGTAGCCGGTGGGTCCGCCCAGGGAGACACCGATGCCGACGACGAGAAGCGCCACGGCCAGTGGGCCAAGCCCGGACGGCGTTCCGCCGAAAGTGAGGATGACAAAGACCAGGACGAACGTGCCAATGACTTCCGTGATCAGGTTCCAGGGCGTGGAGCGGATGGCCGGCCCGGTGGAGAAGACGCCGAGCTTGTTCGCGGGCTCGGGCTCGGCGTCGAAGTGCTGCTTGTGCGCCAGCCACATGACCACGGCGCCCAGGAACGCACCGGTCATTTCACCACCGAAGTATGTAAGCGTCGAGGCGAAGTCCACCGGAACACCGGGGGCGTACTCCGCCTTGCCGTTGACCAGCAGGCCCAAGGTCACCGCAGGGTTCAGATGGGCACCCGACCGGGCGGCGACATAGACACCGGCGAAGACGGCGATGCCCCACCCCCAGGTGACCATCAGGAATCCTCCGCTGTTGCCCTTCGTTCCCTTCAGGGCAACGTTGGCCACAACACCGCAACCCAGCAGCGTAAGCATGCCGGTTCCGAAGACTTCGGAAAGAAACACCAATCCAAGAGACATCTTTGACTCCTCTATTTTCTGTTGTCAGTCCTTCGCGGGTGTGAAGGACTGCTTCCCGCTAGGCGACGAGGCTGTGGACCTCGACACCGTGGTATCGCTTCAGCACCTCCTGCGCGTGGTTGATTTCTGCGGCAACTCCTGCGGCATCCCAGCCGAGCGGCCCGGCGAGGGTCTCGGCAACTTCGTTCAGCAGCTCCCCTGTGACCAGGCCGCGGAAGGCGAGCGAGGTGCGCCGGATCAGGACGTCCACGAGGTGGCCGACCTGCTCGTTGGCAGCCATGAACTCGAGCTCCCTGACGCTTAGCTCCCGGGTGGAGCGCAGCGGGCGGTCGGGGCCGGCGTCGAGATGGCTGATGACTTCCTCGGCGCGGGTGCCATACCTGGTGAGGAGGCCCGCCGTCCGGTCGGCGTCCCGGTTTGGGCCCATGTGCGCTTTGATCCATCTCTGGACGCCGGCTTCGCTGTCCGGGAACCCGGAGCCGCCGCCGATAGGGAGGTTCGCCGTCGAAATCTTCCGTTCCGTTCCCAGTTCAGCGAGCACGTCGTTGGCCAGGTGTTCGGCCAGGGCCCGGAAGGTGGTCCATTTGCCGCCCACCAGGCTGAGGACGACGGCGCCGCCCTCGCCGGCGCCCGTTTCCGGAGCGCGGCGTTCGATGCGGTAGTCCCGCGACACGAAACCCGGCTGGGTGGCGTCGTGCCGTGGCAGCGGGCGCACCCCTGAGAACGAATAGACGATCTGGCTGCGCTTTACGGCGATGTCCGGGAAGACGTGACCGATGAGGTCGAAGAAGTATTCAACTTCCTCGTCGGTGCAGACGGCGTCTTCCGACATGTCGGCGTCGACGTCGGTGGTGCCGACGAGGACGCGGTCGCCCATCGGATAGATCAGTACGATCCGGCCGTCGGTGTGTTCGAAGAAGATCTCGCGGCCATCGCAGGCGGCAAGCAGTCCGGGGTGGTCCAGGACGATGTGGGAGCCCTTTGTCCCGCCCATGAAGGAAGTGGGCGTGCCCATTGCCTCGTTGGTGAGGTCAACCCATGCGCCGGTGGTGTTGACGATGACGTCCGCCGTGAAGCCGAACTCGCCGCCGGTGAGTTCATCCCGGAGAACCGCGGTACTGGAACCGTCGGCGTTGGACTTCACAGAGACCAGGGAAAGGTAGTTGCTGGCCCGGGCCGCGGCATTTTGCGTACCGGCCTTCTCACCGTCCTGCAGCACGTCAAGGGTGAGGCGCTCCGGGTTGTGGACGGAGGCATCGAAATACGTGGCCGTGTATTTGACCCCGGGGTGGAGCATGGGGAGTTCGGCCAAAGCCTTCTCGCGGCTGCGGAACTGGTGGCGCGGAACGTTGCCGCCGTCGCGGGAAAAGGAATCGTAAAGGCTAAGCCCCAGCTTGATCAGGAACGCGCCACGCTCCTTCGGCTTGCCCTGCTGTTTGTGGGTCAGGAACCGCAGCGGCGCGGCAAGGACACCGGAGAACGTGCTGAAGATCGGAATGGTGGTCTGCAGCGGCTTTACGTAGTGCGGCGCGATCCGCAGGAGCCTGTTGCGCTCAACCACGGATTCCCGGACCAGCCGGAATTCGCCGTTTTCCAGATAACGGATACCGCCGTGAATCATGTGGGACGAGGCTCCGCTGGCACCCTGGCAGTAGTCCCCGCGCTCTACCAGCGCCACGTCTATGCCCTGCAGGGCGAGGTCCCGGAATGTACCGACGCCGTTGATCCCGCCACCGATGATCAGAACCTTGGCATTGGGCCGCCGGCGCAGCCGAGAGACAGATTCGCGCTCCGGCCCGGGGGCCGCAGCGCTGTTGGTATGGCCGGGTGAGTCCTTGAGTCCCAAATCTGCTCCTTCGGGTTCGGTTGCTAAGAGCTTGTTGCAGGCAGCGCACCGAATGGTGCGGGGCCGTTCACCACTATTCTTTGGATTAATGGAAAATGTCGTCAAGCACTATGCACGAACGTGCAGAACGGAACCAGGCATGCCCCGTCCCAGACATTCCGAAGCGCTGCGCGCCGCCCAGCTCTACTACATGCAGGACCTCACGATGGACGCCATCGCCCGGGAATTGCGGACCTCCCGCTCCACCGTTTCCCGGCTGCTTTCCACTGCCCGGGAGACCGGCCTGGTACAGATCCAAATCCGCAGCCCGCTGGACACCGGGCCGGAGCTCGAGCGGCTAATCCGGGCGCAGTACAAGGTGGACGTGCACGTGGTGCCCGTCCTGGACACCCTCAACGAAGCTGAAACGCTGGACCGCGTGGCCATGCAGGCAGCGCGCACGATCGGGCCCCTCGTGGACTCGAACGCGATCATCGGCGTGGCATGGGGATCAACCCTTAGCGCCGTGAGCCGCCACCTGACGCGCAAGATCACCCATGACAGCGTGGTCGTGCAACTCAACGGGGCGGGCAACATGCAGACAACCGGCATCACTTACGCCAGCGACATTATGCGGCGCTTCGGCAGCGCCTACCGGGCACGGGTTGAACAGTTTCCCGTGCCGGCCTTCTTCGACCACGCGGCCACCAAGACCGCGATGTGGAATGAGCGGAGCGTGCAGCGCATCCTCGACCTGCAGTCCCGCATGGGCATCGCGATCTTCGGCGTGGGATCAGTCGACGCCGACTACCCCAGCCACGTCTACGCCGGCGGCTACCTCGACGAAGAGGACCTGGCCACGCTGGCGAAGTCCGACGTTGTTGGGGACGTCGCCACCGTCTTCTTCCGCAGCGACGGCTCCTCGGACGGCATTACCCTGAACGAACGTTCCACCGGGCCTTCACTGGACCAACTGCGCCAGGTGCGCCGGCGGATCTGCGTTGTGTCCGGCGCGTCCAAGATCAAAGGGCTTCGCGGTGCGCTTGAGGCCGGACTGGCAACCGACCTGATCCTCGACGAAGCCTCAGCCCGGCGGCTGGTCAGCTTTCAGAACGGAACCTGACTGTCCGGTGTGCTGCGGCACCGGGAGTGTCGTTTGCCGCAGGGTCAGATTCAGAAGGCCAAAGCTAGTGGCCGCTGCGGAGCGCTCCGGGTGAGCAAACGAAGAAGAGCGGCTGCTCGACTTGCGCGAACGGGACGACGAGCCACCGGCCGCCGTAGAACTCGACGTACGAGTCCGGGGTGCATCTGGCGAAAGCTTCTTCGCGTGTCATCGTCTTTCCTTTCGCTCCATCGTTCTGGACGGTCCGGGAACATCTTCCTGATCTCCCCGAGTGGTACTCTTAACTATAGACCTTCATGGTTAAAGGTCAATAGACATTCAAGGTTAAATGTCACTTCTCAGGGGGGTTTCCCGTGACTGCTTGGAAAGAGCAACTCGCCTTCGCACCCTTGGAGAACGCGGATCGAGGGGAAGAAGTCGGACGCCGGCTGAGGCATGCCATCGAACTGGGAGTGCTCGAAGACGGCTCCCAGCTGCCCAGCGAAAGCTACCTGGCATCCAGAATGGGCGTATCCACCCTCACGCTGCGCGCAGCGCTGGCCGAACTGCGCGGCCTGGGCTTGGTCGAGACGCGGCGCGGCAAAGGTGGCGGGAGCTTCGTGAAGGCCAACACCGGGGACATCGCCCGGGTGCAGCGCCAGTCCCTTGAGGCATACTCCCTCGAAGACCTGCGTGATTTGAGGGAGTACCGCGCCTTCCTCGCCGGCAGCGCCGCTGCCGCCGCCGCGGCGGCCATCCAATCCCACCGGCTCTCGATGGGACGCCTTGACTACACAGCGACCGAAATCCTCGCTTGCGAACACACGGCGGACGCAATCAGGGCGGACAGCAAGTTTCACATCGAGCTCGCAGCCAGTTCAGGATCGGTCAGACTCACCCGCCAGGAGGTTGCGCTGCAGGCCGAGGTGGGCCCGCTGATCTGGGTGGATCCGTCAGGCCACAGGGACGCCGCTGCGGAAGAACACACCAGGATCGTTGAGGCAATCAGCGCCGGCGACGCCGACAGGGCGCGGGCGCTGGCTGAGGAACACGTACGGCGGGACATGAACCTGGTCATTGACGAGCGGATGGACCTAGAGGGCACACCGGCCGATTCGCCGCATTATCCGGCCTCCGTCGATGAGGCCGTAGCCGCCATCGAATCGGTTGCTGCCGTGTTCGCCGGAACCGCTGCCGCGTCAATGCGCGAGGTCGAGCAGGCCGTACGCGCCAGCATCGGGTCCGGAGCCAGCAGGGAACGGGCCGATTCGGACATCTACGCCGCGGCGCGAAGGGCAGTGGCCATCGGCGTTCCATTTCTCTACGGCACGGGCTTCGTCGCCGACCAGTCGTACTTCGGTGAGAGCTGGATTTCCTGGTGCTACACGCCAGCGGGACCAGAGTCGCCGCAGCGGCTATACATCGACATGGACCTCTATGACTTCGCCACTGCACCATGGCGGCCGGATGACACTGGCGATGACAGCCCCATCCACACCAGCCATGCGTATGTGGATGCGAGCGGAACGAACGAGAACATCATCACTTTCAGCAAGCGGGTGGTCGTTGCCGGAAGTTATGTTGGGGCATTGGGGGCCGATGTCCGCATCGGCCAGCTCCAAACCGCATTCGAACCCCTGTTGCGGGCATTGCCGCCGAACACCTGCATTGTGGACCAGCACGGTGCGGTCATCGCAACCAATACCGGCCGCTACGTCGGCGGGACCATCCCGAAAGCCGACCAAAATGAGCGGCGGGCGCTTCCGGGAGTCCCGTGGTGGCTCTGCATGGGAATCGCCGGTGACCACGAAGACCAGCACGCGTAGCCGTTCCGCACCGGATCAGCGGCTGTGGACCCATCCGATGCCACCGCCGAAACGGATGGCGCCGCTGCATGCGGTGCACTGCCACTTGCCCTGGAACCACCTGCGCCCAGTTGCCGTGCGGCAAGGGCTGATTTCCGGGCCGTCGCTGTCGCCGCCCGCCTGCACCATGGCGGCCAGCATGACCCGGACGTCCGTCTCGTAGACGTCCATCGCATGGAAGTCCCGCAGCCCGCAGCCATCCCCATGCAGGCAGGCACCGTCGTGCAGCCGGCGGGCAATTGCAAGCACGGCCTGATCATTGACCCTGACGGTCAGGACCGGGGCGGCGAAGTCTTCGGCGGGACACGTCTGCGGTCTTGGAAGATCAGCAAACGAATCGTCGATGAGGTCATTTATGGTGGCGGTCATTGCGTGCTCCCTGGTGCTGTTGCGACTGTTGGCTTCCCCCTGCGTCGGCGGCATCCTGTGATGTGCGTCATATTTTCTTGTCCTCCAAAGCTACGTGGTTTTAAACCTCTAGTCCAGCCTTTTTTACGGACTGAATCGGCAGCAAGTGCATATCCCTCGTACCTTCGCCCTTCTAAAACCTTTGCTATAGACCTTTAATCCGCCGCCGGAAGGAACCCGGAAGTGTTGCCAGCCCGCCCGAAAAGCCCCCCATGCCGGCCCCGCGGTACCGGTACGTGGTCGGTCACACGTCTCGGGGCGGGGAATCGGTAGAGTCATAGGCATGACTACCTCACCCCGGCTCAGCCTGAACAACGGCGTGCTGATCGACCAGTTGGGTTTCGGGCTGTACAAGGTGCCGCCTGCTGAAACGGCCAATCTGGTGGCGACTGCGCTGGAAGCCGGCTACCGCCACTTCGACACGGCCGCCATGTACGGGAACGAATCCGGCGTAGCGCGTGGCCTCGTGGAGGCCTTCGCAATGGAGCCTGTGACGGGCGGCTCGGGGGTGACCGCGCCGAGCGTATCCCGCGAGGATCTGTTCATCACCACCAAGGTCTGGAATGACGACCATGGCTATGACGCAACGCTGCGGGCCTTTGACACGTCCATGATCAACCTCGGGCTGGAATACGTGGACATGTACCTCATCCACTGGCCATGCGCCAAGCGAGGGCTGTTCCAGGAGACCTACCGCGCACTCGAGACCCTGTACCGCGAGGGCAAGGTCCGGGCCATCGGCGTCTCCAACTTCCAGCCGCAGCATCTGGACCGGCTGCTGGAAACCGCCGAGGTGGTTCCCGCCGTCAACCAGGTCGAGCTCCATCCGTGGCTGCAGCAGGCCGAGCTCCGCGAAAAGCACAAGGGCCTGGGCATCCTCACCGAGGCGTGGAGCCCGCTGGGCCGCGGACAGGTGCTGGAGGATCCCGTCATCGGCGCCCTCGCGGCCGAGCACAAGGTGACCCCCGCCCAGATTGTGCTGCGCTGGCAGGTGCAGCTGGGCCACGTGGCCATCCCCAAGGCCAGCTCCGCCGCCCGAATCCGGGAAAACCTTGACGTCTTCGGCTTCGAGCTCTCAGCCCTGGACATGGCTGACATCGCCGCCCTGGAGCGCGGCCACCGCACCGGTTCCCACCCCGACATCGTCAACTAGGACCCCGCCAACAGATGAGAACAGCCGACTCCGTGCCCGCAACCGTGCCGTCCTTTATCAGCGGCGGACTGGCGGTCCGCACCCGCGCGTCCACCGTGCAACTGACGGGCGGCGACGTCGCCTACTGGGTCTACGAACCCGAAAAGACAACGCCGGAAACGCGCACCATCCTGGTCATCCACGGTTTCCGCGGCGACCACCACGGGCTTCTGCGGGTGGCGGACCAGCTGCCGGAAGTGCGCCTGGTCATGCCGGACCTTCCCGGTTTCGGCGATTCAGCGGCATTCACCGATGCCAGCCACAGCGTGGAGCGCTACGGCCAGTTCATCAGCGACTTCATGGCTGCCCTCGGGCTCGGACCTGACACAGTGCTGCTGGGGCACTCGTTCGGTTCCATCGTGGCCGCCCATTTTGTCGCCGCCCACCCGGAGGCCGTCCGCCCGCTAATCCTGGTCAATCCCATCGCTGCGCCGGCGCTGGAGGGGCCCAAGGGACTTATGACGCGTCTGGCGGTGCTGTACTACCGTCTTTCCGCGCGGCTCCCCCGCGCGCTTGGCCTGGCCCTGCTCCGCAGCCCGCTCATCGTTCGGGTGATGAGCATGGCCATGGCGAAAACCAGGGACAAGGACCTCCTGCGGTTCATCCACGGGCAGCACCATGCCTACTTCAGCGCCTTCGCAAACCGGGAGAGTCTGCTGGAATCCTTCACTGCGTCAGTCAGCAGCCATGTGGCCGAAGTCGCGCCGCGGCTCTCCCTGCCTGTGCTCCTTATCGCCGGCGAAAAAGATGAAATCGCCCTGCTGCGCGACCAGCACCGGCTGGCCGGGCTGCTCCCGGACGCCACGCTGGAGATCATTCCGGGCGTCGGCCACCTGATCCACTACGAAACCCCTGAGCCTGCCGCAGAATTCATCCGCCGCTTCCTGAAGGACCATCCCGCGTGAAAATTGTGATCGACGCCCGCTTTACCCGGACCGACCACCACGACGGGATCAGCCGCTACGGCGCCAGCCTCATCGCCGCCGTCGCCAAGATCGCCGATGTGTCGATGCTCATCAGCGATCCCCGCCAACTCGCCCTCCTTCCCGACGTCCCCCACACCCTGATCAGCAGCCCGCTCTCCCCCGCCGAACTTTTCGTGGCACGGAAAGTCAACCGGCTGAATGCCGACGTCGTCGTCTGCCCCATGCAGACCATGGGCACCTGGGGCCGCAAGTACGGCCTGGTGCTCACCCTGCACGACCTCATCTACTACGAACACCCGGCACCCCCCGGCTTCCTCCCGGCCCCGGTCCGGATCCTGTGGCGCCTGTACCACAAGGCGTACTGGCCGCAGCGGCTGCTGCTGAACCGCGCAGACGTCGTCGCCACCATCAGCAGGACCACCGAAGCACTGATGGCCAAGTACCGCCTGACCAGCCGCCCGGTGCGCATCGTCAGCAACGCGCCGCAGCCGGCCCAGCAGCCCCGCGACCCCGACACCCTGCCGGAGAAGACGCTGCTCTACATGGGTTCGTTCATGCCCTACAAGAACGTCGAAACCATGCTCGCCGGGATGGCGGAACTGCCGGACTACACGCTGCACCTGCTCAGCCGGATCACCCCGCAGCGCCGTGCCGAGCTCGAGGCGCTGATCCCTGCCGGGGCCAGCGTGGTGTTCCATAACGGCGTGACCGACGACGAGTACGCCGAACTGCTCAGGCGCACCACCGCGCTGGTCAGCCTGTCGAAGGCCGAAGGCTATGGCCTCCCGCTGGTGGAGGCCATGGCGCTGGGCACCCCGGTTATTGCCAGCGACACCCCGATCTTCCGTGAGGTGGGCGCAGACGCCGCTAAGTATGTGGACCCGGAATCCCCCGCGGCTTTTGCGGCCGCTGTCCAGGAACTGGGCGACGCGCCGCAGTGGCGGGATGTCTCACGAAACTCGGTGGCCCGCGCCGGGCAGTTCAGCTGGGACGAGTCCGCCCGCCAGCTGGTGGCCGTGGCAGCGGAAGTGCTCGCGCTCCGCAACAAATAGCCTGTCGCCCAGCCTGTTGGAGCAGGCCGGCTTAGAGCACGTCTAGGCCGTCCAGCCGAAGCTGTACCGGGTCCTCGGTGCGTTTCGCCGCGGCGGCAGCCTTCGCAGCCCGCAGCACCCTGGTCACCGTGGCGGCCTGCGCATAGGGAATGAACAGCAGCGTGCGGACATCAACGCTTTCCGGGACGGCTGACGGGACCTGCGCGGACTGGAGGTGCGCGGTCTGGAGCAGCGGCGCCGGCCCCGCGACGCGGAGCGTTACGCCCTCGGCGGCAAGAAGCGCTGTGGCTGAGGCGGTGAAATGCCCGACGGCGGTGCTGCCGCCAGTGACAGCGGCCACCCTCACCGCCGGCGGCAGCTGCAGCTCGGCGCGCAGCGCCAGTTCCCGCTGCGCATAGCCCGCCGGGTCCCATCGCAGCAATGCACCGACGGCGGCAGTATCGTCGGCGGTGATGACCACGGTGCCGCCCTCGGTGGCCGGCCGGACGAGAGCGGCGGCGTTGAACCAGCGCCGCACCGCGTCCTCACCGGCCCGCAGGTTCTCCCGCCGAAGCAGCGAATCGCCGTCGAGCAGCAGCGCCGCCGCGTATCCGCCCGGGGCCACCGGTTCGGCACCGACGGTGGCCACCACCAGCGCGCAGGAATCCGGCACCGTTGCCTTGACGTTCTGGCCCGAGGACGTGACCACGGCCTTGCCCGGAAACGCCCTGCCCAGTTCCTCGGCCGTGCGGAGAACGCCGGCCGCCCCGCGGCGCAGGCGGGTGCCCTGGCAGTGCACGCAGCGCCAGGCGGGCGCCGGCGTCGAACACCAGCGGCACTGCGGGACTGCAGCGGCGCCGGCGATGGCGAGCGGCCCCTGGCAGGACGGGCAGCGCGCCGGTTCCCGGCAGGTTTCGCACGCGAGCGATGGCGCGTACCCCGCGCGGGCCACCTGCACCAGCACGGGGCCGCGTTCGAGTGCGTCCTTGGCTGTGCGCCATGCTGCTCCGGGCAGCCGGGCCAGCCGGGCGAGGGGGTCGCGCTCCTGCTCGAAACTGTCGGCGGTGTTGAGGACCCTGGAAACCGTGCGGCGGAGCACCGTCCGTTCGGCGTCCACGGGCATGGCCCAGCCGGCGTCCACCAGCCGCTGCACTTCCGTGCTGCGGGCATGCCCGGCCAGCAGGCAGGCGGCCCCTTCCTGTTCCGCACGGAGGAGGAGCACTTCCCGGGTGTGGGCGTACGGCGCCCGTTGCTCCACATGGAGGTCGTCGCCGTCGTCCCAGCACACGACGAGCCCGAGGTTATGCACGGGGGCATAGGCGGCCGAGCGGGTGCCCACCGCCACACCCGCGGAGCCCTTGAGTACCCGGAGGTAGTTGCGGTACCTGGGTGTCTGGCCGTCGTCGGCGGTCAGCCGCGCGACGTCTTCCGCGGTCAGGATGTCTTCCAGGGCGGCCTGCACGCGGTCCAGGTCGCGGTAATCGGGAACAACGACGGCGGCGCCCCGTCCGGACTGCCGTACCGCCGCCACCGCCTGCGCAATGACATGCGGCCAGCCGTCCGGGCCAAACCCCTGCATGGCACTAAGGGCTGCCCGGGGCGATCCGCCGGACGCGAGATGGCGGAGGAACGCGGCGCCGTTGCGGTACCTGGTCCAGCTTTCGCCGGAGAAGCTGGAGTCGGCGCCGGCAGGCGAAGGTCCCGCAGACGAAGGCTCCGGAGGCGCCGGGGACGGTTCGGCGCCGGCAAGCTCCTTCTCCACCTTGACCACCCTGGGCGGAATGGCGACGCGGAGAACGTCACTGACGGTGCCGGAATAGCGTGCCGCCACCCGCCCGGCGAGTTCCTGCAGCGCAGGGATCAGGACGGCAACCGGCGAGACGACTTTGTGCAGCGGGACGAGGGGCTGCCCGGCGTCGGACTCATCAAGCCGATCCAGGATGTAGCCGCCGAGTTCCTGGCCGCTGAACTTCACCCGGACGCGCACGCCCGGCTGGGCATCCTCATCCAGTTCGGCAGGCACGCTGTAGTCGAACGGCCGGTCCAGGTGCGGCAGCGGCGACTCGATGAGCACGCGCGCCACCGGCCGGACTGGGGCAAGTGGCGGGCCGCCGGCCGGCTTGGCCGCCGGCGGAAAGCCCTGCAGCAGTGAGAGCTGCAGCGGCTCTGGCCTCGGGTGCGAAGATGGCGTGGGGTGCGACGGCGTGGAATTGAAAGACATGGCGCCCTACCTCCGTCCTGGGTTCCGCATTAGCCAATCACACGGGTCTGACATTCCCGGAGTGCCGGCGGGCGGCGGAGGCGACGGCTCAGGCGTTGAAGTACGCCTTCAGGTCGTCCACGCGGTCCAGGCGCTCCCAGGTGAAGTCCGGATCATCGCGGCCGAAGTGGCCGTGCGCGGCCGTCTTGGCGTAGATGGGTCGCTTCAGGTCCAGGGCGTCGATGATGGCGCGGGGGCGAAGGTCGAAGATCTCGGCAATCGCGGCGCTGATCTTGGCCGGGTCGACGGTCTCGGTCCCGAACGTTTCGACGTAGGTTCCCACGGGGCGGGCCTGGCCGATGGCGTAGGCGATCTGGATCTCGGCGCGCTTGGCGAGTCCCGCCGCCACCACGTTCTTGGCGACCCAGCGCATGGCATATGCGGCGGAGCGGTCCACCTTGGACGGGTCCTTGCCGGAGAAGGCGCCGCCGCCGTGGCGGGCCATGCCGCCGTAGGTGTCCACAATGATCTTGCGGCCGGTGAGGCCGGCGTCGCCCACCGGACCGCCGATGACAAACGCGCCGGCGGGGTTCAGGATGTTGTTGGTGCGCGAGATGTCCAGGTCCGCGAGGGCAAGGACGGGGTCGATGACGTGCGTGGCGAGGTCCGCGCGCAGCTGGTCGAGGCTGAACCCTTCGGCGTGCTGGCTGGAAATGACCACGGTTTCCACGGAAACCGGCCGGTCGCCGTCGTACCCGATGGTGGCCTGGGTCTTGCCGTCGGGGCGGAGGTAGGCCAGTTCACCGTTCTTGCGGACCTCGGTGAGGCGCTCGGAGAGGCGGTGCGCAATCCAGATCGGCGTGGGCATGTAGGACGGGGTCTCATCGCTGGCGTAGCCGAACATCAGGCCCTGGTCGCCTGCGCCCTGCAGGTCGTAGTCGTCCTCCTGCCGGCCTTCGCGGGCTTCCAGGGAATTGAAGACGCCGCCAGCGATGTCGTTGGACTGCTGGCCGATGGAGACGGAAACACCGCAGCGTGCACCGTCGAAGCCGTTGGCGGAGGAGTCATAGCCGATGCCCAGGATGGTCTCGCGCACGATCTGCGGAATCTCGACGTAGGCGTCGGTGGTCACCTCGCCGGCGACGTGGACCAGGCCGGTGGTGGCCATGGTCTCGACGGCGACGCGGGACTCGGGGTCCTTGTCCAGCAGGGCGTCCAGGATCGCATCACTGATCTGGTCACAGATCTTGTCCGGGTGCCCTTCTGTCACCGACTCCGAGGTGAAGAGCCGAAGCGCGGAGGGTGCGGACCCGTGGGATTCTGGAAGATGCAGCGGTAAAGTCACTCAACTACCTTACTGGTTGGCAAACGGCGGCGCGGCAGCGTGTGTCCCCATGCTAAGGAGACGTTGCTTACGCCCGTCAGGTTCGCGGAAAGACCCGGCTCAGTTCGGAGCCGATGCGGTCAATGACAATGGCGGCGACGTCCTGCTTGGAACCGGACGCCGACTGGGGCGCGGAACCGGCCCGCGAGAGGATGACCACGGAGTTGTGGTCCTGGCCGAATACCTTGTCGGAGCCCACGTGGTTCACCACCAGCAGGTCACAGCCCTTGCGCCTCAGCTTTGCCTCGGCGTACGAAAGCACGTCACCCTGCTCATCCCCGGTCTCGGCGGCGAAGCCCACCACGAGCTGGCTGCTGCTGCCGGCGTCGCGGACGGCGACGAGCTCGTGCAGGATGTCCGGGTTGCGGACCAGCGTGATGACGGGGTCGGCGGTGTCGTCCCGCTTCTTGATTTTGGTGCCGGACACCTCCGCAGGACGGAAGTCGGCCACCGCGGCAGCCATGACGACGACGTCGGAATCGGCCGCCGCTGCCAGCATGGCTTCCCTGAGCTGCAACGCCGTCTCGACGGCGACGAGCTCGACGCCGTCGGGGGCAGGAACCTCCATGTGTGCGGCAACGAGCCGGACGGTTGCTCCGGCATCGCGGGCCGCGGCAGCCAGCGCCACGCCCTGCTTCCCGGAGGAGCGGTTGCCCAGGAACCGGACAGGGTCCAGGGGCTCACGGGTGCCGCCGGCGCTGATGGTCACGGTGCGGCCGGCCAGCGGGAATTCCGGCGCGCCGCCGGTTCCCTCAGCCGTTCGGCCTGCGGAGGGGGGCAGCGGGGAATCTTCCTGGAGTCCGTGAACCAGTGCCATGGCAGCTTGGAAAATGGCTTCGGGCTCGGGCAGGCGGCCGGGGCCGGAGTCGCTGCCGGTCAGCCGGCCGCTCGCGGGTTCCAGGACGGTCACGCCCCGGCTGCGGAGTGTCTCGACGTTGGCCTGGGTGGCAGCATGCTGCCACATCTCGGTGTGCATGGCCGGGGCGAACAGGACGGGGCCGCTGGCCATCAGGAGCGTGTTGGTGAGCAGATCGTTGGCCTGGCCGCCGGCGGCACGGGCAAGGAGGTCGGCCGTGGCGGGGGCCACCACGATCAGGTCTGCCTCGTGGCCCAGCCGGACGTGGTTGACCAGTTCGACGTCGTCGAAGACGCTGTTGGTCACCGGGTTGCCGGACAGTGCCTCCCACGTGGCCACGCCGACAAAGCGGGTGGCTGCCTCCGTGGGGATGACGGTGACGTCATGGCCGGCTTCAGTAAAAAGCCGGAGGAGCGATGCCACCTTGTAGGCGGCGATCCCTCCCCCGACTCCGAGGACTATGCGCACGTGAACTCCGTCAGCAGGCAGTCTGTTTACTCTGCGGAGATTACTCTGCAGCTTCGATCGGCGAGGAGACCAGCTTGCCTTCGTTGATCTCGCGCAGGGCGATGGACAGCGACTTTTCGTTCAGCTTGGTGTCGACCAGCGGGCCGACGTACTCAAACAGGCCCTCGTGCAGCTGGGCGTAGTACGCGTTGATCTGACGTGCACGCTTGGCACCGAAGATCACCAGGCCGTACTTGGAATCGGCTGCCTCGAGCAGCGAGTCGATCGGCGGGTTGATGATGCCTTCAAGGTTCGTGGACACGAATTCTCCAAATTTCTAGCGGGCTGATGGCGTCTGCGGCTGGCGCGGGTGCGGGGTCAGCCCCATGAGTGAAACAAGCTCGTCCGCTGCCCGGCGGACGTCGTCATTGATGACGGTGTAGTCGAACTCCGGTTCAGCAGCAAGTTCTACTTTACCGGTTTCCAGCCGGCGCTGCTGTTCCTCGGCCGATTCCGTGCCGCGGCCCACCAGCCGGCGGACCAGTTCTTCCCAGCTGGGCGGTGCCAGGAACACGAACTGGGCATCGGGAAGGGCCTGCTTCACCTGGCGCGCACCCTGCAGGTCAATCTCCAGCAGCACGGAGCGGCCCTCGGCGATGGCCTGGTTGACGGTGCTCTTCAGGGTTCCGTAGGTGTTTTGCCCGTGCACCACGGCCCACTCCAGGAATTCGCCCGCGGCCACAAGGGACTCGAACTCCTCCTTGGACTTGAAGTAGTAGTGCACACCGTCGATCTCGCCCGGCCGCGGCGCCCGGGTGGTGGCCGACACCGACAGCCAGACCTCGGGGTAGTTGTCGCGGATATAGGTGGACACGGTGCCTTTGCCAACAGCCGTAGGACCAGCGAGGACTGTCAGTCCGGGTTTCTTGCTCACGTATTCCTTTGGGCGGTCTACAGATGACTCTGTTCGGATGTAGCTATTTCTCGTTCATAAAATCTACCAGCGCCCGGCGCTGGTGGATGCCCAGCCCCCGGACCCTGCGGGACGCGGCGATCCCCAGGCTGTCCATGATGGCCGCGGCACGGACCTTCCCGATCCCCGGCAGTGCCTCGAGGAGTTCCGAAACGCGCATGCGCGCTATGGCTTCCTCGGTGCCGCCGGAATCCAGGATCTGGGCCACGGTCAGCTCTCCGGATTTAAGCCGCTCCTTGGCCGTGGCCCTGGCAGCCCTTGCCGCCGCGGCCTTCCTGAGTGCGTCGGATCGTTCCTGCGGAGACAAGGGTCGCAAGCTCACGGTTATTTCCCCTGGGGTCAGCCAACGGATCCGCGGCCGGCGGCGTTGGAGCAGCCGCGGATTTGTCCTGAACCTACTCCCTGCCGGCCGGAGAAATCAATGGACTATTCGTCGCGGAGCCCGGCGAGCGTCCGCTCGGCCGCTTCCCTGAGCTCCCGGACGCCGGGACCGGCCTTGAGGATGTCGCGGCTGGAGGTTCCCAGGACCTGGGAGTAGGCGGCGCCGAAGGTCTTCCGCAGGTCTCCCGGAGTGGCCCCCTGCGCGCCCAGGCCAGGCGCGAGGATCGGACCTCGGACGGCCCCCAGGTCAAGCTGCAGGTCCGACAGTGCCGTGCCCACGGTGGCTCCCACCACGAGGCCCACCGAGCCCAGGGGCCCGGAGTAGCGTTCGTTCTCCCCCGCGGCGGCCTGGACGATCCGGCGTGCCACTGAATCGCTTCCGCCCACGTGCTGCACGGAGGCGCCCTCCGGGTTGGAGGTCAGCGCGAGGACGAACACGCCACGGCCGTGCTCGGCCGCAAGGTCCAGGGCAGGCCGGAGTGACTCAAAGCCCAGGTAGGGGCTCAGCGTCACCGAATCCGCGGCCAGGGCAGAGCCGTCGCCGAGCCAGGCGTCGGCGTACGCGGCCATGGTGGACCCGATATCACCGCGCTTGGCGTCGGCGATGGTGAGCACGCCCTCGTCCCGGGCAGTGGCGAGGACCTCTTCGAGGACCGCCATGCCGGCAGAGCCGTGCCGTTCGTACAGCGCCACCTGCGGCTTGACCGCGGCAGCGAGCGAAGCCACTGCCTCCAGGGCGGTGAGTGAAAAGCGCCTCAGGCCGGCGGCGTCGTCGTTCAGCCCCCAGCTGCCGAGGAGGGCGGGGTGCGGATCAATCCCGACGCAGAGCGGACCGCGGTCCGCCATGGCCCGGCCCAGCCGGGAGCCAAAGGACTCCCGGCTGGCACCGGCGGCAGTGTTTGCGCCTGCAGGTGCCTCAGGCATTCTGCTCTGCCGGAGTCTGCGCGGCGGCCTTCTGCAGGGCGGCCTCCTGCGATGCGATGAGCGCAGCGGCGTGCTCCTGCAGGCTGGTCACGGACCAGGCGTAGGTGCGCAGCGCCTCGATGGCCTGCACGGCGGCGTTGAACTCGGCCACGGTGGTGATGCAGGGAATGCCGATGGACGTGGCGGCGGCACGGAGTTCGTACCCGTCGCTGCGGGCCTCGCCGCCGGACGGGGTGTTGAACACCATGTCGATTTCGCCGGCGACCACGAGGTCGGCGATGGTGCCTTCACCTTCGGCGCTGCTGCCCTCGGCCACCTTGCGGACCGGAGTGGCCTGAATGCCGTTGCGGCGCAGGACGTCGGCAGTACCACCGGTGGAAACGATCTCGAAGCCGAGGTCGGAGAGGCGCTTGACGCCCATGATCACCGAACGCTTGTCGCGGTTGGCCACGGACACAAAGACCTTGCCCTCGGTGGGCAGTGCATTGTTGGCGCCCGACTGGCTCTTGGCGAAGGCGGTGTCGAAGTGCTTGTCGATGCCCATGACCTCGCCGGTGGAGCGCATTTCCGGCCCGAGCAGCGAGTCGACGACCTTGCCCTCCAGGGTGCGGAACCGGCTGAACGGCAGGACCGCTTCCTTGACGGAGACGGGGGCATCCAGCGGCAGGGTGGAGCCGTCGCCGGTTTCCGGCAGCATCTTGTACGCGCTGCGGAGCTGGCCGATGGTCACGCCGGTGCCGATCAGCGCGGCGGCCTTGGCCATCTGCACGCCGGTGGCCTTGGACACGAAGGGCACGGTCCGGGACGCGCGCGGGTTGGCTTCCAGGACGTACAGGACGTCGGAGGCCAGCGCGAACTGGATGTTGATGAGGCCGCGGACGCCCACGCCTTCGGCGATGGCCCGGGTGGCGGTGCGGACGCGTTCGAGTACGTTGCCGCCCAGGGTGATGGGCGGCAGGACGCACGCGGAGTCGCCGGAGTGAACGCCGGCTTCCTCGATGTGCTCCATGATGCCGCCGAGGTACATGTCCGTGCCGTCGAAGAGGGCGTCGACGTCGATCTCCACCGCGTCCTCGAGGAACCGGTCGATCAGCACCGGGTGCTCGGCGGTGATCTCCGTGGCGTTGGCGATGTAGCGGGACAGGTTCGGCTCGTCGTAGACGATCTCCATGCCGCGGCCGCCCAGGACGTAGGACGGGCGGACCAGGACGGGGTAGCCGATCTCGTCGGCGATCTTCTTGGCGTCCTCGAAGGAGACGGCGGTGCCGTTCTTCGGGGAGACCAGGCCGGCTTCGTCCAGCACGCGGGCGAATGCGCCGCGGTGCTCGGCGAGGTCGATCGCCTCGGGCGAGGTGCCCAGGATGGGCACGCCGGCGTCGGCCAGCTGCTGGGCCAGCTTCAGCGGGGTCTGGCCGCCCAGCTGCACGAAGACGCCCATCACGCCGCCGGTGCGTTCCTCGGCCGCGATGACCTCGAGGACGTCCTCCAGGGTCAGCGGTTCGAAGTACAGGCGGGTGGAGATGTCGTAGTCGGTGGAGACGGTTTCCGGGTTGCAGTTGACCATGACGGTCTCGTAGCCGGCCTTGCGCAGCGCCATGGAGGCGTGGACGCAGGAGTAGTCGAACTCGATGCCCTGGCCGATGCGGTTGGGCCCGGAGCCGAGGATGAGGATGGACGGCTTGGAGTGCAGCGCAACCTCATCCTCCTCGTCGTAGGCCGAGTAGTGGTACGGGGTGTAGGCGGCGAACTCCGCGGCGCAGGTGTCCACGGTCTTGTAGACCGGGCGGATGCCCAGCGCCTGGCGGACGCCGCGGACGACGGCCTCGGAGTTGTGCGTCAGGGCACCGATCTGCTCGTCGGAGAAGCCGTGGCGCTTGGCGTTGCGGAGCATGTCCTCGGTCAGCGCGCCGGAGCGGCGGATCTCCTGGGAGATCTCGTTGAGCAGCTGGAGCTGGTCCAGGAACCAGGGGTCGATCTTGGTGGCCTCGTAAAGCTCCTCCACACTGGCGCCGCCGAGCAGGGCGCGCTGCACCTGGTGCAGGCGTTCCGTCGTCGGGCGCTTGGCCTTCTCGATGAGCTCCGGCACTTCCCACTCGGGGACGGAGCTGAAGTCCAGCTGCGAGCCCTTCTGCTCGAGGGAGCGCAGGGCCTTCTGCAGGGCCTCGGTGAAGTTGCGGCCCATGGCCATGGCCTCGCCCACCGACTTCATGGTGGTGGTGAGGGTGGGGTCGGCGGCCGGGAACTTCTCGAACGCGAACCGCGGGACCTTGACCACCACGTAGTCGAGCGTCGGCTCGAAGGAGGCGGGGGTCTTCTGCGTGATGTCGTTCGGGATCTCGTCCAGGGTGTAGCCGAGCGAGAGCTTGGTGGCGATCTTGGCGATGGCGAAGCCGGTGGCCTTGGATGCCAGCGCCGAGGAGCGGGACACGCGCGGGTTCATTTCGATGACCACCACACGGCCGGTCTTCGGGTCGATCGCGAACTGGATGTTGCAGCCGCCGGTGTCCACGCCGACCTCACGGATCACGGCGATGGCGACGTCGCGCAGCTTCTGGTATTCGCGGTCGGTGAGGGTCAGCGCCGGTGCCACGGTGATGGAGTCGCCGGTATGCACGCCTACGGGATCGAAGTTCTCGATGGAGCAGACGACAACCACGTTGTCGTTCTTGTCCCGCATCATCTCGAGCTCGTATTCCTTCCAGCCGAGGATGCTCTCTTCGAGCAGCACCTCGCTGGTGGGGCTGTACTGCAGGCCCTGGCCGACGATGCGGCGCAGGTCCTCTTCGTTGTACGCCAGGCCGGAACCGAGGCCGCCCATGGTGAAGGAGGGGCGGACCACCATGGGGTAGCCGAGGTCACCGGCAGCCTTCAGGGCCTCGTCCATGGTGTGGATGATGTGGCTGCGGGCGGATTCGGCGCCGCAGCGCTCCACGACGCCCTTGAACTTCTCGCGGTCCTCGCCGAGCTCGATCGCGGCGATGTTCGCACCGATCAGTTCCACGTTGTACTTCTCGAGCACGCCGTTCTTGTCCAGCGCGATGGCGGTGTTCAGGGCCGTCTGGCCGCCCAGGGTGGGCAGCACGGCGTCCGGGCGCTCCTTGGCGATGATCTTCTCCACCACCTCGGGGGTGATGGGCTCGATGTACGTGGCGTCGGCGAACTCCGGGTCGGTCATGATGGTGGCCGGGTTGGAGTTGACGAGGATGACGCGCAGGCCTTCCTCCTTGAGGACGCGAAGCGCCTGGGTGCCGGAGTAGTCGAATTCAGCGGCCTGGCCGATGACGATCGGGCCGGAACCGATGACCAGGACGCTCTTAAGGTCAGTTCTCTTGGGCATTACTTCTTGTCCTCAGTCTTGTTGTCGGTCGTGTTCGGCCCGGCCTGATTCTGGGCCTCGGCGGGGTGCTGCGAGTCCACCGGTTCCTTGGACAGGTTGGCGGTGCGGCCGTCACGCGTGCCTTCCATCAGCTCGATAAAGCGGTCGAAGAGGTAGGCGGCGTCGTGCGGGCCGGCGGCGGCTTCGGGGTGGTACTGGACGGAAAAGGCCGGGATGTCCAGGCAGGCCAGGCCTTCAACGACCTCGTCGTTCAGGCTGACGTGGCTGACCTCGACCCGTCCGTAACGCTCTTCCGGCGCGTTGGTGGGGCCATCCAGCGGGGCGTCGACGGCGAAGCCGTGGTTCTGTGAGGTGATCTCCACCTTGCCGGTGCGGCGGTCCATGACGGGCTGGTTGATGCCGCGGTGGCCGTAGCGCAGCTTGTAGGTGCCGAAGCCGAGCGCACGGCCCAGGATCTGGTTGCCGAAGCAGATGCCGAAGTAGGGCAGCTTCTCGTCCAGGACGGTGCGGAGCAGCTTGACCTGGCTGTCGGCGGTGGCGGGGTCGCCGGGGCCGTTGGACATGAAGAAACCGTCGGGGTTGACGGCCTTGACGTCGTCGATCGTGGCGGTGGCGGGCAGCACGTGCACGCGGACGCCGCGCTCAGCGAAGCGCACCGGCGTCATGGCCTTGATGCCGAGGTCGATTGCGGCGATGCTGAAGCGCGGGTCGCCGTCCCAGCCGTGGTCCTTCGGCTCCACCACGTAGGCTTCGTCGATGCTGACTTCCTCGGCGAGGCGGGCGCCTTCCATCGGCTCGCTGGCGAGCACGGCGTCGATGAGTTCCTTGTCCGAGGCCTTGGCTGCCTCGCCGGAGAAGATGCCGGCACGCATGGTCTTGTGCTCGCGAAGGTGCCGGGTGATGGCGCGGGTGTCCACGCCTTGGATGCCCACAATGCCCTGCTCGACGAGCTCGGAGTCGAGGCTCCGCTCAGACCGCCAGTTGGAGGGGCGGCGGGCGGCGTCACGGACAATGTAGCCGGCCACCCAGATGCGGCGGGATTCGGCGTCCTCGCTGTTCACACCGGTGTTGCCGATGTGCGGGGCCGTCTGCACCACCAGCTGGCGGGCGTAGGACGGGTCGGTAATGGTCTCCTGGTAGCCGGTCATGCCGGTGGCGAAGACCGCTTCCCCCAGGGCGGTGCCCTGCGCGCCGTAGCTGCGGCCGCGGAAGATGCGGCCGTCTTCGAGCACCAGGACGGCGGGGGCGGAGGCTGCGGCCTGCGGCGCAGTGCCTGCGTTTACTGTCACTTCGGTTTCCGTCACTTTATTACTTTCCACTATTGGGCACCTGCCTGGGGGCCTGGGGAGATCATTTCCTGAAGTTGTTGGAGGATGGCCGGCTTGTCCGCGGCACGGCGCGTGCGGAAGCCGGTGTCCAGGGCGTGGGTTCCGAGCATCCAGCTGAGGACCAGCAGGCCGTCCTTTTCCACGAATTTGCCGGCCATGCCGCTGTCCTGCCGGACGCCGGCCAGCGAGGCTGCAGGGATGAACAGCGGTCCGGCACCCGCACGGTCCAGGAGCACGCCCTCCGGATGGATCGAGAGTTCCGCATTGGTGCGGATCCCGAGACCGTGCACAGCCACCCTGTCCAGCCAGTCGCCCGCGGTGGTCGAGGCCACGTACTGTCCGTCAGCTGAGAGCAGCGGTTCGCCCAGCCCGACGGGAACTGCGGGCAGCTGTGCAATGTCGGACTGCCGCCGCAGCCGGTTGCGCCAGCCGAGCCAGATCAGGACAAAAACGACGGCGGCGATGGCCAGCATCGCAAGTCCGGGCAGGACTTTTTCCATCAGTTCGCACCCGGGGCGCCGGCGACCGGCGCTTCCGAGGGGTAGCGGTACGGCGTGTTGAGCTTGCCGTCCAGGACCGTGGGGTGGCCCTTGAAGAACGTGGCCACCACCTTGCCCGGGAGCTCCATGCCGCGGAACGGCGAGTTGCGTCCCATGGTTGCCATGGCGGAAGGGTCGACGGTCCAGCGCGCTGCCGGGTCCACGAGGACGATGTTGGCGGGTTCGCCCTTTTCGAGCGGCCGGCCCTGGTCCGGAAGGCGTCCGATGCCGGCGGGCGCGGTGGAGGTGGCTCGGGCGAAGTCGGCCCAGGTCATGAGGCCGGTTTCGATCATGGCGTGCTGGACCACGGAGAGGGCGGTTTCCAGTCCGGTCATGCCCATGGCAGCCTGCGCCCATTCGCATTCCTTGTGCTCGCTCGGGTGCGGAGCGTGGTCGGTGCCGACGACGTCGATGGTCCCGTCGGCGAGGGCGGCGCGCAGGGCCTGGACGTCGTCGTTGGTGCGCAGCGGCGGGTTCACCTTGTAGACGGGGTCGTAGCTGCGGACCAGCTCATCGGTGAGCAGCAGGTGGTGCGGGGTCACCTCGGCGGTGACGTTGATACCGCGGGCCTTGGCCCAGCGGATGATCTCCACCGAGCCTGCGGTGGACACGTGGCAGACGTGGAGCCGGGAACCGACGTGCTGGGCCAGCAGCACGTCACGGGCAATGATGCTTTCCTCGGCCACTGCCGGCCAGCCGGTGAGGCCGAGGACCGCGGAGACTTCGCCCTCGTTCATCTGTGCGCCGGCGGTGAGGCGCGGTTCCTGCGCGTGCTGGGCCACGACGCCGTCGAACGCCTTGACGTATTCAAGGGCGCGTCGCATCAGCACGGGGTCGTGAACGCAGATGCCGTCGTCGGAGAACATCCGGACCCGGGCGCGGGAGTCGGCCATCGCGCCGAGCTCGGCGAGCTGCTCGCCCGCGAGCCCCACAGTGACGGCGCCCACGGGACGGACGTCCACCCAGCCGGCGTCACGGCCCAGGCTGTACACCTGCTCCACCACACCGGCGGTGTCCGCCACCGGCATGCTGTTGGCCATGGCGTGCACGGCGGTGAAGCCGCCGAGGGCTGCGGCGCGGGTGCCGGTTTCCACGGTCTCAGCATCTTCGCGGCCGGGTTCACGGAGGTGCGTGTGTACGTCCACCATCCCTGGCAGCGCGATGAGGCCGTCGGCATCGATCACGGTGGCGCTGTCCGCTATGTCAGCCTGGGACAGGCCGGTCCCGCGGGCGGCGATGACGCCGTCGCGGATGAGCAGGTCCTCTGCGTCGCCGCCCAGGATCGCGGCGCCCCGGATCAGATATGTGGTTTCTTCAGCCATCAGTTGCTCTCCTTCAGGGTGGCGGCTGGTTCACGGGTGTCTCCGGAGAGCAGCAGGTACAGGGCGGCCATGCGGATCGACACGCCGTTCTTCACCTGTGCGAGCACGGTGGAGCGGGGCGAATCGGCGGCGGCCGCGGAAATTTCCAGGCCCCGGTTCATGGGACCGGGGTGCATGATGATGGTGTCCTTCAGGCCCAGACTGTCCAGGGCGCGGAGCCGGTTGTCGTCGAAGCCCCAGCGGCGGGAGTACTCCCGGGTGGACGGGAAGAAGGAGGCGTTCATCCGCTCGCCCTGGACGCGCAGCATCATGACGGCGTCGACGCCCTTTTCCAGGGTCTCATCCATGTCGTAGCTGATGCTGCAGGGCCAGTGTTCGACGCCGATGGGCAGCAGGGTGGGCGGCGCCACCAGGGTGACGTCGGCGCCGAGCGTGCGCAGGAGCCACACATTGGACCGCGCCACGCGCGAGTGCAGGACGTCGCCGGCGATGGCAACGCGCATGCCGCGCAGGTCCGCCCCCGCGGAGGGCAGGCCGGAGAGTTTGGTCCAGTGCCGGCGCATCGTGAAGGCGTCCAGGAGCGCCTGGGTGGGGTGTTCGTGGGTGCCGTCGCCGGCGTTGATCACTGCGGCGTCGATCCAGTCGGTGGCCGCGAGCCGGTGCGGGGCACCGGAGGCCCAGTGGCGGATCACGACGGCGTCGGCGCCCATGGCCGACAGTGTCTGTGCGGTGTCCTTGAGCGACTCGCCCTTGGAGACTGATGAGCCCTTGGCGGCGAAGTTGATGACGTCGGCAGAGAGCCGCTTGGCTGCGGCCTCGAAGGAAATGCGTGTCCTGGTGGAGTCCTCGAAGAAGAGGTTCACCACGGTCCGTCCGCGGAGGGCGGGAAGTTTCTTGACCTCGCGCTCCCCCACCGTCGACATCTCTTCGGCGGTGTCGAGGATGCGGACGGCGTTGGGCAGGCTGAGGTTTTCGGTGGAAAGGAGGTGTTTCATGCGCCGCCCTCGATGACCACTTCGTTGACCGGCTGGCCGTCGACGGCGTCGGTCTCCTCGAGCCGGACCCGGACCTTTTCGGCGGAGGACGTGGGAAGGTTCTTCCCCACGTGGTCGGCGCGGATGGGGAGTTCGCGGTGGCCGCGGTCAATGAGGACTGCCAGGCGCACAATGCGCGGCCGTCCGAGGTCCACGAGAGCGTCCAGGGCGGCGCGGATGGTGCGGCCGGAGTACAGGACATCGTCGATCAGCACCACGACCTTGTTGTCGATGCCGGTCAGCGGCAGCTGGGTGCGGTGCGGGGGCCTCGTGGGCTGGTGCGAGAGGTCGTCGCGGAACATGGTGACGTCCAGCTGGCCGACGATGGCGGCAGCGTCCACGGCCGGATCGGCGGCGGCGATTTTCTGGGCGAGCCGGACGGCCAGCGGGTAACCGCGGCGGGGAATGCCCAGCAGCACCAGGTCCTGGGAGCCCTTGTTGGCCTCGAGGATCTCATGGGCGATACGAGTGAGGGCACGGTCAATGTCCGCCTGGTTGAGTACAACCCTGGCCGGTACCGGTGCCTGCGTGACAGGAGTCATCGCTCGTCTCCCCTTTCCCCGCCTCACGGGACGGAATTAAAAAAGGAACATTTGCCCTCCAAAATTACCACACGGGCACCTGCTCCCCGCCCCGGCAGCAGGCGTCGTCCGTCACACCGCAAGGCCGTGTGCTTTGTTGCCACTCCCGCGGCACATAGGCTCGTGTCTATGTCGATGAACCCGCAGCAGAGGCAGTTTCCCGGGCCTGACTTCCCTGGACAGCCCGCGAATCCAAGCTGGATGGGCCACGTCCAGCCGCAGAACTACCGCCCGGCCCCGGGCCACCGCGGCGGCGCTGTCCACCAGGTCATCCCGGAAGCCGCCTCAACGGTCGCCGCCCGCCCCGGGGCAGGCACCCTGGGGCTCGTCGTGACCGGCGGGATCCTTGCCTTCGTCAGCCTGTTCCTCGTGGTGCCGTTCCTCCTGGCCAGCACCGGCGTCACCGGCTTCGTCATCGGCTGTGTCGCGTCCCTAATCCCGCTGGCGGCGGTGCTGTCCGCCGTCGCCATCATTGACCGGTGGGAACCCGAACCCAAGCGCCTGCTGCTGTTTGCCTTCACCTGGGGCGCGGCGGTGTCGATCGCCGTAACACTGCTCATCCAGCCGGTGTTCGCCCTCGCCGCCCCGGATACGAACGAGGCGGCCTTCCGCGACTTCATGACCACGGTGCAGGCCCCCGTGGTGGAGGAGTTCGCAAAGTCATTGGGCCTGCTGCTGCTTCTCCTGTTCGCCCGCCGCAACTTCGACGGCCCGGTTGACGGGGTGGTGTTTGCCTTCACCATCGCCGGCGGCTTCGCGTTCACCGAGAATATCCTCTACTTCGGCCGTGCCATTGCGGAGTCCGGCACCGGCAGCGACCTGGTGCAGATCTTCTTCCTCCGCGGAGTGATGTCGCCGTTTGCGCACGCCATCTTCACCGGCACCACCGGCCTGGTCATGGGCCTCGCCGCGCGCCGGGGGCATTCTGGCGCCGCAGTGTTTGCGTTCTTTGTGGGCCTGGTTCCCGCCATGATCCTGCACAACAGGTGGAACAGCATGGGCCAGGACTTCCTGGCCCAGTACGTGCTGGTGCAGGTCCCCATCTTCGTCCTGGCCGTGGTGTGCATCGTGGTGCTGCGGGTCGCCGAGCGGCGACTGACCCGGCAGCGCCTCCAGGAGTACGCCGCCGCGGGCTGGTTCGCACCCGCCGAGGTGGAGCTACTCGCCACGCCGGCCGGCCGGCGCCAGGCAGTGCGCTGGGCAGCGTCCTACAACCGGGGGGAACAGATGAAGGAGTTCGTCAAGGCGGCGACGCGCCTGGCGTTCACCCGGCAGCGGATCCTCAGCGGCAGGGATGTGCCGGCCCACCAGCACGAGGAGGCGCAGCAGCTGCGCCACCTGACGGCACTGCGTGCCGCGGTCCAACAGTAGAGCGCCGTCCAGCAGTGGGCGCCCTCCAGCATGCAGAAAGCCCCTGCCGGCTCACCGGCAGGGGCTTTCTGCGTACGTCAGCTCAGGCGAGCAGGGACGGCTTCAGCTGCTGCAGCCGGCCCAGGAGGCCGTTGATGAACGACGGCGACTCGTCCGTGGAGAGCGTCTTGGCCAGTGCGACGGCTTCGCTGACGGCAACGCCGTCAGGAACGTCGTCGTTGTAGAGCAGCTCCCAGGTGCCGATCCGCAGGATGATGCGGTCCACGGACGGCATCCGCTCAAGGGTCCAGCCCTGTGAGTAGGTCTCGAGGAACTCGTCGATGGTGGACTGCATGGACACCACGCCTTCGACGATCTCGAGGGTGTACGGATTGACGATCTGGTCGGTCCTCTCGCGGCGCGCACGCAGCACGTCGAAGGCTGAGACAGAACGCTGCTCGGCTTCGAAGAGGACCTCAAGAGCCCTGTTGCGGGCTTTACCGCGGGCGCTCACTAGTCGTTGACCCGGCCCAGGTAGCTGCCGTCGCGGGTGTCGACCTTGACCTTGGTGTTGTTCTCGACGAACAGCGGCACCTGAATCTCGTAGCCCGTCTCCAGGGTGGCGGGCTTGGTGCCGGCGGAGGAGCGGTCGCCCTGGAGGCCCGGCTCGGTGTAGGTGATTTCGAGGACAACGCTCGCCGGCAGTTCGATGTAGAGGGGCGTGCCCTCGTGCATGGCGATGTTGACCTGCTGGTTTTCCAGCATGAAGTTGGTGGCGTCGCCCACAACCTCGCCGGAGACGTGGACCTGGTCGTAGTCCTGGGTGTCCATGAAGACGAAATCAGCGCCGTCCTGGTACAGGTACTGGTAGTCGCGGCGGTCAACCGTGGCGGTTTCGATCTTCAGGCCGGCGTTGAAGGTCTTGTCAACGACCTTGCCCGAGAGCACGTTGCGGATCTTGGTGCGCACGAAGGCACCGCCCTTGCCCGGCTTGACGTGCTGGAACTCAAGGACGTTCCAAAGCTGGCCGTCCAGCTTCAGGACGGTTCCATTCTTGATGTCGTTTGTGGTTGCCACTGTTTCCTCTGGTTTCGTCTGACTGGTTCTGGCTGCCAGCTGGTTATGCCATGCCGGCAGACCGAACAGCCCGCCAGCGTGTGTTTATCAAAAATCCAGAAACCATTCTAGCGGACAAAGCCGGGCCCGGTTTTCCTGGGCCCGGCGGCCGCAGGTCAGGAGGCCAGCTCGAACACGTCCCGCGCCCGCGCCAGCGCCACCGTTGAGGAGTAGATGAGGGCTGCATCGGCGGACTGCGCCACCCGCAGGTCCAGCGCCCGGGTGAAGGATTCCACCGCGGCAGCGATGTTCCCTGCCACAAACTGCATCCGGCCGAGGTACTGGTATGCAAGGGCCTCGTTGGCCGTTCCCTGCGCCTCGGTGAGGAGCTGCCGGAAGAGTTCAACGGCGCGGTCGTAGCGGTGGGAGACGCGCAGCACGTCCGCTTCGTAGGCCCGCAGCGTGAACGACTCGGGATCCTTGTAGCGGGCTTCCGCCACCAGCTCGGCGGCGTCGGAGGCGCGTCCCTCGACGAGCAGCACCAGGACCCGGTCGGCCGGATCAGTGGATGCCTCGAGTGCGGCGGCGCAGGTCTCTTCGTTGACAATTTCGGAAAGCAGGGTGTCCGGGTTGATCCGGATCCCCGGGAACCCGCCGTCGGGCCATTCGATGGTTCCGCTCTGGTCGTCGCGCATCAGGACGCAATCTCCTGGTAGGCGGCAAAGAGCAGGGACGTGTCGGGCACGTCCAGGATTCCCGGCTTGGCGATGCCGTCGAGGACCACGAAGCGCAGGAGGTCGCCGCGGGACTTCTTGTCGCGGCGCATGCCGTCCAGGAGCCCCTGCCAGCGGTCGCGCCGGTACGTGACGGGCAGCCCGAGGGATTCGAGGATGCTGCGGTGCCGGTCGGCGTCGGCGTCGCTGAGCCGGCCGACGCTGCGGGAAAGCTCTGCGGCGAACATCATGCCCACCGAGACTGCCGCGCCGTGCCGCCAGGAGTAGCGTTCCACGAGTTCAATGGCGTGGCCCAGGGTGTGGCCGTAGTTCAGAATTTCGCGGAGTCCGGATTCCTTGAGGTCCTCCGAGACGACGCGGGCCTTCACGGCGATGGCACGCTCGATGAGCTCGCGCAGGGCGTCCGAGCCCGGATCCGTCACGGCGTCCGGATCCTTCTCCACGAGGTCCAGGATGGCGGGATCGGCGATGAAGCCGCACTTGATGACCTCGGCCATACCGGAGATGATCTCGTTCCGGGGCAGGGTCTTCAGCGTGTCCAGGTCGGTGAGGACGGCCGCGGGCGGGTGGAAGGAGCCCACGAGGTTCTTGCCTTCGGCCGTGTTGATACCGGTCTTGCCGCCGACGGCCGCGTCCACCATGCCGAGGAGGCTGGTGGGCATGTGGATGACCTTGACGCCGCGCAGCCAGGTGGCGGCCACGAAGCCGGCAAGGTCGGTGACAGCGCCGCCGCCGACAGAGACCACGGCGTCCGAGCGGGTGAAGTCGTTCTGGCCCAGGACCTGCCAGCAGAACGCGGCGACTTGGATGTGCTTGCCTTCTTCGGCGTCCGGGATTTCCGCGGTGACCGCGGTGAAGCCGGCAGCTGCCAGTTCATCCCGGACGGTGTCGCCGGTGAGCCGGAGGGCGCGCGGGTGAATGACCAGGACGCGGCGGACGCGCTCCCCCAGCAGCCCCGGCAAGGTGCCGAGCAAGCCGCGGCCAACTACGACGTCGTAGTTGTCCCCGGCCTGCTGGCCGGTGACCTTGATAACGGTTGATTCGCTCACTTTTCAACTTCCTGATTCGCGGCAGCGCATTGCTGGGCTGCCGTCGTCGCGGTTTTGTTGATCTCGCCGATGGTGGGCCCGGCGGCGTTGCCGGCGGCGGACTGGCCCCTGCCGGCAAAGTCGCACAACGCGGCTTCAAGCTTCAGGCCCAGCTGCGGCACGGTTCCCTGCCGGACGTCCAGGACGATGTCCGCGAGGCGTTCATAGACGGGCTTCCGGGTGGCGAACAGCGCCTTCCAGCGCCGGATGCCGTCGCCGGCCAGCAGCGGCCGCCCGGAGTTCTTGGCGATCCGGGCGGCGACGGTATCGGCGTCGCACTCCAGGTACACCACGGTGCACCGTTCCAGCAGCTGCTGGGTCCCGGAGTCCAGGACCGAGCCGCCGCCCAGGGAAACCACGGTGGCGGTGCCGGCCGCGGCTTCGATGATGCGGGCAACCGTCCGGGCTTCGATTTCACGGAAGGCACGCTCGCCGCGGTTTTCGAAGATGTCCGCGATGGCACCGTGCCCTTCGACGATGACAGCGTCGGTGTCTACGAACGGGGCATCCAGCTGCTGCGCCAGCTGCTGCCCGATCGCCGATTTGCCGACCGCCATGGGCCCAATGAGCACAATGGGCCGGTCCCCCGCATTGCAGGGTGTATTGCTCCGGGGCACTAGAGTCCGATCGTATCCAGCGACGCCGGAATGTTCTCGAGGTAGCCCCTGATGTTGCGGGCTGTCTCGGCCACGGAGTCGCCGCCGAACTTTTCGGTCACGGCCTCGGCCAGGACCAGCGCAACCATCGCCTCGGCCACCACGCCGGCAGCCGGAACCGCACAGACGTCGGAACGCTGGTGGTGTGCCTTGGCCGCTTCTCCGGTGCTGATGTCGATCGTCTTCAGGGCACGCGGGACGGTGGCGATGGGCTTCATGGCGGCCCGGACGCGCAGGACATCGCCGATGCTCATGCCGCCTTCGATGCCGCCGGCCCGGTTGCTGGTGCGGATGATCCGGCCGTCGGCGTCCTTGACGATTTCGTCGTGGGCCGCCGACCCGCGGCGTGCGGCGGTGAGGAAACCGTCGCCCACCTCGACGCCCTTGATGGCCTGGATGCCCATGAGGGCAGCCGCCAGGCGGGAATCCAGGCGGCGGTCCCAGTGGACGTAGCTGCCAAGTCCCGGGGGCAGGCCGTAGGCCAGCACCTCCACCACGCCGCCGAGGGTTTCGCCTTCCTTGTGGGCGGCGTCCACCTCAGCCACCATGGCATCGGACGTTTCACGGTCGAAGCAGCGGAGCGGATCGGCGTCGAGTGCTATGACGTTGTCCGGCACGGGCAGCGGCCGGCCCTCGGGCACGGTGACGCTCGCGATGGACACGGTGTGGCTCACGAGCTCAATGCCCAGGTGCTTCAGGAACTGGGCGGCTACCGTGCCCATTGCCACACGGGTAGCGGTTTCGCGGGCGCTGGCGCGTTCCAGCACGGGACGGGCCTCGTCGAAGCCGTATTTCTGCATGCCGGTGAAGTCGGCGTGTCCCGGGCGGGGCCGGGTCAGCGGGGCGTTGCGGGCCTGTCCCTCGAGTTCCTCGGGGTCCACCGGATCGGCCGACATGATCTGTTCCCACTTGGGCCATTCGGTGTTGCCCACCTGGATGGCGACGGGGCCACCCTGGGTGATGCCGTGGCGGACACCACCGAGGATCGTGACGACGTCCTGCTCAAACTTCATCCGTGCCCCGCGGCCGTAGCCAAGCCGCCGGCGGGCCAGGGCATCGGCGATCTGCCCGCTGGTGAGTTCAACTCCCGCGGGGACGCCTTCGATAATTCCGACCAGTGCCGGGCCATGGGACTCACCGGCGGTCAACCAACGCAACATAAAAACCATCCTGCCATGATTGGCGGTTAGGACACTCGCCGGGGTGCCCCGACTGCGTCGCACATCACATCTATGACTTCGGCACTTGCGGCGTCCGGCAGGCGTGTGAAGTAGCGCACTTGTTCGACTGCCTGGTAGAGCAGCATTTCAAGGCCGGGGACCACTGTTCCGCCGCCGGAGTGCCATGCGGCGGCGATTTTGCTGGGCCAGGGATCGTAAGCAACGTCGAGCAGGACGCCGTCCGTGCGCCGTCCCAGTGCCTCCAGTTCCGCCGCCATCCCGTCTGCCGCCCGCGGCGGCAGCGTGGATATTACGACGCCGGCAGCGGCCATCGCTACGACCGCACCGTCGAGGGTATGGACGGAGATGTCCATGCCGAGGCCGGCCGCTGCCGCCCTCGCTTCCGCGGCCCGCGCAGTGTTCCGGACATACACGTCCACCGAAACAGCGCCGAGCTCCTGCAGCGCTGCCACAGCCGCGGCCGCCGTTCCACCGCCGCCGAGGATCACCCCGGAGGGGTTGTCGGCGGCACCGGCATTGCGGAGCGCGTTGACGATTCCGGTGACGTCGGTGTTATAGCCGATGCGCCGGACCGATTCCCCATCACCTTCGAAGGCCACGGTATTGATGACGCCCAGGACCCGGCCCACGCCGCGGACCTCGTCCACCTCGGCCACCATGGCCTTCTTCAGCGGCATGGTGACCGACAGCCCGCGCCAGTCCGGCTCAGCCCGGACGGAGTCCATGAATGCCGGCAGCGCTTCTTCCGTCACATCGATGGCGGTATAGCCGATCTCCACACCGAGCCGCGCATAGGCGGCCAGGTGGAGGGCCGGTGACTTCGAATGGCCGATGGGGTGCCCCAGGACCGCTGCCCGCAGGCTCATACGCAACGGCCCGGGTTGGCCTCGCACCAGGTGTTGTACTGCTCGACGAAGACGTTATGTTCGGCCAGCGTCTTGGAGAACTTCGTCTCCTTGGTGTCGAGGTTGATGGTCACCCAGTACAGGTAGTCGTTCTTATTCGGCTTGGCCGCCGCATCGATGGCCGTCTTGCCCGGCGATCCGATGGGCCCGACAGGCAGGCCCTGGATGGCGTAGGTGTTGTACGGGTTGGACTTGTCGGCTTTTTCGGCCTCGTCAATGTGGAAGCTCTTCTTGCCCAGGCCGTAGGTGACGGTGGCGTCCGACTGGATCAGCCCGTTGGTTTCGGTGTTCGTGGGCTTCAGGCGGTTGTAGATGGCGCCTGCCACATCCTTGTACTCGGCCTGGCCGCCTTCTGCCTGCACGATGCTGGCAACGGTCACAACGTCGTACTGCTTGGCGGCATCCGTCACGCCCTGCGCCTTCAGCTCATCCTGGGTGGTCTTCACCAGCTTGGTCAGGATCTCCTTGGCGGTGGAACCGAGCGGGAAGCGGTACTCTCCCGGGGCCAGGAACCCTTCGAGGTTCTTCGCCTTGGACGAGAGCCCGAACTGCTTGGGTGAATCGCTGAGTGCCTTCAGCTGGGCGACGGACAGGCCGGAGCCCTCGGAAATCGCCTGCAGCGATTCATCGATCCGCAGGCCGGCATTCAGCGCGAAGTACATGACCCTCGCCTGCCCCTCGTTGAGAAGCACGGAGACGGCGTCGGAGTTCTTCATTTCCTGCTTGAAGTCATACTCCCCCGGCGACAGCGTGCCGCCAGATGCGGTCAGCGCCGTCATGAACGTATCCGCGTTGGCAACCACCTTCGCCTCTTCCAGCTTGGCTGCAACAGACACCGGACCTTCACCCGGAACAACGGACACCTTGACCTGGCCGGTACCGGGGCCCGGATAGTCGGACGGCTTGTTCTCGCCCAGCAGCGGCTTCAGGAACTGCGCCCCGACGACGGTTGCCGTGACAAAGAGCGCGAGCGTAAGCAGCAGCGCCACGAAACGGCGCCGTCGCCGGACCTTCTTGGACGGCCGGTTCACAGTGGCTGTGGTTTCGGCGCCGGCCAGGAGCTGGTGCCCCACTGCCTGGTGCTCATAGGGCGCGTGGTCCTCGTAAGTTTCGTGATCAGCGTCGTAGTGGTGGCTGTCCTCGTAATGGTGGCCGGGCTCAAACTCGGCATGGTGGCCCCGCGCGAATTCGTCGAAGTGCGGCGCATCTTCGGACTGGGCGCCGTGGACCTCAGAAGCGGTATTCCCGGGCACAGTGTCCGCGTGTGCGCCGGCGTCCGCATGGTCGGCGGGATCGTGGATAGTGGGCGGAACCTGGGGGGCATCGGGAACCTCGGCGGCCGGTATGGGTTCGGCAGCCGGAACAGGCCGGGCGTCAGGAACGTGGGCCTCCGGGACAGCGGACGCAGCGGGATCGGCCACCGGAGGGGCCGGGATTGCCGCCGTCCGGGCACTGTCCGCACCGGAGACCGAAGCCGCAGACGCCGACTGCCGTGCGGCGCCCGCTCCGGCGTGCACCTCTTCACCGGACTCGTAGGCCTGCTCGGGCACGGCATCGCCGGATTCGGCGGTGACGGCCTTCTCGCGGGCGCGGATTTCCTTGCGTGTCAGGGGCTGTCTGGCGTCCGCGAAGGGTTCGCCGGAGGAGTCGTCACGATTGACCGGGCTCACTGTAGCTTTCCATCCTCTGAAGATCGTGTTTCCGTTTCCGGGCCAGGCCGTTCAGCAGTATCTGCTGCAGCGTGTCCGGACAGCCCCGCACGGGGAAGCGCGCGCACACGGCTCCCCACATCCGTTCCCCTGGCTTTTTGCATGTCGATGGCGTGCTGCAGTATTCCGGCAGCCGCAACCTGATCCACCACTTTACGGTGATTTTTGCTGCTCATGCCAGCTTGGTGAAGGCTGCGGTGGGCCGTGACGGTGCTGAGCCGCTCGTCGATCAGGTGCACCGGGACGTCCAAACCAGTGCGGTCCAGCTCCTCGGCCAGCAGCTGTGCGTACTCGGTGGCCATGCGCGCCGAGGCGTGTTCCTCGCCTTTCATGGTCCTCGGCAGCCCCACGAAAATCTGCACGGCATCCCGGTCTGCCGCAAGGGCGGCGATCACCCGGACATCCGAATTCTTCTTGGGATTGCGGTCGAGCGTTTTCAGCGGTGTGGCAAGGATCTCATCCCGGTCACAGATGGCGACGCCGACGCGGACGGTGCCCACGTCCACCCCCAGTTTGATGCCCCGGGGGTGGACGTGCGGCTCAGCGGAGGAAGTCACGGGCTGCTAGCGCCTCGTGACGGCGTCGACGATGGCAGTCAGAGCGGCGCCGACCTTGGAGGCGTCAGTGCCGCCGCCCTGGGCAACGTCGTCCTTGCCGCCACCGCCGCCGCCGAGGATTCTGGCGGCGAGCCGGACCAGGGCGCCTGCCTTCACGCCGGCTTCACGGGCGGCTTCATTGGTGGCCACCAGGATCACCGGGCGGTCGTTGCTGACGCCGGCCACGGCTACCGTGGAGGCTTCGGAGCCGAGCCGGTTGCGCAGGTCCAGGGCGAGGCCCCGGATGTCGTCGGCACCGCTGACCTGGCCGGCGTCGTGCGCGATCACCCGGACGCCGGCAGCGTCCACGGCCGATCCGGCGAGCTGGGCTGCAGCGGCAGCGAGCTGTTCCTTCCGGAGCCGCTCGAGTTCCTTCTCCGTGGCCTTCAGCTTGGTGAGGGTCGCGGAGATACGGTCCGCCAGCTGGCCCGAGGGAACCTTGAGCATTTCGGTGAGTTCCGTCACCAGGGCGCGCTCGGCGGCCAGGTGGCGGAACGCGTCCATGCCGACGAACGCCTCGACGCGGCGGTTTCCCGACCCGACGGACTGTTCGCCCAGCAGCGAGAGGCTGCCGATCAGGGAGGTGTTGGACACGTGAGTGCCGCCGCAAAGCTCACGGGACCACGCGCCGTCGATCTCCACAACCCGGACTTCGCTGCCGTAGTTCTCACCGAACAGCGCCATGGCGCCCAGGGCCTTGGCCTCGGTGAGGCTCATGACCTTGGTGTCCACGTGGAAGTTGTTCCGGATGGCGAGGTTGGAGACTTCCTCGATCTCGGACTTGGTGGCGGCGCTGAGGCCCTCGCCCCAGGCGAAGTCGAAGCGGAGGTACCCGGCCTTGTTGAACGAGCCGCGCTGGGTGGCCTGCGGGCCGAGGATCTGGTGCAGCGCGGCGTGCACGATGTGCGTTCCCGTGTGCGCCTGCTCGGCTGCGTGGCGCCGCTCCCGGTCCACTGCCGCGCGGACCAGCGCATCGGAGGCGATTTCGCCTTCGCGGACGATCGCCTTGTGCACGCTCAGGCCCTTCAGCGGACGCTGGACGTCCAGAACCTCGACGACGAAGCCGTCGCCGGTGATCAGTCCGGTGTCGGCCGCCTGGCCGCCAGCCTCCGCGTAAAAGGGGGTCTCGGCGAGGACGAGTTCGATTTCGTCGCCGGTGGCCGCCTGCGCCACCTTGGCGCCGCCGCTGAGGATGCCGCGGACGCGGGATTCGCCTTCGAGGTCGGTGTAGCCGGTGAAGACGGTTTCGCCTTCGGCCAGCAGTTCCTGGAAGGCGGAGAGGTCGGCGTGGCCGCCCTTCTTGCCCTTGGCGTCGGCCTGGGCGCGCTGGCGCTGTTCGAGCATGAGCTTGCGGAACTCAGGCTCGTCCACCTTCAGGCCGGCTTCCTCGGCCATTTCCAGGGTCAGGTCGATCGGGAAGCCGTATGTGTCATGGAGAGTGAACGCATCGGAGCCGGAGAGCGGGCGCCCTGCTGCCTTGGATTCTTTGACGGCGTCCTCGAGCCGGGCAGTGCCGGACGCGATGGTTCGCAGGAACGCCTTTTCTTCGGCGTAGGCGATCCGGCTGATGCGGTCGAAGTCCGTGTCCACCACCGGGTACACGCCCTTCATGGCGTCACGCGAAGCAGGCAGCAGGTCCGGCAGGCAGGCCTGTTCCACGCCGAGCAGGCGCATGGAGCGGACCGCGCGGCGGATGAGGCGGCGCAGCACGTAGCCGCGGCCTTCGTTGGAAGGCGTGACGCCGTCGGCGATGAGCATCAGGGCCGAGCGGATGTGGTCGGCGACGACGCGCATGCGGACGTCGTCGGCGTGGTGCGGGTCGTCCTCGGCTTCGGCGGAGGTGTATTCCTTGCCCGAGAGCTTGGAAGCCATGTCGATGACCGGGCGGACCTGGTCGGTCTCGTACATGTTCTCGACGTCCTGCAGGATCATGGCCAGACGCTCCATGCCCAGGCCGGTATCGATGTTCTTCTTGGGCAGCTCGCCCATGATGTCGAACTCGACCTTCGAACGGACGTTGTCGATCTGGTACTGCATGAACACGAGGTTCCAGATCTCGACGTAGCGGTTCTCGTCGGCGATGGGGCCGCCCTCGGCGCCGTAGGCGGGGCCGCGGTCGTAGTAGATCTCCGAGCACGGGCCGGCGGGGCCGGGCTGGCCGGTGGACCAGTAGTTGTCCGACTTGCCCATGCGCTGGATGCGCTCAGCGGGCACTCCGGTGTTCTTGAGCCAGAGTTCCTCGGCTTCGTCGTCCTCTTCGTAGACGGTCACCCACAGCAGCTCCGGCGGAAGCCCGTACCCGCCGTCGGCGACGCTGGTGGTGAGCAGCTCCCACGCGAACTTGATGGCGTCTTCCTTGAAGTAGTCGCCAAAGGAGAAGTTGCCGCACATCTGGAAGAACGTGCCGTGACGGGCAGTCTTGCCGACTTCCTCGATGTCACCGGTCCGGATGCACTTCTGGACGCTGGTGGCACGGGTGTAGGGCGGTTCCTCGCGTGCGGTCAGGTACGGGATGAACGGGACCATGCCGGCAACCGTGAACAGCAGGGAGGGGTCGCTGGAGACCAGCGATGCGGAGGGAACCGCCGTGTGGCCTTTGCTGACGAAAAAGTCCACCCAGCGCTTTGTGATCTCCTGCGACTTCATGAGCTGATTACTTACCCTTCTTGGTTCACGCATGCTGGCGCGTGACAGTTTGATTCAGAGGCAGCCCCGGTGTTTGGACGGTGCTGCAGGTTTTAATTCTCGCGCGTTTAGCGGTGGACGACGTCCTGGGATTCAACACCCAGCGCGGTGCGCAGGTCCGTTTCCCGTTCGCGCATGCCGGCGCGGACGGCGTCGGCGAAGTCGTAGACCCCGTCGGCGAGCCGGCCCACGGCCCGGTTCAGGCCTTCGGGGCCGAGAGCTGACTGCGCCTCGGTGACCTTGCGGAAGGCGATGACGCCGATGGCCACGCCGATTCCCATCCAGACAAGTCTTTTCATTTCAGTTCTCCGGGCGGGTTAGCGGCTGCGGCGGCCGGTGGCGGGCTTCTTGCGGGTGGCGAACGCGGAACGGACGCCGTAGCTGAACGCAGCCACCTTGATCAGCGGCGAACCGATGGTGGCGGCCATCAGCGAGGACAGCGCCGAGATGTTGGCCGAGGCATCCGAAACGTTGGAGGCAATGCCGTCCACCTTCTTCAGCTGCTGGTTGGTGGTGGATACCGTAGCGGTGACCTCGTCCATGAGGGGGGTGGCGCCGTCGCTGATCGAGCGGATGGATGTCCGGACCTCGTCGAATACCCGTCCGAGCTTGAGGATGGGGACAGCAAGCAACAGGACCAGGAGCGCAAATACCCCGGCCGCGATCAGGCCGGCAATATCGCCACCAGACATAGACGTTCATCTCCTTGAAACTCCGTGGAACCGTACCGGGCACGCGGCCGCGAAGGTCCGCAGCCGCAAATGTCCCCCAAGTACCTTACATACAAAAGCCCAGTACCCTACATACAAAGAAGCCCGCGGCGCTTGCCACGGGCTTCTTTGTATACGCTGCCGGAATTTAGCGTGCGTAGAATTCGACGACGAGCTGCTCTTCGCAGGTCACGGGGACCTCGGAGCGCTTCGGGCGGCGGACCAGGCGGGCCTGGAGGGCGTCAAGCTTGACGTCCAGGTAAGCCGGAACGGCGGGCAGGACGTCGCGGTGGGCGCCGGCTGCTGCAACCTGGAACGGAGCCATCGTTTCGCTGCGGCTGTGAACGTGGACCAGCTGGCCCTCGCCGACGCGGAAGGACGGGCGGTCAACGCGGATGCCGTCAACCAGGATGTGGCGGTGCACAACCAGCTGGCGGGCCTGTGCGATGGTGCGGGCGAAGCCGGCACGCAGCACGAGGGCGTCGAGGCGCATTTCGAGCAGTTCGATGAGGTTTTCACCGGTCAGGCCCTTGGTGCGGCGTGCTTCTTCGAAGGCACGGGTCATCTGGGCTTCGCGGATGCCGTACTGGGCGCGCAGACGCTGCTTTTCGCGCAGACGTACGGCGTAGTCGGAGTCCTGCTTCTTGCGGGCGCGGCCATGCTCACCGGGGCCGTACGGGCGGCGCTCCATGTACTTGGCGGCCTTGGGGGTCAGAGCGATGCCGAGGGACCGCGAGAGGCGGGCCTGACGGCGAGCACGAGTGTTGTTAGCCACTTGTGTCCTTCCAATATCTGCGGTGTGTCAGTGTTACTGGCCTCCAGAAGGGAGAGCATCGGCCAACCGCTGCCTTTTGCTACTGGGCGCAGGGCACAGCACCGTCGAACGGAAATTCGGTGGAGTGTGCGTCCGTGCCTTGCCAGACAAAGATCAAGCTTACCATGCGGGTCACTTGCCCCGGACGATCTTCCGGAGCCGTTCGAGCCGCACGGCAATGTCCCGCTCCGCGCCGTTGGCGGTGGGCTCGTAGTAGTCGCGGCCCACGAGATCGTCCGGCGGGTACTGCTGGGCTGCCACCGAGTGCGGGGCATCGTGGGCGTATTTGTAGCCCACGCCGTGACCAAGCTGCTTGGACCCGGGATAGTGCGAGTCGCGCAGGTGCGTGGGGATGCCGTTGCCCAAACCTGCCCGCACGTCCGCAATGGCCTTGTTGATGCCCATGTAGGCAGCGTTGGACTTCGGCGCCGTGGCCAGGTGGACCACCGCCTCGGCCAGGATGATGCGCCCCTCGGGCATTCCGATCAGCTGCACCGCCTGCGCTGCGGCCACCGCCGTCTGCAGCGCCGTCGGATCCGCCATGCCCACGTCCTCGGCGGCCGAGATCACGATCCGGCGGGCCACGAAGCGCGGGTCCTCCCCCGCTTCGAGCATCCGGGCGAGGTAGTGCAGGGCCGCGTCCACGTCGGAGCCGCGGATGGACTTGATGAACGCGCTGGCCACGTCGTAGTGCTGGTCCCCGGCGCGGTCATAGCGGACTGCTGCTGCGTCCAGCGCGCGTTCGGTGTGCCGCAGTTCAACGGTGACCGGTTCCCCGGTGACCGGCGTCCCCGGCTCGCTTTCGGCGTTAACGGAATTTACGACGTCGTCCGCGTCGCCGAACGCGACGCCCGCCGCAGCTTCCAGCGCCGTCAGCGCCCGGCGGGCATCGCCGCCGGAAAGCCGGACCAGGTGCTCCAGGGCCTCGTCGCTGAGCCGGACATTGCCGTTCAGCCCGCGCGGGTCCTCGACGGCCCGGACCAGCAGGCCCTCAATGTCGGCGTCGGTGAGCGGCTTCAGCGTGAGCAGCAGGGATCGGGACAGCAGCGGCGACACCACCGAAAACGACGGGTTCTCCGTGGTCGCCGCCACCAGCACAACCCAGCGGTTTTCGACGCCGGGCAGCAGCGCGTCCTGCTGTGCCTTGTTGAAGCGGTGGATCTCGTCGAGGAACAGGACGGTGGTGGTCTTGTAGAGGTCGCGGGCGGTCAGGGCGTCGTCCATGACCCGGCGGACATCCTTGACGCCCGCGGTGATGGCGGACAGTTCCACGAACTTGCGGCCGGGACCGCGCGCGATCACGTGCGCCAGCGTGGTTTTCCCTGTGCCCGGAGGGCCCCAGAGAATCAGCGAGCTCGGCCCGGCCGGGCCGGCGGCATCTGCCCCGGCCCCGGCTGCCAGCTGGCGCAGCGGCGACCCCTGGCCCAGCAGATGCTGCTGGCCCACCACCTCGTCCAGCGTCCGGGGCCGCATTCGGACCGCCAGCGGACTGCGCGGCTGGGTGGCACGTGACTGACCCGATCTGGGGTGAACAGAACCGGTCGAGCCGGCGGTGCTGACGGCGTCGTCGTTGTCGTCGTCGCCGTCCTGCGCCGCCGAACCAAAGAGATCATCCACATAGATAGGCTACTTCCAGAATCAGCAGGAAAAATCCGGCCATGAAAGCAGGGGATCCGGCAATGGCAGGCAACCGCCCGGAACGGGGACAACCAGCACCGGGACGCGGCGTGTCCACCAGGACCGCGTTCATCCCCGGTCCGCGGCTGGCCGGCTGGGTGGAACGGTTCGCCGCCAGCCACGGTGACCTGGAGATGGAGGACCACGACGACGGCGTTCGGCTGGCCGCCGCGGACGGTGCCACTGCACTGCTGCAGGCGCCGTGGCCCGACGACGGCCGGCCGGGCCGCGGGTCAGGCCTGGTGGAAAGGCTGGCTTCACTGGCTTCCCAGCCGCGCACTGTGGGCCTGCTCCTGGTCCGCCGGGGAGGCTACGGGGTGGCCGTGGCCAGCGAAGGGAGCATCCTCGCCGCCAAGACCGGTTCCAAGTACGTGCAGTCCCGCTCCGCGGCCGGCGGCCAGTCCCAGCAGCGGTTTGCCCGGCGCCGCGCCAACCAGGCGGACGCGATGGTGGAGGCGGTGGCGGAGCAGGCGAGGCTGGTTTTTGCCGCCCAGACGTTCGAATACATCCTGCCGGGAGGTGACCGTGCTCTGGCGGACGATGTCCTGGCGCTGCCTGCCCTGAAGCCCTGGGCAGGCCTGCCCCGCCTGGCCTACCTCGACGTCCCCGACCCCCGCGCCGCCGTCGTGAAGAAGGCCGCGGCCGACGCCTGCGCGGTACGGGTGACGGTGACAGACCCGCCGGGGAGGTAGCTGCCGAAACGGGGCAGCGCCGGCTACTCCTCAGGAGCCAGCGTTATCGTGACCCCGTCCAGGTCCCGGCTGAAGCCCACCTGGCACGAGAGGCGCGAGCCGCATTCCCGGTAGCTCTCGGCCTCGACGAGCAGCTCGAGTTCGTCCTCGCTGCGTTCCTCGAGGGTGTCGAAGACCGCCTGCTCGAGGAACACGTGGCAGGTGGCACAGGAGGCCGTGCCGCCGCATGAGGCCAGGACGGGCAGGTCGTTGTCCCGGAGCGCCTCCATCATGGTCTGGTCAGGCTCCCATTCAAGGTCATGGGTGGTGCCTTCACGGTCCACGACCGTCAGTTGGTTGCTGCTCGTGTGGGTGTTGCTCATGTCGGTCTCCTCAGCGTTGGGCTGCAGTGAGGGCAGCGGCTGCATGGTCGGGGTTGTTGGAAATAGGGCCGGTGAGGATGGTGTCGGCGAGGGGAATGCCGGGGTCAGCGGCCCGTGCCGGATCGATCCGGGCGCCCTGGGCAATGAGCCGCTTGGCGGACCGGAAGTCGGCAAGGTTGGCGATGGTGTCGACGGCGGCGAGGCGGCCGCCGCGGAGATAGACCACGGAGAATTTGCCGCCGGACGGTTCGCCGCGGACGATCACGTGGTCCTCCGGGTGGCGCACTCCGGCGGTCTGCAGCCGGACACCGTGCTGGACGGTCCAGAACCAGGGAACTTCCGGCTCTGCGGCCGCCTGGCCGGTGATGTGCGCGGCCACCCGGTCTGCCTGGGCCAGCGCGTTCTGGATGCACTCCAGCCGCTGGCTCACGCCGTCGATGGGGCTGGTGAACCGGGTGACGTCACCGCTGGCGTAGATGGCCGGATCCGACGTCCGGCCGTCGCCGTCCACCAGGATGCCGTCCCTGCAGTCCAGGCGTGCGTCCGCGGCCAGCTCCTGGTTGGGCAGGATGCCGATGCCGGCCAGGACGACGTCTGCCGGAAAGACGGAGCCATCGGCGGTTGTCACGCTATGGGCCGTCTGTCCGCCGCCGGTCGGTTGCCCGCCGTCGATAGACGTGACCGCGGCGCCGAAGACGAACCGCACGCCGTGCCGCTCGTGGAGCTGCTCGAAGTGGCGGGAGACGGGAGCCGCCGTTACCCGGCTCATGACTCTGTCCTGGAATTCGAGCACCGTGACGTCGCAGCCTTTCGCGGCAGAAGCGGCGGCCACCTCCAGCCCGATATACCCCGCGCCGATGATGGCGACGCGGGCTCCCGGGACCAGCAGGCCTTTGAGTTCCAGGGCATCGTCCCGGGTCCGCAGCGATCTGACTCCCGGCAGGCCCGCACCCGGCACCGTGAGGGGCCTCGCCCGTGACCCGGTGGCGATCACGAGCCGGTGGTAGGGCTGCCGCGTGCCGTCGGACAGCAGCACGGTCCGGCGGTTCCTGTCGATGGACTCCGCGGTGACGCCTGCCAGGCGGTCGATGCCCTTGTCCGTATAAAACCGTTCCTTGCGCAGGACGGCTGGCTCATCCACTGCGCCGGCCTTCAGAAGTTCCTTGGAGAGCGGCGGCCGCTCGTAGGGAAGCCCGTTGCCCGCGTCGATCAGCAGAACGCCGCCTTCCCAGCCCCTCGCCCGGAGCCCGGCGGCAACGGCCACGCCGGAGTGCCCCGCACCGACGATGACCACCGGACCGCCATTGCCCGTTGCGGCCGCGCTACTCATTGGGCTGTCCTGCCATGGCCTGCACCGCAGTGGTCTGCACTGTCTTGGCGTGCCCTGCGTTCAATTGATGCAGCACCACGTGGAGGTGCTCCGGCCCGGAGTTGGTCAGGTTGTTGCCGCGCACATACTCGATGGGCCGGTCCGGATCCTGGCTGACCGATGCGAGCTTTTCGGCGAGGAGCCTCACCGTCACCAGGACCTCGAGTTTGGCCAGGGGAGCGCCGAGGCAGCTGTGGACCCCGTGCCCGAAGCCCAGGTGCCCGTCGGTGCTGCGGTCGATGTCGAAGCGCTCGCCGTCCGGGTACTTCCTGCTGTCACGGTTCGCTGCGGCGGGCAGCAGGCGGACAATGGCGCCGGCAGGAATCGTCACTCCGGCAACCTCCACCTCCTCCGTGGTGATCCGGCTGGCGCGCTGCACGGTGCCGCGGTAGCGGGCCAGTTCCTCGACGAAGAGGTTTGCGTCGTCCGGATTCCGGCGGATCCGGCCCAGCAGGCCAGGGTGCTCGCTGAAGACGCGGAATGCGTTGGCCAGCAGGATGGTGGTGGTGTCGTGGCCTGCGACGAAAACGAAGGCGCAGAGTTCCTTGGCTTCCTTCTCGCTGAGCAGCCCCTCCTTCCACATCCGGGCAATGTGTCCGCCCACGGAGCCGCTCTCCTCGCGGTACAGCCGCTCCATAGTGCCCTTGAGGTATTCGAAGAACTCGAGGGCGCTCTGCTCGTCGGTCCCGGTGCCCTGCGCATTGCGGGCCAGCCGGCCGAAGTAGCTGAACGTTTCGTCGGACCAGAACTTCATCTTCCCGAAGTCCTCGGCAGGCACATCGAGCAGAGCACTGATGGTGGACATGCTCAGCGGGATAGCGTACTCGTCCACTGCGTCCCCGCCGCCGGCGGCAAGCATCGGCACCAGGTACTTTTCCGCGTTCTCCCGGACCCGGTCCTCGAAGCGGGCAATGGCCTTGGGGGTGAAGGCCTGCGCCACCACCTGGCGGAGGCGGGTGTGGTTGGGGGCGTCGAACAGGGTCAGAAAGGTCAGCGGGACCGGGTCCACAACCTCGGACGAGAAGACTTTCGGTGCGCGCATGGCCCGGCGGACATCGTCGTACCGGGAGATGAACCAGACGTCCGAAACGGGTGACTGGGCGCGGAGCACCGGGGCGTGCTCCCGCATCCACGCATAGTGGCCGTAGGGATCCCCCTGGGTGCCGTCGTCGACCACCTTGAACGGTGCCATACCCTGTGGCCAGTCCAGTTCATGTGAATACGGAGGCAGGGTTTCTGTCAGTGCGGCAGGCATCATCGTCCTTCTTTCCGGTTGGCTTCGGCGTGATCCGGTGTGATCCGCCTCTCACTCCACGGTGCGCCATCCGCCGTTCCGGCACCCACGGGTCTTCCGTTCATCGGTTGCGAAAGTCCGCCCGGCCTACCGGCCAGGCAGCCTGCACCTGGGCGGATTTCAGCGCGCGGGAGATCCCGTGTGCAGCAGTCAGAAGGGCCGGGACGATCAACGGCACCGCGGCGTCCCGCCTGGGCACGATGGCGTTAAGCGCCGCAGCGACCGTCTTGCCGGGCCCGAAAACGGGCACGGCAATGCCCGCCCATTCGGTGACGCCGATGCCCGGCAGAGCCACGTAGCCGCACTGCCTGATCTCGGCCAGGTGCTTGCGGATAAGCCGGGGATCGGTCAAGGTCTCTGGAGTCACCGCGGCTAAGGGCTGCGAGAGCACCGCGGCCTGGACGGCCGGCGGCGAGAAGGCCAGCAGCACCAGGCCGGACGAAGCTGCGTGGATGGGCATCCGCTGTGCAATGTGGGCCGCGTCCAGGCTGGAATGTGGCGAGGAGAGCCGCTCCACGTACAGCACAGTCCCGTGGTCCAACACGGCCAGGGTGGTGTGCTGGTGGACCGCTGCCTGGACATCCTCCATGAACGGCAGCGCCAGCTCACGAAGGTTCAGGGCGCGCGATCCCCGGGCGGCGAGTTCCCACATCCGCATCCCGGAGCACAGATTACCGTCCGGCAGCCGCTCAACCAGCCCGTGGGCCACGAGTTCGTCCACGAGCCGGTGGGCGGTGGTCAGCGGGAGGCCGGCGCGGCGGGCGAGACCGGAGAGGGGCAGGGACTGCAGGTTCCGGTCGAAGGCGCCCATGAGCCGTACGACACGGCTGATTACCGATTCCCCGGATGGTGAGTTGGCCAAGGTTCCTGCTCCGTTCTGCCTCCCGGCCTCTTTCGTGCGGCGGCAGGCGGGTGACTGACAAACGCCCAGTAAATCCGGAAGCGCAGCCGCCGGGGAGCGGGATTACCATTGAGCGGGAATCGACAGGAGGAACCGTGGCCAACTCCGCGTCCGGCGAGTCGATCATCGGCCGCTTCGTGAAGATCGTGAGCGCTTTCGACGACCGGCACTCCGCCATGAGCGTCGCAGAACTGGGGCGCCGCACCGGCCTGCCGGTGACAACCACTTACCGGCTGGTCAACGACCTGCTCCTCGAGCGGCTGCTGGAGCGCGAGCCCGGCGGCGACATCCACATCGGCACCCGGCTGTGGGAACTGGCTTCCCGCGGTTCCAAGATGCTGGGCCTGCGCGAGGCGGCCCTGCCGTTCATGGAGGACGTCCAGGCGGTGGTGCAGCACTCCACGACCCTGGGGATTCTCGACTCGGACGAGGTCCTGTACATCGAGCGGCTTGGCTCGGACAGGACCATCGTGGACATCACCAAGATCGCCGGGAGGCTGCCGGTCCATGCCACCTCCTCGGGCTTGGTGCTGCTGGCCCACTCCCCCGCTGCCTACCAGGACGCGTTCCTGGCCCGGCCCCTCAGCAAGTTCACCGAGACGACGCTGACCGAGCCGGCTGCCCTCAGGCGCCACCTGGCGGAGATCCGCCAGCGCGGATTTGCTGCCATGCCCGGGGTGATCGTGCCGGAGTCCAGCGGCATCGCCGTGCCGGTGTTCGGTGCCGACAACACGGTCCGTGCCGCACTCAGTGTCGTGGTGCCGCGCAACGAGGAGAACGCCCCCGCCCGGGTGCCCGTGCTGATGGCAGCGGCCCGCGGAATTTCGAGGGCCCTGGGCTGGCGGGGCGAACTGAAGGGAACTCTCCGCCAGAGTCATTAGCCAAAGGCACTGAAGCCGGTTTTGCCGTTCATCGGTAATCGTGTGGTTCCACTCACAGGCCCCCTGCCACGCTGGCTGGGAAGCAGCGACGAGGCTGCAGGATCACGAGGAGCACCACATGAATCCCACCCAGAACCGCGTGGCCGGCAAAACGGCCATAGTCACCGGAGGCCGCGGCGACCTGGGCAGCGCCACCGCCGCCCTCCTTGCCGAGCACGGCGCGAACGTTGCCAGCCTGGACGTTGGCGGCATCCCTGCCCCCGCTTCCCACAAGAACATCAGCGAGTACGACGTCGATGTCACCAATGAAGACAGCGTCGCCGATGCGGTCCGCAGGGTCCGCGACGAACTGGGCACCCCGGACATCCTGGTCAACGCCGCCGGCATCATCGGCCCGGCAGGAGCGTCCCACACCGCCTCGACGGCGGACTTCGACGCGATTTTCAACGTCAACGTCAAAGGCGTCTGGCTGATGACCAAGCACGTGGTCCCCGGCATGATCGAGAAGAGCGGTGGCAGCATCGTCAACTTCTCCTCCATCCACGGCCTTACCGGCGGCCGGAACGTGCCGCTCTACCATGCCACCAAGGGCGCCGTGCGGCTCCTGAGCAAGTCGGACGCGGCGGCCTACGGCGGCTACGGCATCCGGGTCAATTCCATCCATCCCGGGTCCATGAACACCAGGATGAGCCGCCGTTCCGCCGAGCAGTCGGACATCGGCCCCGAGGCCTACTACCGGCAGCTGGTTGGCTCCAACCCGCTCCCCCGCCAGGGTGAACCCGACGAGATCGCCTACGGCGTGCTCTACCTGGCCTCGGACGAATCACGCTTCACCACCGGCGCCGAGCTGGTCATCGACGGCGGCTACACGGCTGTCTGACGCAGCCCTGGCTCCCATTGCGGCACCGGCCGCAGCACCCTTCATCTTCCTTCCGAAAGGCAACACCCCCATGAAATTCATCAACGGCACCCCCGCTGACAGTTACGACGTCGTTGTCGTCGGTTCCGGCGCGGGGGCACTGACTGCGGCGGCCACCGCCGCCCGGGCCGGCAAGTCCGTCGTCGTGCTTGAAAAAAGTGAACTGCTCGGCGGAACCTCCGCCGTTTCCGGCGGCATGCTCTGGGTGGCAGACAACCACCACGCCCGGAAGGCCGGGATCGCCGATTCCAAGGCCGCAGCCGCCCGGTACGTGCGCGCTGTTGCCCGCGGAAGGGGCCGCGAGGAACTGCTGGACGCGGCGCTGGACTACGGCGACCAGATGCTGCGCTTCGTCGAGGAGGAGTGCGGTGTCCGCTTCATCTTCCTCAACAACTTCCCCGATTACCGGCAGGACCTGCCCGGGGCCGTGACAGGCGGCCGGACCGTGGAGCCCGAGCTGTTCAACAGCACCGCGGCGCTGGGCGAACTCAAGGAGCACGTGCGCAGTGACGGCCGTGCCCCGTTCACCATGCAGGAGTACGAGGACTGGGGCGCCTTCACCAAGTTCCCTTGGGATGAACTTGCCGGCCGTCAGGACAAAGGTCTCGTCGCCAAGGGCCAGGCGCTCGTTTCCATGCTGCTCGCCAGCCTGGTCCGCGACGGTGCCTCACTTGTCACCGGGGCACGCGGCCACCGCCTGCTGACCGACGGCGGCCGGGTGACCGGCGTCGAACTGGAAAGCGGCGAGGCGTTTCATGCCCGTGACGGCGTGGTGCTCGCGACCGGCGGCTTCGAGTGGGACAAGGCCCTGGCCGACTCGTTGCTCGCATCCCGGCTGTACACAATGTGCTCGACGCCGTCGAACACCGGCGACGGCCTCCGGATGTCACAGCGGATCGGCGGCCAGACCCGCGGCACGCGTGAAGCGTGGTGGGCGCCGATGTCCGTCACCGGCGACACCCGCGACGGCCAACCGGTAGGCACCCTGCTGCGGTTCGAACGGCAAGGCCCGGGGTCCCTCATGGTGAACCGGCATGGCCGCCGCTTCGCCAACGAGTCCCAAAACTACAACGACCTCGCCCGCAGCCTGCAGTCCTGGGACTCCGCCGCCAACCAAACCCTGAACACGCCGGCGCACGTCATCGTGGACCACGGCTACCTGGAGCGTTACGGCATCCTGGCCCACCGTGCCGGCCAGCCGACACCTGACTACCTCATCGAGGCGCCCACCCTGGCCGGGCTCGCCGCGAAGATCAACGTGCCGGCGGAAAACCTCGAGGCCACCGTGGCCCGCTTCAACCGGTTCGCGGCGCGCGGTGAGGACCCTGACTTCGGCCGCGGCGAAAGCGCCTACGACAAGTACTGGGGCGACGCCGACTGCCCGTGGCCGAACCCCTCGCTGGGGCCGCTCGAGTCCGGGCCCTTCTACGCACTGGAGGTGGTGAATGGGGCCTTCGGCACCAACGGCGGCGTGGCCACCGACGGTTCAGCCCGCGTGCTCGACGTCGACGACCGCCCCATCCCGGGCCTGTTCGCCGCCGGCAACACCACGGAAAACGCCTATGCTGCGGGTTATCCCGGCGCCGGTGCCACCCTCGGCCCGATCATGACCATGGGCTACCTCGCCGGACGCGCCCTGGCCGGCCAGTCCCCGGAGTACGCCACGTCACCGGTGGCCGAGCTTGTCGAGGCGGGTGCCTGAGATGATCCGCCACACCGTGCTCTTCAAGTTCAAGCCCGACTTCCCGCCGGCCGACCGGCGGGCCTGGATTGACGGGCTCAACCACATGGCCGGAAAGATCCCCGGCATGCACAGCCTCAGCCATGGCCCGGACGTCCTCAAGACGGAACGCTCCTTCGACTACGCCATCGTGGCCGACTTTGAGAGCGTCGAGGACATCGCCGTGTACAACACGCACCCGCTCCACGAGCCGCTGAAGGCGTACTCATTCCCCAACAGCCGGCAGATCCTCGCGGTGGACTTCCACCTCCCGGATGCCACGCCGGCGCCCATTGAGACAACGCAGTCTTAAGGAGATTCCCGTGACCGCTTCCCCATCACCGCAGGTACCCCGTAAGACACCCCGCAAGGCCGCCCTGGCGTCCTTCCTCGGCAGCACGCTGGAGTACTACGACTTCTTCATCTACGGCACCGCCGCAGCCCTCGTGTTCCCCCACCTGTTCTTCCCGTCCGCGGATCCCGCCATCGGCCTGATCGGCGCCTTCGCCACCTTCGGCGTCGCCTACGTGGCCAGGCCCGTCGGCGGGCTGGTGATGGGCCACTTCGGGGACAAGCTGGGACGCAAGAAGATCCTGCTGCTGACGCTCGGCATCATGGGCGTGGCGTCCCTCGGCATCGGGTTCCTGCCCACCTACGACCAGCTCGGCATCTGGGCACCCATCCTGCTGGTGGCGGGCCGGCTGGCGCAGGGCTTCTCCGCCGGTGCGGAATCGGCCGGCGCCTCCACGCTGACGCTGGAACATTCGCCCGAGGGCAGGCGCGGGTTCTTCACCAGCTTCGTGATGACGGGGTACGCCTCCGGCATGGTGCTGGCCACCCTGGTCTTCATCCCGGTCACGTCGCTGCCGCGGGAGGCCATGATGAGCTGGGGCTGGCGCATCCCGTTCTGGCTGTCCATCGTGGTGCTGGCCATCGCCTACTGGGTGCGCACCCACCTGGATGAGACCCCGGTCTTCGAGGAGGCCCAGGACCGCCGCCAGGTTACCCCGATGCCCATCAAGGAAGTGCTCCGCTTCCAGGCCCCGGATGTGCTGCGGGTGGCGGGAATGTCCATCATGTCCGTGATGCAGACCATCTTCACCGTCTTCGGACTCGCGTACGCCACGGCCGACGCCGGGTTCGACCGTGCCTCCATCCTGACCGTCAACGCCGTGGCCATCGGCCTGTCCATGTTCGCCATGCCGCTCGCGGCCAGGCTGTCCGACCGGATCGGAAGGCGTCCCCTCCTGCTGACGGCCGCGATCGGCTGCTCGGTCACGATCTTCCTGTACTTCCTGGCGCTCTCCTCCGGCAACATCGTGCTGGTCTTCGGTGCCGCGTTCCTGAACATGACGGTGCTGTACTCGGGGTTCAACGGCGTCTGGCCGGCGTTCTTCGCCGAGCAGTTCGCAGCGCCCGTGCGGTACTCCGGCATGGCCCTGGGCAACCAGTTCGGGCTGGTGCTCGCCGGCTTTGGCCCGATGATCGCCGGACTGCTGCTGGCCCCCGGGACCTGGGGCTGGGTGCCGGTGGCCGTCTTCGGCACCGTGTGCATGATCATTGCCGCAGGATCCGCGTTCTGGTCCCGCGAGACTGCCGCGACCCCCATCGGGGAACTCGGCGCGCCGTACCTGGAAGGCACGGCACGCCGGCGGCAGGCCGAAACGCAGCAGGCCGCCCTCCAGCACCGCTGACCCGGCGTCAGCAGCCGGTGAGATGCCGCTTCGGCCGCTCCTGCCGGTAGTAGTAGCGGGACACTTCGTGGAATCCTGCCCGGGAGTAGAGCTCCCGGGCAGCGGTGTTCGACGCCATCACCAGCAGCCAGTAGCCGGCCATCCCCCGCGCCGCGCCTTCCCGGAACAGAGCTTCCTGGACCCGCGCGGCATAGCCGCGGCGCCGGGCCTCGGGCCGGGTGGCCATGCAGTACAGTCCGCCCCAACTGCCTGCTGTACCGGGAACAAGGGCAAGGCGTCCGACGGCGGCCGGCTGGCCGCCGTCGTCCCGCACCAGGGCGTACAGTGCAGGGCAGCCGGTAAGGATGGCCCGGGCTGGAAGATCACGGGCAGGCGGCGGCCGCGGTACCAGCTTCGGGCATCGCGGAGCGCCGCGAGCCGTTCATCCCCCGTTCCCAGCGGCTCCGTCCGGGGCCAGATGGAGTTGGCACGCTGGGTCAATCCGCCGGCGGCGCGGAGAACCCAGCCGCCGGACACTTTCCGGTCCGGTGCGGGCCAGGCTGCATCCATGACGGCTTCCAAATCGGGCAGGACAGCATCCGGCTGGGCGGTGTCCCCCACGGCACTCCTTCGTCAAACGGCAGGAGGCCCCCCGGCATCTGCAGTCCAGATCCGGGGAGCCTCCTGCTCCTGGTTAAGCTTCGCGACCGTCTATGCGGTCAACTCCGGCTCACTTTTCCTCGGGCTTCTTCGCTTCGGGCTTCTTGGCCTCGGGCTTGAAGTCCACGCCGGCCTCCTTGCGCTGCTGCGAGGTGATCGGAGCCGGAGCGTCCGTCAGCGGGTCGTGGCCGCCGCCGGACTTCGGGAAGGCGATGACGTCGCGGATGGAGTCAACGCCGGCCAGCAGCGCAACGACGCGGTCCCAGCCGAAGGCGATGCCGCCGTGCGGCGGGGCACCGTACTTGAACCCCTCCAGCAGGAAGCCGAACTTCGTCTGGGCATCGGCCTTGTCCAGGCCCATGAGCTCGAAGACGCGCTCCTGGACGTCCCGTTCGTGGATACGAATGGATCCGCCGCCGATCTCGTTGCCGTTGCAGACAATGTCGTAGGCGTAGGAGAGGGCGGATTCCGGGTCCTGGTCAAAGGAGTCCAGGAACTCGGGCTTCGGCGAGGTGAAGGCGTGGTGCACGGCGGTCCATTGGCCGGTACCGACCGCCACGTCGCCGGAGGCCACCGCGGCAGCGGCGGGTTCGAACATGGGGGCGTCAACCACCCAGCAGAAGGCCCAGGCGTTGGGGTCGATCAGGCCGGTGCGGTGCCCGATTTCGACACGGGCAGCACCCAGCAGCGCGCGGGACGGGGTCTTCTCGCCGGCGGCGAAGAAGATGCAGTCGCCGGGCTTGGCACCGACAGCGTCGGCCAGGCCGGCGCGTTCGGTCTCGGTGAGGTTCTTGGCCACCGGGCCGGCGAGCTCGCCGTCCTCCTTGTAGAGGACGTAGGCCAGGCCCTTGGCGCCGCGCTGCTTGGCCCATTCCTGCCAGGCATCGAGGGCGCGGCGGGCCTGTGAGGCACCGCCGGGCATGACGACGGCGCCGACGTAGGGCGCCTTGAAGACACCGAAGTTGGTGTCCTTGAAGAACTCGGTCAGCTCGGTCAGTTCCTGGCCGAACCGCAGGTCCGGCTTGTCCGAGCCGTAGCGGGCCATGGCGTCGGCGTAGGTGATGCGCTGGATCGGCGTCGGAATTTCGACGTCGATCAGGTTCCAGACGGCCTTCACGATGTTTTCACCCAGCCGGATGATGTCATCCTGCTCCACGAAGCTGGCTTCGATGTCGAGCTGGGTGAACTCGGGCTGGCGGTCCGCGCGGAAGTCCTCATCGCGGTAGCAGCGGGCGATCTGGTAGTACTTCTCGAAGCCGCCCACCTGCAGGAGCTGCTTGAACAGCTGCGGCGACTGCGGCAGCGCGTACCAGGAACCAGGCGCCAGACGGGCGGGGACCAGGAAGTCACGGGCGCCTTCCGGCGTCGAACGCGTCAGGGTCGGCGTTTCGATTTCGACGAAGCCCTCTTCGTGGAGCAGCTCGCGCGCCACGCGGTTGGCCTCGGAGCGGAGGCGGATGTTGCGGCTGGGTCCGGGACGGCGCAGGTCCAGGTAACGGTGCTTGAGCCGGGCTTCCTCGCCGACCTCAACGTGCTCGTCGATCTGGAAGGGCAGCGCGTCGGCGGTGTTGAGGATGACCACCTTGTCCGCCATGACCTCAACGTCGCCCGTGGCCAGGGCAGGGTTCTCGTTGCCTTCCGGGCGCTTGGAGACCGTTCCGGTCACCTGCAGCACATATTCGTTGCGCAGCCCGTGGAAGACCTCTTCCTCACGGACCACCACCTGCGCCACGCCCGAGGCGTCACGCAGATCGACGAATGCGACACCACCGTGATCACGACGGCGGCCGACCCAGCCTGCCAGGGTTACGGTTTGTCCAATGTGCTCGGAACGAAGGGATCCGAGGTCATGTGTGCGCAGCACAGCATTCCTTTCAGAAGGAAGACAGAATGAAGTTCAAATACGATCGTTGCGGAAACGATCCCGTCCGAGTTTACCCGTTTGAAAGGTTCCTGCCCTGCATGACCAAGCACCAGCAGCTGCAACGAAGGCTGGGTGTGGCCGACGCAACAGCCATCGGCCTCGGATCCATGCTCGGCGCCGGCGTTTTTGTCGTCTTCGCCCCCGCCGCCCGGCTGGCCGGAAACCTGCTCCTCGTGGCCATCGCCCTGGCCGGGGCCGTGGCCTACTGCAACGCCGTCGCCTCGGCCCAGCTCGCGGCAAAATATCCGCAAAGCGGCGGCACCTACGTCTATGGCCGGAAGCGACTTGGCGAGTGGCCCGGGTTCCTCGCCGGCTGGGGTTTCGTCACCGGCAAGTCGGCCTCCTGCGCGGCCATGGCCTTCACTTTCGGCCAGTACGTCGCACCGGGGTTCGCCACCCCCGTAGCCATCGCGGCGGTCGCGGCACTGACCGGCGTGAACCTGCTGGGCATCACCCGGACCGCTTTCCTGACGCGCATCCTGCTGGCTGTGGTCCTGGCGACCCTTGCCTTCGTCGCCACGGCGAGCATCCTGGGACCGCACGTGTCCGGCGGCGCTGTGTCAGAGCAGCCGGACAGCGCCTGGGGCATCCTGCCCGCTGCGGGTCTGGTGTTCTTCGCCTTCGCCGGTTACGCACGTATTGCCACGCTCGGCGAGGAGGTCAGGGACCCGGCGCGGGTCGTCCCCCGTGCCATCCTGGGCGCCCTGGCCGGCGCCCTGGTGATCTACCTGCTGCTGGGGGCCCTGCTGCTGGCGCATCTTCCCGTGGATGTGCTGGCCTCCTCTGCCGCGCCGCTGCTCGACGCGGTGCAGCAGTCCCGGCTGTCTGCCGGGGCACCGGTGGTCCAGGCCGGCGCCGCCGCCGCTTCGCTCGGCGCACTGCTGGCCCTCATCACCGGCGTGGGGCGCACAGCCATGGCGATGGCCCGGGAACGCGATCTGCCCGGCCCCCTGGCCCGCGTGGGCGGACGCCACACGGTGCCGGTGACCGCCGAACTGTCAGTGGCCGCCGTCGTGGTTCTACTGCTGGTGACCACCGATGTGCTGACAGTGGTCGGCTTTTCCAGCTTCGGCGTCCTGCTGTACTACGCGGTGACCAACGCCGCAGCGTTCACGCTCCAGGACCGGCCCCGGCACGCGCCCAAATGGCTCAACGCCGCCGGGCTGGCCGGGTGCCTGGTTCTGGCCTTCACGTTGCCGCCGGCCTCGGCGCTGGGCATGGCGGCTGTGATGGCCGCCGGGCTGTTGGGACGGGCAGTCGTGCTTCGCCTGCGGAAGCTCAGGAAGCGGGTGCGGCGATGACCTGTACGTGGATGTCCTCGTCAGACGGCGTCCAGGTCGCCGGATCGGCGTCGACCTGCACGCCGGAGCGGATGTCCTTCACCTGGTGCTTGCCGTCCTCGTCCGTGAACCAGACGAAGGGGATGCCGCGCTTGTCCGCGAACTTGATCTGCTTGCCGAACTTCTCCGCCTTGGCGGCCACCTCGGCAGAGATGCCGCGGCTGCGCAGCTCCGTGGCCACGTCCTGGGCTTCTCCCCAGCTTTCGTCCGAGGTAAGCGCCACGAACACCGCCGTAGGCACGGAACGGGAAGCCTTGGCCAGGTCCTGGCTGAGGATGCGCGAGACGAGCCGGGTCACGCCGATGGACAGCCCGACGCCGGGGAACTTCCGGTTGCCCTTGCTGGCGAGGGCGTCGTAGCGGCCGCCGGAGCAGATCGAGCCGAGCTGCTCGTGCCCCACCAGGACGGTTTCGACGACGGTTCCGGTGTAGTAGTCCAGGCCGCGGGCGATGCTGAGGTCGGCAACAACCTTGCCCGGAACCCGCTTTACGGCGGCCTCGATCACCTGCTCGAGTTCGTTTAGTCCCTCCTCCAGGAGGTCGTCGCTCACCCCGAGCGAGCGGACCTGCGCCACGAAGGAGGTGTCCTCGGTCCGGATGCTGGCCAGCTTCAGGGCCGCCTGCGCCTGCTCGTCGGTGGCGCCAAGCTCGGCCTTGAGCAGCTCAGCCACCTTTTCCGGGCCGATCTTTTCCAGCTTGTCGATGCTGCGCAGCACTCCTGCGGTGTCGGTCAGGCCGATGCCGCGGTAGAAGCCCTCGGCCAGCTTCCTGTTGTTGATCCGCAGCCGGAACTCCGGGATGGGGAGGGCGCCCAGCGCCTCGGCGATGACCAGGGCGATCTCGACGTCGTAGCGGAAGGGCAGCTCGCCGTCGCCCACCACGTCGATGTCCGCCTGCGTGAATTCGCGGGCACGGCCCTCCTGCGGGCGCTCCCCGCGCCAGACCTTCTGGATCTGGTAGCGGCGGAACGGGAAGGCCAGGTAGCCGGCGTTTTCCACGACGTAGCGGGCGAAGGGAACGGTCAGGTCAAAGTGCAGGGCAAGGGCGTGGGGATCGTGCTTGCCCTTGGATTCCTCCCCTTCATCGTCCTGCAGCCGGCTCAGGCCGTACACCTCTTTGTCGATCTCGCCCTTCCGCAGAAGCTGTCCCACGGTTTCCACGGCGCGGGTCTCGATCGAGGTGAAGCCGTGCAGCTCGAAGGTGCGGCGCAGCGAGTCCAGGACATGCTGCTCCACCAGCCGCTCCTCGGGAAGCCACTCGGGGAATCCGGACAGGGAGGCGGTGCGTGCCATGGTGGAGTTTCTCCTCAGGTAAACGAAGGCCGGAGCCGCTGCGCTCTGTTCCGCGTCGCCGTTTGACTCACACGGCGGCGGCAGCGGCGGGAGTCCAGCCTCTTCTGCATAAACTTATTGCGGCAGTCAGTTTATGCTTTCGGCGCCCGCATCTCTAATGCGGCGGGCCGGGCTCTGGCGGGCTGCCGCTGTTTCAAATTTGACGCAGCGCAATCTGCTGCCGGGGGTGCCTTCAGGGCTTGCCCGGCGCGGCAGTCCGATCGATGAGGAGGACCCGTGGCGGCCAGTCCACGCGAAACACGCGAAGCCAAGCGGCGCATCCAGCAGATGGAGGCCAAACGCGAGCTTCGCCGTGACCAGGAGAAGCGCCGCAAGCGGGACAATCTGGCAGCAGGAAGTGCGGGGGCTGCAGCAGTGGTGCTCGCCGTCGTGCTTCAACTGACTGTATTCGCCGGAAACCCGACCGAAGAGGAATTCGCCGCCGCTGAAGCGGGCCTGGCCACGCCGTCCGCCTCCCCTTCCGCGTCGGCGACGCCCTCGGCCACGCAAACCAACGCTGCGAACATCCCCAAGCCGGCGACTGCGGCCGGCAAGACGTTTACCGGCTCACTGACGCTGAACAGGGGCACCGTGGGTGTGCAGCTGGACGGCACCAAGGCGCCGCAGGCGGCCGCCGTGTTCAAGTCCCTCGCCGACCAGGGCTACTACAAGGGCGTCAGCTGCCACCGCCTCACCACTGCCGAGAACTTCGGCGTCCTGCAGTGCGGTTCCAAGACCGGCGACGGCCAGGGCGACCCCAACTACACGTGGGGACCGTTGGAGAACACGCCGGCGGACAACAAGTACCCGGCAGGCACCATTGCCGTGGCCCGCACGGGCAACAACGCCTACGGCAACGGCACGCAGTTCTTCATCGTCTACAAGGACACCGTCATCCCGGCCGACTCCGCCGGCGGCTACACCATCGTGGGCAATGTGACCTCGGGCCTGGACGTCGTAACGAAGATTGCGGCTGCCGGTCTTAAGACGGGCGAAAGTGGCGCAGACGGCGCACCTGCGGAAGCAGTCACGATAGACTCATTTTCTCTGAAGTAGGAAGCCTGCGGCGCCAGCGGCCACGGGCAGCTTATGAACGAGTATTTTCCTCCAAGCGAAAGACTTTTAGCGGTGACAGACAGTCAGAAATCCGACGAAACAGCAGCCGAAGTGACCGAGGTCCAGGCTTCCCCCGAATCTGTGGATCCCGAATCTGTGGATGCAGCACAGTCCGTGGAAGCGGCACAGCCTGCGCAGGCTGCCGAGCCAGCGGCACAGCCCGAACAGGCTGTCGAGGCCGAGGCTGGGCAGGAAAAGCCGGCACCCAGCCCCGAGCCGGCTGCCGAGCCGGCTGCCGAGCCGGAGGCTGCGCAGGAAAAGCCCGCACCGTCACCGCGTCCGACGCCGGCACCCCGGCCCGCGCCCACGCCCGCGGCGTTTGCCGCCCGGCCCAAGGCCGGCCCCGCTGCCACCGTGACGCCGGTGCAGGCTCCCCCCGCCACCTCGCTGGCCGAAGCCGCCCGCTGGGGCCGCGTTGAGGGCGACGGGCACGTCTTCCTGACCATCGACGGCGAAGAACACCCTGTCGGGCAGTACCCGGACGTCAGCAACGACGAGGCCCTGGCCTACTTCGCGCGGAAGTACGACGACGTCGTCGCCCAGATTGTGCTGCTGGAACAGCGCGTGGCCTCGAAGGCCCCCACCACTGACATGCAGAAGACCGTGACGCACCTGCGCGAGCAGCTCGCCGAGCGGAACATGGTGGGCGACATCCGTTCCGCCGAGGGCCGGCTGGACACGCTGTCCACGCAGATCACGGAGCTTGAGAAGGCGGAGAAGGCCCAGCATGACGCCGTCCGCGCCGCCGAACTGGCCGCCCGCGAGGCCATCGTGGCCGAGGCCGAGGCGATCTCCGGAACCGATCCGGCCCAGGTTCAGTGGAAGACGTCCAGCGCACGCATGAACGAGCTGTTTGAAAGCTGGAAGGCGGCGCAGAAGAGCGGCGTACGGCTGGGCCGCAGCAACGAGGACGCCCTCTGGAAGCGTTTCCGTGCAGCCCGGACCGTCTTCGACCGGCACCGCCGCGCTTACTTCTCCCAGCTGGACAGCAACAACTCGGCGGCCAAGGCTGCCAAGGAGAAGCTGATTGCCGAGGCTGAGGCACTGTCCACGTCGACGGACTGGGGCTTCGCCGCCGGGGAATACCGCCGGCTGATGGACGAATGGAAGGCATCGCCGCGCGCCAGCCGCAAGGATGACGACGCCCTGTGGGCCCGGTTCCGTGCCGCCCAGGACGTCTTCTTCAGCTCCCGCCAGGCAGCCAACGATGAAATCGACCAGGAGTACGCCGCCAACCTCAAGGTCAAGGAGGCGCTCCTCGAGGAGGCTTCGGGCATTCTTCCGGTCAAGGACATCGCCGCCGCCAAGAAGGCCCTGCAGTCCATCCACGACCGCTGGGAAGAGGCCGGCAAGGTTCCGCGCGCGGACATGGGCCGGATTGAGGCCGGGCTGCGCCGCATCGAGGACGCGGTCCGCCAGGCTGAGGACGAGAAGTGGCAGCGCTCCAACCCGGAGACCAAGGCCCGCACCAACAGCGCCCTGAGCCAGCTCGAATCCGCCATCGCCGGGCTGAAGGATGACCTGGCTGAGGCAGAGAAGGCCGGCGACCAGCGCAAGATCAAGGCCGCGAAGGAAGCCCTGGAAGCCCGCCAGGCGTGGCTGGACCAGATCCAGCGTTCGGCGAGCGAGCTCTCCTAGGCAGCACGAGCTCTCCTAAACACCACCAGGAAAGGTCCCGTTCCGGTTATCCACATAGCCGGGGCGGGGCCTTACCCGTTGGTACGTTTCCGGGCAGGATGACGGAATGGCACCGTTCTCCCATCCTCCTTCTTCCCAGGCACCGGTTTGCCGGCCCCCTGCTTCGCCGGCGCCTGTGACTCGGGCAGCCGCGCCACAGTCGCGGGGCGAGTCCCCGCCCGCGGACTCCCCCGCACAGCTGCTGGAGCTCTATTCGCCGGGGCTGCCGTTCACCTGGCCGGAACTTCAGTCGATGGCGGCCGACGGCGTGCTGACGCAGCTCTACCAGCACGGCTACACCCTTCCCGGGACTGCGGCTTCCCCGCAGCTGCGGGCACGTGCCGCCGCGTACGGGGTGCCTGCACCCGTACGACGGCGGGTGGTGGCGGGCCGGATGACGGCTGCCTGGATTTATGGCTGCGCCCGGGAACCGGACCGGCTGGCCCTGCTGGTGGACGCCAAACGCCGGATCTCCAGCCTTCGCTCCACCCGGGGCTGCACCCTCCACGAGGTCCGGCTCGGCCCGTTCGACGTCGTGAGCCTGGGTGGCCTGATGGTCTCGAGCCCGCTCCGCACGGCACTGGACATCGCTCTGCATGTGGATGCCGAGAGGGCTGTTCCCGCGTTGCGGCTGCTCCTGGCGAAGCCCGAACTCGATGTCAGGCTCCGGCTCCTGGTTCTTGCGGTGGAGGCGATGCCCCGGCTGCCGCACAAGAATGCGGCGTTGGAGAAACTATCGCAGTTAGCCTCTCCGGCGGTTGCCGGTGGTCCGGTAGACGTCGAACACCCCGTCGATCCTCCGCACGGCACTGAGCACGTGGCTGAGGTACTTGGGGTCCCCCATCTCGAAGGCAAACTTTGAGATCGCCACGCGGTCCGTGGACGTGTGGACGCTGGCGGCCAGGATGTTCACGTGGTTGTCGGAGAGCACGCGCGTCACGTCGGAGAGGAGCGACTTCCGGTCCAGCGCCTCCACCTGGATCTCCACGAGGAACACGCTGGACTGCGTGGGCGCCCAGTCGACGTCGACAATCCGGTCCGGCTGGTCCTTCAGCCCGGCAACGTTGGTGCAGTCCGTCCGGTGCACCGACACACCCGACCCGCGCGTCACGAAGCCGAGGATCGGGTCCGGCGGCACGGGGGTGCAGCAGCGCGCAAGCTTCACCCATACGTCGCCCACGCCGCGGACCACCACGCCGGAATCGGAGAACCGGGCCTTGCTGACCTGGGTGGGGATGCTGACTTCGGTGAGGTCGTCGTCGGGGGTTTCGTTGCCGCCGAGGCTCTCGACGAGCTTCTCCATGACGGACTGCGCGGAGGTGTGGCCGTCGCCCACGCCGGCATACAGGCCGGCAATGTCCACGTACTTGAAGTCCTCCGCCACGGCGGCCAGTGCATCGTGCGTCATCAGGCGCTGCAGCGGAAGGTTCTGCTTCCGCATGGCGCGGGTCAGCAGCTCCTTGCCGCGGTCGATCGCCTCTTCGCGGCGTTCCTTGCTGAACCACTGCCGGATCTTGTTCCGTGCCCGGGCGCTCTTGACGAAGTGCTGCCAGTCCTGGCTGGGGCCGGCCCCTTCGGCCTTCGAGGTGAAGATCTCCACCCAGTCGCCATGGTTGAGCTCGCTGTTGAGCGGGACGAGCTTGCCGTTGACCCGGGCCCCGATGGTGCGGTGGCCCACCTCGGTGTGCACCGCATAGGCGAAGTCCACCGGCGTCGAGCCGGCGGGCAGCGCCATGACCTCGCCTTTGGGGGTGAAAACGAACACCTCACGCGCGTTGATCTCAAACCGGAGCGAGTCCAGGAATTCGCCGGGATCGGACGTCTCCTGCTGCCAGTCCACGAGGGAACGGAGCCAGCCCATGTCTCCATCGCGCGGGCTCCCCGGCCCGGTGGCGGTCCGGTTCGGCTGGTCCTTGTACTTCCAGTGCGCTGCCACACCGTACTCGGCGCGCCGGTGCATCTCGTGCGTCCGGATCTGGATTTCAACCGGCTTGCCGCCGGGGCCGATGACCGTCGTGTGAAGCGACTGGTACATGTTGAACTTTGGCATCGCGATGTAGTCCTTGAACCGGCCCGGCAGCGGGTTCCAGCGCGAATGCAGGGTTCCCAGGGCCGCGTAACAGTCGCGGACCGAGTCCACCAGGACCCGGACGCCCATGAGGTCATTGATGTCGTCGAAGTCTTTGTCCCGGACGATCATCTTTTGGTAAATCGAGTAATAGTGCTTGGGCCGGCCGGTGATCGTGGCCTTGATCCGTGCCGTGCGCAGGTCGTCCGCGATCTGGTTGCGGATCACGCTGAGGCTCTTCTCCCGCTCCGGGGTCCGGTCGCCCACCATCCGCACAATTTCCTCGTACACCTTCGGGTAGAGCGCCGCGAAGGACAGGTCCTCGAGCTCCCACTTGATGGTGTTCATGCCGAGCCGGTGCGCCAGCGGCGCAAAGATCTCCAGCGTTTCCCGGGCTTTGCGGGCGGACGATTCAGCGGAGACGAACCGCCACGTGCGGGCATTGTGCAGCCGGTCGGCGAGTTTGATCATCAGGACGCGGATGTCCTTGGCCATGGCCACAACCATCTTGCGGACGGTCTCGGACTGGGCGGCCTCGCCGAAGCTGACCTTGTCCAGCTTGGTGACGCCGTCAACCAGCATGGCCACCTCGGAACCGAAATCGGCCCGGAGGTCCTCGAGGGTGTACGGCGTATCCTCGACAGTGTCATGGAGCAGCGCCGCCGCCAGTGTGGTGCCACTGAGTCCCAGCTCGGCGAGGATGGTGGCGACGGCGACCGGATGCGTGATGTAGGGGTCACCGCTCTTGCGCTTCTGGCCGCGGTGGCTTTGCTCCGCGACCACGAAGGCCCGCTGGATGAGGTCGAAGTCTTCCTTCGGGTTGTTCGCCCGGACGGTCCGCAGGAGCGGTTCCAGGATGGGCGAGTAGGTCGCGGTGCTCCGGCCCGTCAGCCGTGCAAGGCGGGACCTGGTGCGCTCACGTCGGCCCGGGAACGTGGGCCGGACGCCGGAACTGTCCACGGGCACGCCCGGTCCCGGGCGTCCGCCAGCCACCAGGCCAGTCTGCTGTCCCTGGCCCGGACCGTTGCCTCCGGCCGCCGTTGGCGCCGACGTCGAACGTTCTTCCAATGAAGTACCCCTCACGACCCGTTTAATTATCCCAGTGTATTCCCGCTGCGTACCCGACCGATAACCGCGTCCATCACCTGGAGGTGGCCGAACCCGGGTGGCTCGGCCCGGACAGGCACATTGCGGTTAAAGCAAGACCGGATGCCGTCGCGTGACGGCATCCGGTCCGGGTGCAGGTGCCTAGGCTTTTGCCGGCTCTGCGGCGTCAGCCTTGGCGGCGGCGTCCGTGCGGCGCTGCTTGACGCGCTGGGCCTGCTTGACCAGCGGCGCCTCTCCCTGGCGCAGCCAGGCATACATCGGCGCAGCGATGAAGATCGTCGCCGCGGTGCCGATCAGGATCCCGACGAACAGGGCCAGCGAAAGGTCGCGCAGCGTTCCGGCGCCCAGCAGGCCGGCCCCGATGAACAGGATGGCACCGACCGGAAGGATGGCAACCATCATGGTGTTGATGGACCGGACCAGGGTCTGGTTGACTGCCAGGTTGACTTCCTCGCCGAAGGTGCGGCGCGTGGAGGAGTCGATGTCGGCCGTGTTTTCACGGATCTTGTCGAACACCACCACGGTGTCATACAGCGAATAGCTGAGCACGGTCAGGAAGCCGATGATCGCCGACGGTGTGACCTCGAAATCGCTGAGGGCGTAGACGCCGGCGGTGATGAACATAGTGACAAGCATGCCGATGATGGCCGACAGCGACATCTTCCAGGTCCGGAAGTACAGTGCCATCAGGACCGTTGCAAGTGCCACGAAGACCACGAGGCCTATCAGGGCCTGCTTGGTGACGTCAGCACCCCACGTCGGACCCACGAAGGTTGAGGTGACCTCGTTGTCGGTCACGCCGTAAGCCTTGGTCAGGCCCTCCTTGATCTTGAGGGTCTCGTCGTCGCTGAGCTTGTCCGTCTGGATCCGCATGGTGGTGCCGGCGACGTTGGCGACGCGGGGCACGCTGCCGGGAACGACGTCGTGGACCGCCTTCTCGCCCAAAGCGGCTTCGGTGGTCTTGACGTTGGACACGGTGAACTCGGAGCCGCCGCGGAACTCGATGCCCAGGTTGAACCCGCCCTTGACGGCCGGAATCAGGATGGACAGGGCAACCGCGACGGCGGCCACGAGGAACCAGATCTTCTTGGTTCCGACGAAGTCGTAGGAACGCTTGCCCGTGTAAAGCTCGTTACCGAATTTCGCGAAATTGGACATTACTTGCCCTCCTTGGCCGGGCCCTTGGAGGAACCGGCGAGCTGCTCCTGCTGCTCCGCGCGGCGGCGTTCAGCGATGGTCATCCGGCGCTCAGCCTCAGCAGCGGCGCCGGTGTTCTTGGCGCGCACCACGGACGGCTTGTCCTCGGGGCTGCGGAGCCTGCCGGCGCCGCGGTAGAGCGGCACCGCGCCGAGGCGCTCGGGGTCAAGACCGGAGAACCTGTGCCCCTCGCCGAAGAACCGGGTCCTGGCCAACTGCTGCAGGGTCGGGTGCGTGAACATGAACACGACGATGAGGTCGGCGATGGCGGTGAGGCCGAGCGTGAAGGCAAAGCCACGCACGTTGCCGACGGCCACGAAGTAGAGCACGAGGGCGGCGAGAAGGTTAACCGCCTTGGATGCCAGGACGGTCCGTTTTGCGCGCTTCCAGCCGTTCTCCACCGCGGATACCAGGCCGCGGCCTTCGCGGAGCTCGTCACGGATTCGTTCGAAGTAAACGATGAACGAGTCCGCGGTCTGGCCGATGGCCACGATGATGCCGGCCACACCGGCGAGGGACAGCCGGTAGTTCTCAGTCCAGCCGAGGATGGCAATGGCAAGGTAGGTGAGAGCACCCGCCACCACCAGCGACGCGATGGTGACGAAGCCTAGCGCCCGGTATTGGAACAGGGAGTAGACAACCACGAGCAGCAGGCCGATCATGCCGGCCAGCAGGCCCATCCGGAGCTGCTCACCGCCGAGGGTGGCCGAAATCTGCTGCTCGCTCTGGATGTCGAAGCTGATGGGCAGGGCACCGAACCGCAACTGGTCGGACAGGACCTTGGCTGACTGCTCGGTAAAGCCGCCAGTGATCTGGGGACGTCCGTCGGTGATAACAGCCTGGGTCCGCGGAGCGGAAATCACCTGGTCATCCAGGACGATGGCGAACTGGGACTTGGGGTCGGAACCGCTCTCACCCCCCGCGGCGACGTAGAACTGGTTGAGGCGTTCGGTGACCGTCTTGAACTTGGCCGTGCCCTCGGCGTTGAACTGGATGTTCACAGCCCAGTCGTTGGTGACGGCACCCTGCGCGCCCTGCTGCAGCTGGAAGGTGGAGCCCTGGATGTCCACGCCCTTGACCTCCACCGGGCCAAGGATGTACTTGATCGCGGGTGTCTGGTCCGTGGCAGGCTCGCAGGTGACCAGCGGCTTGGCGGGGTCGGAACGTTCCTGCTTGTCCTGGGCCGGGTTATCACAGTCAAGGGCTTCGAACTGCTTCTGGACGTCCGCAGTGATCCAGTTCGAATCGCTCGCGTTCGTGGGCTTGGCGGTCGGCTTCGGCAGTTGGGCAGCGGGTGTCCGCTGGTCGGCAGGTACCGGTGCACCTGCGCCCGCGACGAGGACGGGCCGGAAGTTCATGTCCGCGGATGCCTGGATGAGGGCGCGGGTCTCCGAAGAGGGAGTTCCCGGCAGGCTCACCACCACGTTGCGGCCGGACTGGGTGCTGATCTCAGCCTCAGCGACACCGGAGCCGTCCACACGCTGGCGGATGATCGCCACCGCCTGGTTGAGCTGCTCCTCGTTGATGTCCGAGCCACCCTCAACCTTGGGCGCCAGGATCATCTGTGTGCCGCCCTCCAGGTCCAGGGCAAGCTTCGGGCTCCAGCTGGCCACCCCGGACATTGTGCCGCCCGCAAGGACGGCAGTCATGGCAGCCAGGATTACGCCAAGCCAGACCAGCACCCGAAGGGATGGTTTATTGCGGCCAGTTCGTGCCATTGCCTATCTTTCTATTAATTGCGGAGGGCCGCCGGGGCGAGAATGTCGCATCCGGCGGCTCCGCAGCCGTAGACAGCTGTACTGTGCGGAAGCAGCTGTACAGCGCGGAAGCGGCGGACTAGATGTCCTTCTTGCCCTCGTCGTTGAGGCGCTTGAGGGTTTCATCCGGAGTCTCGGTGGACGTGCCCGTCTTGTGCTCGGTGGGCAGCTTGTCCTCAGGGGCCAGCGAGTCGCCGGCCGTCAGCGCCGACGCGTCGTCGGGAACGGCGTGGGCTTCGGCGGCGGGTTCAACGATCTTGGTCACGGCCTGGCGGTGGACGGTGGCAAGGTGGCCGGGCGACAATTCCAGGACAACCTTGTTCTCCGCCTCATCGATGGACACGATGCGGCCGAACAGTCCGAAGCTGGTCATGACCTCGATGCCGGGAGCGAACTGCGACTGCAGCTGCGCCTGCTGCTGCTGGGTCTTCTTGTTGCGGCGGAACATCATGAAGATGAACACGCCGAGCATGACGAACAGCAGAATGGTCATGATGTCGATGCCGCCGCCGGCCTGCGGCTGGGCCTGGGCCTGGACACTAAATACTGCGAGCAAGTGAGTTCCGTTCTGTACTTACGTAGCTGGTTGACAGCGACGTCCGCTTTGTACCGGGCTGCCCGCCCGGACGCGGGGGAACCGGCCGCGGGCGGCCCGCCGGAGCGGGACACGGAAACAAAGCCCGGACGTGCCGAGCGTCTTTCCAGTCTAGAGGGAAAAGCTGGGAGGGCGCTCCTATTGGTTGCTGGAAACCCATTCAGATGACGATTCCTCATCACCGGGTTCGGCTCCGAAAAGATCCAGGGTTTCCTGCCCGAACACCCCTGCCGGCACTGTCAGTCCAAGGTGGGTCCAGGCCGGGGCCATGGCAATCCGGCCACGCGGCGTCCTGCCCAGCAGCCCTTCCCGGACCAGGTACGGCTCGGCGACCGTCTCCACGGTCTCCGGCTCCTCCCCCACGGCGATGGCCAGGGTGGACAGGCCCACCGGGCCGCCGCCGAACTTGGTGATCAGGGCTTCCAGCACGGAACGGTCCAGCCGGTCCAGCCCCCGCTTGTCCACTTCATACATGTCCAGTGCGGCGGAGGCCGAGCGGGCATCAATCTGTTCGATGCCATGGACCAGGGCCCAGTCCCGGACCCGCCGCAGCAGCCGGTTTGCAATACGGGGGGTTCCGCGGGAGCGGCCGGCGATTTCCGTGAATCCGGCGGAGTTCACCTTCAGGTCGAGGAGGCCGGCAGACCGACGCAGCACGAGCTCAAGCTCCTCCACCGAATAAAACTCCAGGTGGCCGGTAAACCCGAAGCGGTCCCGGAGCGGACCCGGCAGGAGCCCGGCGCGCGTGGTGGCGCCCACCAGCGTGAAGGGCGGCAGCTCCAGCGGAATGGCCGTGGCGCCGGCGCCTTTGCCCACCACGATGTCCACACGGAAATCCTCCATGGCCATGTAGAGCATTTCCTCCGCCGGGCGGGACATGCGGTGGATTTCGTCGAGGAACAGGACTTCCCCCTCGGAGAGCGAGGAAAGGATGGCGGCCAGGTCACCGGCGTGCTGGATGGCCGGGCCGCTGCTGATCCGCAGCGGAGCGTTCATCTCCGAGGCGACAATCATGGCGAGGGTGGTCTTGCCCAGTCCCGGAGGGCCGGAAAAGAGCACATGGTCTGCGCTGCGGCCGCGCATCCGGGATGCCTTCAGCACCAGGGAAAGCTGCTTGCGGACCCTGTGCTGGCCGACGAAGTCGTCGAGGTTCTTGGGCCGGAGCGCCGCCTCAATGGCCCGCTCCTCCGGCTCTTCTCCCCCGGCGACCAGGGACGGTTCAGCCACGGCTGCCTACCCTGTTGCCCGCCCGGGCGCCGTCCTGGCCGAGCCAGCGCAGTGTGGTGCGCAGGATCTCGGCAACATTGCCTTCGCCTGCGAGCTCGGGGGCGTCCGCCAGGGCCTTGTCGATGCTGCCCGTGGCGTCCTTCTCCGACCAGCCCAGGCTGGTCATGGCAGCAACCACCTGCGGCTTCCAGAGCTCCTCAGCGGAAACCGCCGGTGCTCCGGCCGGAGTTGCCGTGCCGTGCGGAACCAGCTTTCCGGCGAGTTCGAGGACGATGCGGCCGGCCACCTTCGGGCCGATGCCCGGCACCTTGGTGAAGGTTTTGCTGTCGCCGGTGTGCGCCGCCACGCGGATTGCCTCGGGATCGTGCACGGCGAGGACGGCCAGGGCGAGCCGCGGGCCCACACCGCTGACACTGAGCAGAACGTCGAAAACTTCCCGCTCGTCGTCGTTCGCGAAACCGAACAGGGTCAGGGAGTCCTCCCGGACGATCAGGGACGTGAACAGCTTCCCCTCCTCGCCGGTCCGCAGCTTGCTGAGCGTCTGGGGAGTGGCCTGGACGCTCATGCCGGCGCCGTTGAGGTCGATAACGGCGGTGGACAGTCCGACGTGCGCCACGGTTCCGCGGAGAAAACTGATCAAGGCCGGGGCTCCTGAAGTTGCGCCGGCAAAAACCGACTATCCGAACATATCTACGAATACCCTAGCAAGGGCCTGCGACATTCAGCGTGCACGGCGCGCCTTGGCCTCCGCCTCGGCCCAGGCGCGCTGCGCGGGCGTCAGCGACTGGTTGCCTGAACCGCGGGTCGCGCCAGCACTGCTGCCCGCTATCGAGGCACCGCTGCCGGCCCGCCAGGCGTGCGTAATGGCAAGGGCCAGGGCATCCGCCGCGTCCGCGGGCCGCGGCGGAGCGTCCAGCCTGAGAATCTTGGTGACGAGCTTGGTGACCGCGTCCTTGTTCGAGGAGCCGCTGCCGGTCACGGCCGCCTTCACCTCCGACGGCGTGTGCAGCGCCACCGGTATGCCGCGCCGGGCAGCGGCGGCGATGACGACGCCGGAGGCCTGCGCCACGCCCATGACCGTGCTGACGTTCATCTGCGAGAACACCCGTTCCACCGCGAGCACGTCCGGCTCATAGCGGTCGAGCCAGTCGTCGACGGCGAGGGCGATCACCAGCAGCCGCTGGTCGAGAGTCTCCTCCGGGGAGGTGCCCACCACGCCGACTGCCACCATGGTGGCTCGGCGGTTCTTTTCGACGTCGACCACGCCGATGCCGCAGCGGGTCAGTCCGGGGTCGATGCCCAGTACGCGCAGCGTCACGTGCAACCGCCCCGGTACGCTACGCGGGAAATCACTCGGCTTCCAGGGCTGCCTGAACTTCGTCGCTGAGGTCAGCGTTGCTGTAGACGTTCTGGACGTCGTCGAGGTCCTCAAGGGCGTCCACGAGCTTCATGAACTTCTTGGCGGCGTCCAGGTCCAGCGGCACCTCCATGGAGGGCACGAACTCGGCCTCGTCGGTGTCGTATTCGATCTCGGCTTCCTTAAGCGCGTCGCGGACGGCCTGCAGGTCCTTCGGCTCCGAGTGGATCTCGAAGGTGTCCCCGTTGTCCTTGACCTCTTCGGCACCGGCATCCAGCACCGCCATCAGGACGTCGTCCTCGGTGAGGTCGTTCTTGGGCAGCGTCACAACGCCCTTGCGGGTGAACAGGTAGCTGACGGAGCCGGGGTCGGCGATGGTGCCGCCGTTGCGGGAGATGGCCAGCCGGACTTCGGATGCCGCGCGGTTCTTGTTGTCGGTAAGGCACTCGATCAGCAGCGCGGAGCCCTGCGGCCCGCGGCATTCGTACATGATCTCCGTGTAGTCAACGACTTCACCGGTGAGCCCGGCACCGCGCTTGATGGCGCGGTCGATGTTGTCGTTGGGAACAGACGTCTTTTTGGCCTTCGTGACCGCAAGTTCGAGTCCGGGGTTGCCGGAGAGGTCGGGACCGCCCATGCGCGCCGCGACTTCAATGTTCTTGATCAGCTTGGCAAACGACTTTGCACGGCGGGCGTCGATGACGGCTTTCTTGTGCTTGGTCGTTGCCCATTTGGAGTGGCCTGACATGCTTTACGCTTCTCCTCTGATCATGCGGATAAAAAGTTCATGCACGCGCTTCTCGCCCGTCACTTCCGGATGGAAGGAGGTGGCCAGCAGCTGGCCTGAACGCACTGCAACAATTCTAGCCGTCCCCTGCAGGTCGGCCGCGTGGGAGGCGTGCTCCGGGTCGGCGGGTTCCACCTGGGCCAGAACCTCAACGCCGGGTCCCACGCGTTCCACCCAGGGGCCCCGGATGAACACCGCGTGAACCGGCGCCACGCCCTGTTCGGTGGCGCTGAATTCCAGGCCCTTGAAGTCGAGGTCGGTTTCGAAAGACTCGCGCTGCCGGCCGAAGGCGTTGCGGCGCACAGTGATATCCAGGCCGCCGAACGTCTGCTGGGGATTGCCCGCGAGGTCGGCGGCGGGGTCGGCGATGTCGTGCGCCAGCAGGATCATGCCCGCGCAGGAGCCGTACACCGGCAGGCCTTCGGCGATGCGCTGCCGCAGCGGTTCGGCGAGGTCGAAGGCGCGGGCCAGCTTGTCGATGGCCGTTGACTCGCCGCCGGGAATGATGAGCCCGTCGAGTCCGTCGAGCTCCGCGGGGCGGCGGACACCCACCCCGGCGGCGCCGGCGGTCTCCACCGCGCGCAGGTGCTCACGGAAGTCGCCCTGGAGCGCCAGAACACCGATGCGCAGGCCAGCCCCGGGTTTTTCGGGCACGTCGGCCGGGCGCGGAAGGGCGCTGGAAAGGGAATTGGTCATCTAAACAGCATAGTGTCCCGGGCGTGTACCGCCGTCCCCGCCAGCTGCCGCCCGCCGCATTGCATGCCGCTGCTGGGATATATTACAGAGCATGTTTTCCCTCAGCGTTCCGCTCGGCAAGTTCGTCCGCCGGGTTTCCCGGCTCAGGGGCGGAGGCTCTGCATTCCCCGGTTTGGTGGTCGAAAAAATCGATCCCGGCTTCATGCAGCGGACCCTGTCCACCCTTCCCCACGGCGTGGCCGTCGTCAGCGGCACCAACGGCAAGACCACCACCACCAAGATGGTGGTGGAGCTGCTGGAAAGCCAGGGTTTGAAAGTGTTCACGAACCGGACGGGAAGCAACTTCACCCGGGGTGTGGCCGCCGCCCTGCTCGGCGACGTCGACTGGCGGGGACGGCTCGACGCCGATATCGCCGTGCTGGAGCTGGACGAGGCCCACGCCGTGCACTTCGTCAACCGCGTGCCTCCGCGCTACAGCCTCCTGCTGAACGTGCTCCGTGACCAGCTGGACCGCTTCGGGGAAATCGACAAGACCGCCCAGCTCCTCCAGCACATCGCCGCGAAGACGACCGGGACCGTGGTCCTGAACCGTGAGGACCCGCGGGTGGCACGGATCGCCGATACCCTGCACGGCCCCGAGGTCCGCTACTTTGGGCTCGACGATTCCCTGCTGGGCACCTTCCCCAGCGACGATGAGCTGCGCGCCGGGCCGGGCAGCCCGGCACCTGCGGTGCCGGAACGCCCGCAGGGTGACGTCGTCCTCCGCCGTGTGGGCGCCGATGACGCGGATTTTGAGTACGACGGCGTCACTGTCACCACCGGGATGAAGCTCCGCGGCGTCTACAACATCTTCAACGCCGCTGCCGCGCTGGCCCTCGCCCGCAGCATCTGCGGCGGCGGCGCCGCCACGCCGGATCATGAAACCCTGCTGAAGGCCCTGTCCGAGGTGGCACCGGCCTTCGGACGCGGCGAGAGCCTCACCGTGGACGGGCTCCCGCTGGACCTGGTCCTGGTCAAGAACCCGAGCGGCTTCCGGCTGGGCCTGAAGTCGTTCCCCTCCGGCGGCTACGCCACCATGATCGCCATCAACGACAACTACGCGGACGGCCGTGACATGTCCTGGCTGTGGGACGTGGACTTCGACTCCCTGCGGGCGGATGGCGTCGACCAGGTCACCGGTTCCCGGGCGTACGACATGGCGCTGCGCCTGCAGTACGACGAGGTGCAGATCGGAGACGTGAACACCGACATCCCGGCCGCGCTGGCCGACTTCATCCGCAAGGGGAAGGGCAAGCCGAAGCGCGTCTTCTGCACCTACACCTCAATGCTCGCCATCCGCCGTGAGCTGTCCAAAATCACCACAGTGGAGGTGGTCTCTTGACCCCCGATTCGGCCGGAACGCACGCGTCCAAGGGCACCATCCGGGTCCTGCAGCTCTATCCGCGTGACATGAACATCTACGGTGACTGGGGCAATGCGCTGGTGCTGCAGCAGCGGCTGAAATGGCACGGATACACACCCGAACTTCTCGAGTACAACGTGGGCGACGAGTTCCCGGACAACGTGGACATCATCCTTGGCGGCGGCGGCCAGGACAGCGGGCAGCTGGTCATCCAGGACGACCTGCAGTCCCGGGCCGGGCTCCTCAAGGGGATGGCCGAGGACGGCACGCCCATGCTCCTCATCTGCGGCCTCTACCAGCTTTTCGGCCGCTTTTTCAAAACCCGCTCAGGCCCGGTCATTCCCGGCATCGGAGTCCTGGACATTGAAACCCACGGCACGGATGAGCGGCTGATCGGCAACGTCAAGGTCACCACCGCAGAGTTCGGGGAGGTGCTGGGCTACGAAAACCACAGCGGCCAGACCACCCTGGGACCCGGCGTCGAACCCCTGGGGACGGTGGCGAAGGGAACGGGCAACAACAGCAGCGACGGCCACGAGGGCGCACGGTACCGCAACATCGTGGCCAGCTACCTGCACGGTTCCCTGCTGCCCAAGAATCCGGCTCTCGCCGACTTTCTGATCCGGACCGCCGTCGAACGCAAGTACGGAACCTTCACTCCCGGCGAACCGGATGACCGCTACGCCGTCCTCGCCCGCGAGCACGCGGCCCGCCGTCCCCGTTAGCAACCAGGCGGCTGGTCAGGGTCTTTGGTATCAAGGGCCTTGGTATCAAGGGCCTTGGTATCAGGGGCCCTTGCTGTCAGGGTCTTTGGTAACCAGCAGCTCATGGGCTCCGGCCTGCGCCGCGCCCATGGACTCCACCACCTGCCTGGTCCGCAGCCGCGTTTCGGCGTCAGCCGCGGGAGTGGAGCAGACGCCCTGCGGGGCGTCACTGGCCACCGAGCACCAGCGATAGGGTGCGCTGACGATGACCGACGGTGCCCAGGCGACGTCGGATGCGGTCCACCTTCCGGCACTGTCCTGGCTGAACTGTGCCCTCAGCAGCAGGCCCTCGTTGTTGACGACGTACGTCGGCGACAGTTCCGTCACCCCGTTGCCCAGCCCGTAGGCAATCCAGGTTCCCTTGTACTTTTCGATCGGGAGCACCGAGTGCGTGTGGTGCCCGTAGATCATGGTGAACTGGCCGCTGTCAGCCAGTGCGTGCGCCACTTCCAGCTGCTGGGCGTTGGGGGCGCTGGCGTACTCATCCCCCGCGTGCATGGCGGCCAGGACGATGTCCGCGCCCTGGCTCCTGGCCTCTTTGGCCTTTGCGACCATGGCCGGCGCGTCGAGCATATCCACCTGCCACGGCTGCTCCGGGACCTGGCCGTTGAGGCCGTAGGTGCCGGTGATCACGGCGATCCGGGCGGCTTCCGTCTGCAGAATGAGAATGCCCCGGGACTCAGCCTGCGTCCGGTAGGAGCCGGTGTGTTCCAGACCTGCGGCGTCCAGTACATCCAGCGTCCTCGTCAGACCCTCGGTGCCCTGGTCGATGGTGTGGTTGCTGGCCGTGGTGCAGGCCCGGTAGCCGACGGCTTTGGCGGCAGCGGCGATCTGCGGCGGCACGTTGAAGGACGGGTAGGCGGAAAACGGGCCGCCGGGCAGGGCCACGGGCGTTTCCTGGTGGCAGACGGCGACGTCACTCTGTTCGATGTAGCGCCGCTGGCCTTCCAGCAGCGGACCAAAGTCGAGCCCCTTCACTCCGCCGGCCACCGCGTCATCGTGGGCCTGTTGCCATAACTGGGTGTGGACCAGCATGTCCCCGGTGACCAGGACGGACGTGCACCGGACCGCCTTGCACGCAGGGCCGGAACCCGGAGTCGGGGTGGGTGTCGCACTCGGGGTGGGGGCCGCCGTCGGTGGTGTTGAAGGGGGTGGTGGAGGCGCAGTAGCTTGGTCGGCGACAACGCCGCACGATGCCAGCGCCGCCATCAGCAGTGCGGCCGCGGCCGCCTGGACCGCACGGACACGAACGTTCTTTTTCCCCATGTCCTCAGCGTACGTCCGGGGCACCCCGGCGGCGGGCAACCGGCGCGCAGAAGCCCGGCAAAAATCGTTGTGCACCGCAGGCCTGCATGAAAGGGTTGCTTCATGACCAATCCCCTCCTGTCCCCCAGCACCCTGCCGTTCGGACTGCCGCCGTTTGCCGACATCGACGACGCCCATTACGCCGAGGCGGTTGACGCCGGGCTCGCCGAACACCTGGCGGAAATCCAGGCCATCGTGGACAACCCTGAACCGGCCAGTTTCGACAACACGGCGCTGGCCATGGAACGGTCCGGCCGGCTGCTGGACCGTGCTGCGGCGTCCTTCTTCACACTGGTCTCGTCCGACGCCTCCGAGGCCATCAGGAAACTGGAGACTGAGCTGGCGCCCCGCTTTGCCGCCCACCAGGATGCGGTGTACCTCAACCGGGCCCTCTACGAGCGGTTCGCCGCCGTGGACACCGCGGGACTGGACGCCGAGCCGGCCAGGCTGGTGGAGGAGTACCTCAAGGAGTTCCGCCAGTCCGGAATTCAGCTGGACGACGCCGGACAGGACCGGCTCAGGTCCCTGAACGCCGAGCTGTCCCGGCTGGGCACGGAGTTCGGGCAGCGCGTCAAGGAAGGGATGAAGTCCGCCGCCCTGCTGCTGGACAGCGCCGACGAGCTCGCAGGCCTTCCCGACGACGAGATCGCCAGCGCCGCGGAGGCAGCGCGCGTGGCCGGGCATGACGGCAAGTTCCTGCTGACGCTCATCCAGCCAAGCAACCAGCCCGCGCTGGCGGCACTGGACAACCGGGATGTGCGCCGGCGGCTCTTCGAGGCGTCCGTGGCCCGCGGCAGCGCCGGGGGCGATCTCGACGTACTGGACCTCGTGAAATCCATGGTCAGGCTCCGGGGTGAGAAAGCGGCCCTGCTGGGCTTCGCCAACTACGCGGAACTGGTGGTGGACCGGCAGACTGCCCCGGATTTCGGTGCTGTCCGGTCCATGCTGAACCGGCTGGCGCCCGCCGCCGTCCGGAACGCCGATGCCGAGGCAGCAGCCCTGGCCGAAAGTGCCGGCCACCCGCTGGAAGCTTGGGACTGGGCCTACTACTCCGCAAAGGTGCGGCGGGAACGGTACACCGTGGACGAACAGGCCCTCAGGCCGTACTTCGAGCTGGACCGGGTACTGACAGACGGTGTGTTTTTCGCCGCGACCTCGCTCTTCGGCGTCACCTTCCATGAGCGCAAGGACCTCGCCGGCTACCACGCGGACGTCCGGATCTGGGAGGTGCGGGAAGCGGACGGAACAGAGCTGGGGCTGTTCCTGGGCGACTACTACACCCGCGAAACCAAACGGGGAGGCGCGTGGATGAATTCGCTGGTGGACCAGTCCGCGCTGCTTGGCACCAGGCCCGTGGTCATCAACAACCTGAACATCTCGAAGCCGCCCGCCGGTGAACCCACGCTCCTCACGCTCGATGAGGTCCGCACGGCCTTCCACGAGTTCGGCCACGCCCTGCACGGACTGTTCTCCAGCGTCACCTACCCCCGTTTCTCCGGCACGTCCGTGCCGCGGGACTTCGTGGAGTACCCGTCCCAGGTCAATGAAATGTGGATCATGTGGCCGGAGGTACTGGCCAATTACGCCCGCCACCACGCCACCGGGGAGCCGCTGGCCCAGGACGTCGTCGACCGGCTCAACGAGTCCCGCCTGTGGGGCGAAGGGTTTGCCACCACGGAATACCTCGGGGCGGCGCTGCTGGACCTGGCCTGGCATGTCCTGGAAGCCGACGGCGTACCGGAGGATGCCTCCGAGTTCGAGGCCAGGGCTCTGGCTGCGGCAGGGATGGCCCACCCCCTGATTCCCCCGCGGTACCGGACGGGCTACTTCCAGCACATCTTCGCCGGCGACGGCTACGCCGCGGGCTACTACTCCTACATCTGGAGCGAGGTGCTCGACGCCGAGACCGTGGACTGGTTCACGGAGAACGGCGGGCTGACCCGGGCCAACGGCGACCGCTTCCGTGCCGAGCTCCTCTCCCGCGGCAACAGCCGGGACCCGCTCGAGTCGTTCCGCACCCTCCGGGGACGCGACGCCGCCCTGGAGCCCCTCCTCAAGCGCCGCGGCCTCGAGTAGGGCTTAGTCGATTGCTCCGTAGATGCCCTTATGAGCGGCGAAAACGGCAGTTACGGAGCAACCGATGTGAAGTTAAACCACGACGACGGCCGGTCACCCAAAAAGGAGACCGGCCGTCGTCGTCGTTCTGAATAGGAACGCAGAGGATGGCGCCGACCGGCGCCCCCGAAGCGAGTTACCAGCCGCGCTCGGCGAGGCGGTGCGGCTGCGGGATCTCGTCGACGTTGATGCCGACCATGGCCTCGCCCAGGCCGCGGGAGGCCTTGGCGATGACGTCCGGGTCGTCGAAGAAGGTGGTGGCCTTCACGACGGCGGCGGCACGCTGGGCCGGGTTGCCGGACTTGAAGATGCCGGAACCGACGAACACGCCGTCGGCGCCGAGCTGCATCATCATCGCGGCGTCAGCCGGGGTGGCGATGCCGCCGGCGGTGAACAGCACCACCGGGAGCTTCCCGGTGGCGGCGACTTCCTTGACCAGTTCGTACGGGGCCTGCAGTTCCTTGGCCGCGACGTACAGCTCATCCTCGGGCAGGGAGGTCAGCTTCTTGATCTCGGCGCGGATCTGGCGCATGTGCGTGGTGGCGTTGGAGACGTCGCCGGTGCCGGCCTCGCCCTTGGAGCGGATCATGGCCGCGCCCTCGTTGATGCGGCGCAGCGCCTCCCCGAGGTTGGTGGCACCGCAGACGAAGGGAACGGTGAAGTTCCACTTGTCGATGTGGTTGGTGTAGTCGGCCGGGGTCAGGACCTCGGACTCGTCGATGTAGTCGACGCCGAGGGACTGCAGGACCTGGGCTTCGACGAAGTGGCCGATCCGGGCCTTGGCCATGACCGGGATGGACACGGCGTCGATGATCTGGTCGATCATGTCCGGATCGGACATGCGGGACACGCCGCCCTGGGCGCGGATGTCGGCCGGGACGCGCTCGAGAGCCATAACGGCAACGGCACCGGCGTCTTCGGCGATGCGGGCCTGCTCGACGTTGACGACGTCCATGATGACGCCGCCCTTGAGCATCTCGGCCATGCCGCGCTTCACACGGCTGCTGCCCGTCACGCTGTTGGCGGACGAGCCGGCTTCGTTGCTTACATCAGGTGTAGACACAAAAACCCCTATGGGTAGCTAGATGACCTTCGCCGGCAGTGCAGGCGGCAAGGACATGCCCTTTTGCACACACCGGAATACCGGATCCATTGACCGGCAGTCCTAATATACTAGTCCTACCGCGGCGGCGCGGCTTAATCAGTTTTGTTCGGAGTCTTCCAGCGACTGGACGCGTACCGCCAGGACACGCTGGATCACCGTAATAAGGCTCGCCGCCGCCAGCAGCACCAGGGTGGCCAGCAGCACGACGGGCGGCAGGCCGATCCCGGTGAGGCCGGTGACCACCAGGACGGAGACCAGCCGTTCGGCACGTTCGGCAATGCCCACGTTCGCCTTGAATCCCAGCGATTCGGCTTTCGCCCGGACGTAGGAGACCACCATGCCCAGGACTAGGCAGACGACGGCGGCAATGGCTATCGCGGTGTCCGCGCCGCCCGTGAAAAACCAGATGGCCACGCCGGCAAAGAGGGCACCGTCCGCCAGCCGGTCCAGTGTGGAGTCCAGGAAGTTGCCCCAGCGCCCGCCGACGTTCTGCATCCGCGCCATGATGCCGTCAAGGACGTCGGAAAAAATGAACGCCGTAATGAAGACGGTTCCCCAGAACAGCTGTCCCAGCGGATAGAAGACCAGGGCACCCAACACCACGCCGGCGGTTCCGACAATGGTGATGGCGTCCGGCGAGACACCCATTTTTAACAGCCAGCGGGCGATCGGGGTAAACAGCGCGGTGAAGAACCCGCGCGCATGCCTATTCAGCATGCGTCTCCCCGGGCCAGGCGTCGGCGACCTGCTGGCGGACTTCATCCAGCGTCTGCGTGATCGCCTTGGTCTGCGCGATGATGGGGAAGAAGTTTCCATCCCCGCCCCAGCGCGGAACGATGTGCTGGTGCAGGTGGCCCGCGATGCCGGCCCCGCCCACAACGCCCTGGTTCATGCCGAGATTGAAGCCGCCGGGATTCGCCACCTTCCGCAGCACCCGCATGGCGGTCTGCGTCAGGTCCGCGAATTCGGCGGTTTCCTCCACCGTCAGGTCCGTGTAGTCGGGGACATGGCGGTACGGGCACACCAGCAGGTGGCCTGGGTTGTACGGGAACAGGTTGAGCACCACGTAGCTCGTGCGGCCTCGGTACACGATGAGCGACTCCTCATCGGTACGCGCCGGCGCGATGCAGAACGGGCAGTCGTCCTGGTTCTTGAACTGGTGCTGCCCGCCCTTGATGTAGGCCATGCGGTGCGGAGTCCACAGCCGCTGGAAGGCATCCGGAACGCCGGCAAGGCCAAAATCGTCCGTCACCTCCGCGTCGCCCGGATAGCCCGACCCTGTGTTCTCCTGCACGTGTGCCCCCTCCGCCGCGGCTAGCTGGTCCGGTTGCGGACGGCGTCCACGATCCGCTGGACGGCCTCGGCCACGGGCACGCCGTTGTCCTGGCTGCCGTCGCGGAAACGGAACGAGACAGCGCCCGCCTCGGCGTCCTCACCGCCGGCGATCAGCACGAACGGGATCTTGTCCTTGCTCGCCGTGCGGATCTTCTTCGGGAAGCGGTCCGAGGAGATGTCCACCTCGGCGCGGATGCCGGCAGCCTTGAGCTTGTCGACGACGTCGAACATGTAATCGTTGAAGGCCTCCGCCACCGGGATGCCCACCACCTGCACGGGGGCCAGCCAGGCCGGGAACGCGCCTGCATAGTGCTCGGTGAGCACACCCATGAACCGTTCCACCGATCCGAACAGGGCCCGGTGGATCATGACGGGACGCTGGCGGGTGCCGTCAGCGGCCTGGAACTCGAGTTCAAAGCGCTCAGGGAGGTTGAAGTCGAGCTGGATCGTGGACATCTGCCAGGTGCGGCCCAGGGCGTCCTTGGCCTGGACGGAGATCTTCGGTCCGTAGAACGCCGCTCCGCCCGGGTCCGGGATCAGTTCCAGCCCGGACGCCTCGGCCACTTCGGCGAGAGTGCGGGTGGCTTCCTCCCAGGTTGCGTCGTCGCCGACGAACTTGTCCTCGTTCTTGGTGGACAGTTCGAGATAGAAGTCGTCCAGGCCGTAGTCCTTGAGCAGGCCGAGGACGAAGTTCAGCGTGGTGGTGAGCTCGTCCTTCATCTGCTCGCGGGTGCAGTAGATGTGGGCGTCGTCCTGTGTCATGCCACGCACACGGGTCAGGCCGTGGACCACGCCGGATTTCTCGTAGCGGTAGACCGAGCCGAATTCGAACAGCCGCAGCGGCAGTTCGCGGTAGGACCGGCCGCGCGAACGGAAGATGAGGTTGTGCATGGGGCAGTTCATCGGCTTCAGGTAGTAGTCCTGGCCGGGTTTGCGGACCGTGCCGTCCTCGTTGTGCTCCGCGTCGATGTGCATCGCCGGGAACATGCCGTCCCGGTACCAGTCCAGGTGGCCGGATACCTCGTAGAGGTGCCCCTTGGTGATGTGCGGGGTGTAGACGAACTCGTAGCCGGCGTCCACGTGGCGCTGCCGGGAGTAGTCCTCCATGGCCTTGCGGATGATGCCGCCCTTGGGGTGGAAGACCGGCAGCCCGGACCCCAGCTCGTCGGGGAAGGAGAACAGGTCCAGCTCGGCGCCAAGCTTCCGGTGGTCGCGGCGCTCGGCCTCGGCGATGCGTTCCTGGTAGGCCTTCAGGGCGTCCTTGGTGGGCCACGCGGTGCCGTAGATGCGCTGCAGCTGCTGGTTGTTCTGGTTTCCCAGCCAGTACGCGGCCGAGGACCGGGTCAGCGCGAAGGCGTTGGAGATGAGCTTGGTGTTGGGCAGGTGGGGGCCGCGGCAGAGGTCGCACCAGACGCTGTCCCCGCTCTTGCGGTCCACGTTGTCATAGATGGTGATGTCGCCGGCGCCCACCTCGACGTTCACGCCTTCCCCGGCGTCGGCGGCGTCGTTCTTCTTGCCCAGCAGTTCGAGCTTGTAGGGCTCATCCTTCATCGCCTCGCGGGCCTCGTCCTCGGAGACGACGCGGCGGACGAACTTCTGGTTCTGGTTGACGATCTTGAGCATCATCTTTTCCAGCTGGCGCAGGTCTTCGGGGGTGAAGGGCTCGGCGACGTCAAAGTCGAAGTAGAACCCGTCGGTGATGTAGGGACCGATGCCCAGTTTGGCGTCCGGACGCAGCTGCTGCACGGCTTGGGCCATGACGTGGGCGGTGGAGTGGCGCAGGACGTTGAGGCCGTCGGGGGAATCGATGGTGACGCCTTCAACCTCTGCGCCCTCGGGAAGGGGCTGGTCCAGGTCCTTGAGTTCGCCGTCGACCCGGGCCACGACGACATCGCGGCGCTCAAAGAAGAGTTCCGCGCCGGTGGTCCCGGTAGTCACCTTCATTTCTTCGCCATCGACGATGAGGGTGATCTGCTGGGCATCTGACACGGGTGTCTCCTATTCAAAGTTCAGGCTTCGTAGCTTGTGGCGTACGGGGACCACAGCCAGCCTCGTCAATGTTATCTGTTGCTGAAGTGGCGAGCCAAAGCGCCGCGGCGGCGGCGATGAGTGAATAGGAGGCACGGGTCAGCTTCCCAGCCCGGTGATGGCCAGGTTTCTGCTGATGCCGTCCAGCGGTCCCGGCTGCCTGACTTTCTCAGGAACGGCGGTCTGTCCGGCTTCAGGGAACGGCAGGGTGTCCACCTGGCTGAGGTCCCAGGCCATGCTGGCGCTGAGGCTGATGCCGCGCGGGCCGGTCCGCCGGGTGGTGCCCCGGATCAGCAGCAGCCTGGTGCCGAACAGCAGCGGGCCGGCGTGCTCCTGGGCCTCATGGAAGAACACCGAGTCAACGCACCCGGTGCCGTCGTCGATGCTGATGAAGACCACCCTCCTTCCCCCGCGCATGGGCGGGGTCTGGGTGGCGATCCTGACGCCGGCCACCAGGACCTCTGTGCCGTTGCGCAGCCCCAGGAGCTTGTCCGCGGTGGTGACCCCAAGCCGGTCCAGGAGCGGCCGGTGGCTGGACATCAGGTGTTCGCTGACATCAACAGCCATCAGGTCAAGTTCTGCCCGGACATTCTCCACCATGGTGGGCTCCGGCAGCCCTGCCTTGACGTTCCGCAGCTCGACATCGCCGAGGGGCAGCGCGAGCTGCCCGTCAATGACGTCCGCGCCTTTCTTCGATGGCTTGCCCTGCAGGCTTTGCAGGTGGTGGACGAGGTCTGCCCGGTTGGCTGTCCCGCCGGATTCCCGGTGCAGGGAATCGAAGGCGCCCAGCTGGGCGAGCCGTTTGATGCTGGGCTTACTCAGCCTGGAGCGGTCCCGCAGATCAGCCAGGGAATCATAGGGCTGTCCGGCGACGATCCGCTTCAGCTCGGAACCGGAAAGCCCGAAGATGCCGTTGAGGCTCAACCGGATGCCCAGCTTCCCCGTGTCCGGTCCTTCCGCGACACGCTCCACCCGGTATTCCGCACCGCTGCGGTTGATGTCCAGCGGCAGGATGGGGATGCCCATCCGCCGCGCCTCGGCAACAAGAAGACGCTTGGGGTACATCCCGGGATCGTGTTCCCACAGGCCCGCGAGGAAAGCTTCCGGGTGATGGGCCTTCAGCCAGGCCGACTGGTAGGTGGGCACGGCAAAGGCGGCGCCGTGGGCTTTGCAGAACCCGAAGCTCGCGAACGATTTCAGGGTTCCCCAGACCTTGTCCACGACGTCCGGCCGGTACCCCTTGGCCTTGGCCTCGCGGCGGAAAAACTCCTCAACCTGGGCTTCCCCGACCTCATTGCTGAGCGCCCTGCGGAACTCGTCCGCCTTGGCCAGCCCGCAGCCGGTCATCACGTCAAAGGTCCGCAGGATCTGCTCATGGAAGACCGTCACGCCGTGGGTTTCCTGCAGCACCGGTTTCAAGTCAGGGTGCGGGTAGGTCTCCGGCGCGAAACCGTGCCGGTGTTCGAGGAAGGGCCGGACCATGTCCGATTTCATGGGCCCGGGACGGAACAGCGAGATGTCGATGATGAGGTCGTTGAACTCACGCGGCGCCATCTTCCCCACCAGCTCCCGCTGGCCCGGTGATTCGATCTGGAAGCACCCGAGCGTGTGGGTGCTCCTGATCAGCTCATACGTCGGCTCGTCATCCAGGGGCACCGCATTGAGGTCGATGAGGCCGTCCTCCCTGATGTAATCCGGCCCGTTGCCGGCAGGGCCCACCGGATGCGCACCGGCAGCCACCACTTCAGCCTTCGAGGGATGGATGCGGATGATCTCCCGCACGGCAAAGGCCATGGCGCTTTGCATCCGGACCCCCAGGACATCAAGCTTCAGCATGCCCATGGGGTCCATGTCATGTTTGTCGAACTGGCTCATGGGCAGGCCAAGGCCGCTGGGCTGGACGGGGGTCCGGTCCAGCAGGGTGGCATCACCGAGGATCACACCGCAGGGATGCATGGAGATGTGGCGCGGAAGCCGGTCCAGCCGTTCGGTGAGATCCACCAGCAGGTCAAGCTGCTGGTTCTCGGAAAAGTTCCGCTGCTCCACCCTCCCGGCGAATTCTCGGAGTTCAGGTTTCTCCTCCAGCGCTTCCCGGAATTTCCGGGCGGAAAAGCGCCACAGCTGCTTGGCGATCTCCCCGACATCACCGTCGTCCATGCCCAAGGCCAGGCCGGCGTCCCGCACCGCACCGCGGGCGCGGTACCCGTTCTGCATGCTCATCAGCGTGACGCGCTGGGCGCCGAACCGGTCAAAGATCTTCCGGTAGACGTTGTGCCGTTCTGCGCTTTCGACGTCGATGTCGATGTCCGGCAACGTGGACCGGTCGCCGGAGAGGAACCGTTCGAAGATCAGGTCATGCTGGAGCGGGTTCACCTGGCTGATGTCGATCAGGTAATTGACCAGGCTGGAAGCCCCCGATCCCCGCGCTGCCGCCCTTACTCCCATGTCCAGGATCATGCGGGAAACCTCGGCGACGGTGAGGAAGTAGGAGGCAAAACCGAGCCGGGCAATGATCTTCAGCTCATGCCGGAGCCGGGCGCGCATGTCGGCTTCCGCCTGACCGGAGATTCCGGGGAACCGCCGAGCAATTCCGGCTTCGCAGCGCTGGGTGAGTTCCGCCAGCGGATCCCCCTCAATACCGATGACTGCCGCCTCGGGCACCACCGGCTGCTTCCAGCCCATGTCAGACACGGGATCCATGCGGCACCGGTCCGCGAGCGCCTCAGTCTGCGCAAGCAGAACATGGAGATCCGCGGTTCCGTATCCGGCGGCGTGGATGACTTCCTTGCCCAGCTCCACCATTTGGTCCGGCGATTTCAGCCATCCCTGCCCGTTAGGCTGGAGCAGCGGAGCATCGGAGAGTTCGGGAAGCGACTTGAGCGTGCGGGCAGAATCCAGGACGTCGGCGGTGGCTGCCCCGTCCTCCTCGCAGTAACGGACCGCATTGGTGAGCACGGCCGGTACGCGGTACTCCTGCGCCAGCTTGAGCATGCGGACAGCATGGGCCGTGCTCAACGGCTCACCCGGTGGGCTGAGGTGCGTGACGATCTCAGCGGCGATGCTTCCGGCCGGCATGGCGTCCAGCCAGCTCTTGAAAAGGGTGCGGGGGCGAAGGTAACGGCGCCCGCCCAGCGCGACGCCGACGTCGGAATCCGGCCCCAGCAGCACGGTGAGCACCGGTTTCAGGGTTTCCGGGTCCAGGACGCGCGAGGCGAGTTCCGCCCTGGTGACGGCAACGGGCACTGTTCCCCCGGCCTTGCCGGATGTGCGGGCATGAGCGTCGGAGATCAGCCGGCAGAGCGCTTTGTATCCCGCACCGTTGTTGTGCCCGTGGGCCAGGACCACAACTCGCCCTGTGACCCGGGCTGCGGCAAACCGGGCTTTGGATGACCGGGCTCCTGATGTCTGCTGGCCGGGCAGCCCTGCCTCATGGTCCGCCTCGTCGTCGAACACTGACAGATCGACGCCGACCACCGGGTCAATCCCGGCGGCCATGCACGCCTTGAGGTGCTTGACGGTGCCGTACAGGCCGTCCCTGTCAGTGCAGCCAAGGGCTGTGGCTCCCTGGGCAGCTGCCGCCTGGGCGAGTTCCTCGGGCCAGGAAACACCGTAGTGGGCGCTGAAGGCGGTGGAAACGTGAAGGTGAGTAAAGCTCATGCTGATTTGGGTCGGAGTGCGTCTTTGGGCCGGAGGGCATCGTGGATCCGGAGCAGCCGCCAGCGTCCGCTGCCGGCATGCCGGACCAGGTCGAGGGTCAGGGGTTCCTGTGGTTCTGCTGCCGGGGTTTCCGGCTGGTGGTTTTTGCCGCCGGGCAGAACCTGCACCCGCCAGATCTCATGGTCCACAAGGCCGGGGCCGCTTCCCAGCGGGGCACGGCGTTCTTCTGCCCACCACTGGCGGCGTTCGTACCAGCGCACCGGCTCAGCACAGACCCGGTAATCCCTGCCGCCCCACCGCAGCTCCGCAGGCTCCCCGGTAGGTGCGCAGACGACGTCGACAGACTCGCTGAACATGCCCATGGGTACCTCCGGAAACCAATCTCGCCCTGCAGAAAATACACGGTATTTTTTCACAGATTCGAATATGTATTCGAATGGTTCCAGTCTACGCCGGGCCACGGACAAAACCTAGATGGGTGTGGACGGACGGCGGCTCACAGGGCAGGATGGTCCCATGAGTTCCAATGACGCGCTCCTGAAGCAGGTAAGCATCGCCGCCAAAGAAAGCACATTGGTGGCCAAGTTTGATATCGACGGCAGCATTCCAGCATCGGGAGCCTTTGTTGTGGGGCTCGTGGCTGCCACTCCGGATTATTCGCATCAACGGAGGCTGGGAATCGAGTTCATGAACGGCGAGGCCGTCTCGATCTACTCCTTCAGCCATGACGGCACGGAGGAGAACTTCGATCTGAGCAGCGTCGAGCACTCGGGCAGCACCATCACGGGCAACTTCCCGATGAGCACGGTCCTGGGACTCGAAAAGAGTCACCTCATGTCCGCGTTCAGTGAGGCCGACGGGCGGGAATTCCAGTCCGGCGTTCCTGTCGAGGAGAAGCTCTAGAGGGCCAACGCCTTCGCGTGCGGCACCGGAACCAGCCCGGACCTGCCGCTACCGCGCCCCGGCGTGCCCGTCTGCGGACTGAACCTGCCGGCTGGCAGAAGCAGCAGCTCAGCTGTTGTCGTTGTGGATTTTCATCTCAAGCTCGATGAACTTCGAGATCATGGCCCGGTACGTGGTTTCCACGATGTCCGGGTCGATTTCTTTTTTCTCCGCGGCTGAGCGTACGTGTTCGATGACCCGCTCCACGCGCCCCGGGGCCCGCACTTCGGCGTCGTCACCCTTCAGTGTTCCGGCGATGCGGATCAGGCGCTCACGGCGGGCGATCAGCGTGACGATCTGTTCGTCCACCTCATCCACTGCGACCCGCACGGCGGCGAGCTGTTCCCGGTCAGCCTGGGCGGTTTTCTCGTCTCCGTGATTTGTGGGCATGTTCATGACAGTATCGAACCATGCAGCCCAGAGTCGATTTTATTTCATTGGGAGTGCGCAGCGTGGCCGCCTCCCGGCGCTTCTACGTGGACGGGCTGGGCTGGCCGGTCCACCGCGAGGTCCCCGACGAGGTGGTGTTCATCCAGGCCAACCACGGCCTGATTCTGTCCCTGTGGGATGCCGGGCAGATGCAGGCCGAGGCCGCCGTCGATGCGCCTGCGGCAGTACCCTGCATTACGCTCAGCCACAACGTCGGCAGCTCCGAGCAGGTGGACCAAGTGATGGCACAGGCAGAGTCTGCCGGCGCCGCCGTGGTGGCACCTCCCAAGACCCAGCCCTGGGGCGGGTACACCGGATACTTCGCTGATCCGGACGGCTTCCGGTGGGAGATCGCGTTCAACCCCACCTGGGCAGTGGACGACGGCGGCCAGGTCACCGTCTGACTGCGGGCAGCCCTAGAAGAGAGCCTCCACGGGTTCAATAAGGTCCGGGGAGTTGTTGCGGACGTTTCCCACCGCTTTGCCCACGGAATCCACCCGCCAGCCGGCGGCAACGTCCTTCACGCCGGACCGGACCAGGTCCACCAGGCTGGCAGCGTCATCAACCTGCGGATCAAGCCACGCAGCCATGGTGTCCCGGCTCATGGGCAGCGGGACGCGGTCGTGCAGCGCGGTCAGCTCGGCAAACACAGTGCCCTCGGTTCCCGCCGGCGGCGAGTCCGCCGTCATGATGGACATCGAGAGCATCCACTGGCCGGGTTCACCCGGCGGCACGGACGGGTCCTTCCACCACTCATACAGGCCGGCGAATGCCATGGCGGAGTCGTCCCGGGGGTGGACGTAGTACGGCTGCTTGCTGCGCCCCTCGCCCTGCTTCCACTCGTAGTAGCCGTCGGCCGGGACTGCGCAGCGCCTCGACTGCACGGCCTTGCGGAACGCCGGCTTCTCCAGGACGGACTCGCTCCTGGCATTGATCATCTTCGCGCCGATTCCGGGGCTTTTCGCCCAGGACGGCACCAGCCCCCAGCGCGCGACATGCAACTGGCGGACAGTGGCGCCGTCGATGAGCCGTTCCAGCACGATGGGAGCGCCGTCCGTCGGCGCCACGTTCCACGAGGGCGGGATTTCGGTTTCGTTCTCAAGTTCGGCATCGAATTCGGCCAGCAGATCCCCCACTGCCCGGGCCATGACGTAACGTCCACACATGGCACCAGCATGCCATCGCAACAGAGACGGGGGAATACCGGCGCCCGGGTTACGGTTGAGGAGAAGGAAACCGACAGGACCACATCAAATCTGAGGAGAGCCCGTGGACTTTACCCCCGAAGACGGCACCATCACCATGTTCTCGACCACCTGGTGCGGCTACTGCAACCGGCTGAAGAAGCAGCTGGACGCGCAGGGCATCGGCTACACCGAGATCAACATCGAAGAGGTGGAGGGCACGGCCGAACTCGTGGAGCAGATCAACGGCGGCAACCGCACCGTCCCCACCGTCCTTTTCCCGGACGGCACCGCTGCCACGAACCCGTCCGCAGCCGAGGTCAAGAGCCGGCTCGCCGCGTAGGGCCCGCCCGCAGGCATCAGTAAAGGCACCGGTTTGACCGGTGCCTTTACTATTTCCATCTGCCGTTGCACACGCCACCGGCGGGTCAGACTTTTTCGCCGATCCGGTCCTGTGTGCGGGTGTGCACTTCCGAACGGCGGGGCTCCTTGCGGCGGGCCAGGAACGCCCACAGCCTGGTGTCGTCCGGATGGGTCCGGGTTTCCGGATGGTCCACCGGCACCGGCTTCCCCGGCGCGGCTTCCGGCGGCGCCGGCTCACGGTGCGCCTCAGGCTTCCGGGCGGCATCCTTTCGGGTGTCCCAGCCAAAATCCGCCCGCGATGAATAGCACATCACCGACCTCCTTTTCAGCGGCTGTTCCTTAATCGTCCTCTTCTCCGCGTTTGAAAGCGACAGGCCTGGGTACGAAAAATCCGGGGCCGCCCCGCCCCTGGCGACGGCCAGTCCAGCGCGTCACCGGCCGAAGCTCTTCCCGCGTTCCAAAAGGATTGCTGTGAATCCAGTTTCCCCGCAGATCGGCACCGTCTTTGTCCCCGTCAGCGATATAGAGGAAGCCCACGACTGGTACTGCGGCATATTGGGCGTGCCCGCCGATGACAAGGTCCTGCTGGACCATCTCTACATACTCCCCATGGAGGGGGCGGGTCTCGTCCTGGACAGCGGGATCTACTCCCCCGGCGCCGTCTTCCAGGTTCCCGCGTTCCACTTCAACACCGCCGACATCCATGCCGCCCACGCGTTCATGAAAACCAGGGGCGTGGAGCTCACGGACGTCAAGGATGACCAATGGTTCAACTTCCGGGATCCGGACGGGAATGCCCTGATGATCTGCCAGATTCCCGCGACCACTGAATAGACACTTAAGAACGGATCGGTTTCATCGGACAGACCGCCGGCCCAGGGTGCCACCGCTAGGCGCGAAGGCTGCTGAAGTCCGCGTGCCCCATGGTGGCGTAATCCGCGTAGGTGCGGATCACGGCGTCCTCGACGGCCTGCACGTCGACACCGGGTACCAGGTCATTGACCGCACCGGCGGTTGCCGGATCCCAGTCCAGGCCCAGGGCCGCGTAACTGGCCGTGAGCACCTCGCGGATGGGTGCCGAGTTTTCCACCACGACGACGGAGCTGAACAGCCAGGCGCCGGACACCACACGCTGGGCTGTCCCAACCAGCTTGATCCTGTGGGCGGGGGCAGCCGGCGCGAAGCCGTGCACGCTGTATTCACCCGGGCAGTACTCCCCCGGGATCTCCCCGACGGCGGCGTGCACGCCCACGCTTTGCAGGGCCTCCGCCAGCATCTCCCCGAAAAATGCGAAACGGCCCTTGGCGCCGGCGATGGCGTCGCTGTGCGGCTCCACATGGTCGATGATGAGGGTGCCTTCGTGGTAGGCGGCAGCGCGGCCTCCCGCCTTGCGGATCAGCGGCTCGAATCCCAGTTCTCGGCACGCCTGGGCGGCGGCACCGAAGCCGGGCAGGCGGGTGTCGCGCTGGCCGAAGGCGACGGTGGGTGCGGGCCGGTACAGCCGAAGAGTGGGTCCGATGTCCCCCGCCCTGGCCATGCCGAGGAGTTCGATCCCGAAATCAAGGTCCCGGACGGCGCCGAGGGACTGCTCCTGCCGGACGAGGGTCAGAGTCCGTGAATCAGCCCCGGCCTGCTGCATTTTGCTAGCTCCCTTATGGTCGTGTTGCATCGGTGGATTGCTGGCCGGCAGGCCCCATCTAGGGTACGCCGCAGCCTTCTGTTTGATTACATTGCCGGGCCAGTCTGCCGCAGCGTGAGGATCTGTTCCGCCCGGCCGAAGGGGCCGGACAGGTCATGAAGCACCGTCGAGGTGAGCCCGATGCCGTCGGCACCAAAGGAGACGGCATTGTCCAGTCCCAGCCATTCGCCCTGCGGCTGCCGGTACATGTGGATCTGGAGGTCCAGGTTCGGGAAGGCGTAGCTGTCCTTGCCCGGGGGCACCCGCGCGGCAATGCCGTTGGCGGTGTCCACAAGTCCCAGCAGCCGGGCCATGTCCGAGCTGTCGTTTCCGTCCGTCAGCGGATGGTCTGTGCGGAGCCATACCTTCCCGGCACCGGGCCGGTGACCGTCCGCCACCCGCATCTCCAGGGAGCGGATATAGCCTCCCGGCCACACACTCGCACCGTCATAGGGTTTGCAGTCTTCCGGCAAGGGAATGGGGCCGTCCTCGACGGCGGCAACTGCGGACGTATCGCTGGTGATCATCCGCCAGGCAGTCGCCCTGATGGCCACCCGGCCGGCAGCCACCAGTTCGGCCTGCAGCAGCTCGATGGTCCGTCCCGGGCGCAGTGTCGTGGTAACGATTTCAAATTCGCCGCCGGGGATCAGGCCCAGGATTTCGTAGCTGAGCCGGGCCATCCGCATGTCGTCCCGGGGTTCGTGCCGGTCCAGCCGGTCCGCCATGAGCCCGGATGCCGGGGCCATGTGCTGTTCATGCGCGTTCCAGGCCCCCTGGGCGTGGATGGTGGAGCGGAAGCGGCCGCCGCCGAGGTCCTGATAGTAGAAGTCGCCGGCAGCCAGTTCCGGGAGTTCAGCAGTCAACGTTGACTCCTTTAAAGCGTGATGGGTAATCCCGGATTACCCTATCGCTTCACAGCTTCCTCAAATGCCCGGCTCACGGCCGGCATAAGTGCGGTTCATACAAATGATGCATGACCTCACAGCAGAACTGCCCCGCCGAAGACATTCACCACAGCGAGCGCAGGAAGGCCAGGCCGACGCGCCGCGCCATCCTCGCCGGAGCCCTGGCGCTGACACTGTCCGCGGGCGGGGCCACCGCATGGGCACTGGACAGGTTCGTGGTCCAGCACATCGAAATCGCCGACGTGTCGGCCTACGAGGCAGCGCAGGGCGTGTCCTCCGGCACCACGGCGGCGGACTCCACGGCCTCCGTCACGGACACCTCCTATGCGGACGACGGAACCAACATCAGGATCTCCACGGTGACCACCGGCAGCGGTGACAGCACCGTCACCTACTACGTTGCCGACGTCGTGCTTGACGACGCGACGACGCTCAAGTCCGCCTTTGCCAACGACAGCTTCGGCGAGAACATCACCCAGACCACCTCGGAAATAGCTGCCGCCCACAACGCCATCTTCGCCGTCAACGGCGACTACTACGGGTTCCGGGACACGGGCATCGTCATCCGCAACGGCGTTGTCTACCGGGACGAGGGCGCCCGCCAGGGGCTGGCGTTCTACCGGGACGGAACCGTGAAGGTCTACGACGAAACGTCCGCAACCGCAGAACAGCTGGTCGCGGACGGCGTCTGGAACACCCTCTCTTTCGGGCCGGCAATTGTCCAGGACAGCCGGATCGTGGACGGCATCGAGGACGTCGAGGTGGACACCAACTTCGGCAACCACTCCATCCAGGGCGAGCAGCCGCGGACCGCCGTGGGGCTCATCGGCACCAACCACCTGGTCTTCGTGGTGGTCGACGGCCGCAGCCCGGGATACAGCGCGGGCGTGACGATGACGGGTTTGGCGCAGATCATGAAGGATCTCGGCGCCCAGACGGCGTACAACCTCGACGGCGGCGGCTCCTCCACCATGTATTTCAACGGCTCCCTGGTCAACAACCCGCTTGGCGCCAACCGCGAGCGCGGCACCTCGGACATCCTCTACATCGGCGAGTGAGGTCCCGCCATGATCATCCTGATCCCCGCCTATGAACCGGACGCCCAGCTCCTTGAAGTGCTCGGCGCGATCCGGGCAGCCGACCCCTCCCTCAGCGTCGTCGTCGTGGATGACGGCAGTGGTCCGGCTTACCGCCAGATTTTCGACGGCGCCCGCCGGGCGGGTGCGCACGTCATCAGCCATCCGGCAAACCAGGGAAAGGGCTCCGCCCTGAAAACGGGTTTCAGCTTCATCCTGGACCGCTTCCCCGGGCGGGACGTGGTGTGCGCCGACAGCGACGGCCAGCACAGCGTCGTGGACATACTCCGTGTGGCGGAGCTCGCCGGCAGGGACCCCGCCTGCATGATGCTGGGAGCGCGCACGTTCGCCGGCGACGTTCCCGCACGCAGCCGCATCGGCAACGCCGCCACCAGGCTGCTGTTCCGGCTGGCCACCGGCGAGCGCATCGCCGACACCCAAACGGGGCTGCGCGGCTACCCGGCCGCCATGCTGCCCTGGCTCCTGACCGTGGACGGCGAGCGCTACGAATACGAACTGAACCTTCTGCTCGAGGCCAAGGCTGCCGGATACAGGATTGCCGGCGTGGGCATCGCCACCATCTATCTGGATCGCAACTCCGGATCCCACTTCCGGCCGCTCGCGGACTCGGTGCGGATCTATGCCCCGCTGCTGAAGTTCCTGCTGGCGTCCTTCGCCGGCTTCCTCATCGATACGGCCGCTTTTCTCGCCCTTAGTGCTGCCACCGGCTCTGTCCTGGCAGCCGTCGTCGGAGCACGCTGCCTGAGCGCGACTGCCAACTTCCTGATCAACCGCAGGCTGGTGTTCCAGCACGGCCGCGAGAAGCCGGCAGGAGCCACTGCCGCCCGGTATTGCGCCCTCGCTGTGGCCCTGTTGGCGGCCAATTACGCACTCATTGCAGCGCTCGCAGGGGCGGGCGTCGCGGACCTTCCGGCGAAGCTGCTCACCGAAACCGCGCTGTTGGCCGTGAGCTACGCCGTCCAGCAGCGGTTCCTGTTCGCCGCAGGTCATAAACCAGACCTTGTTCCGGCACAGCCCCCGCACAGCTTGGCCGTGAATCGTAACAGGTAGCCCACTACGAAACCCGGAGAATTCCCATGAACCACCTGATCCTCATCGGCGCAGACGTCATCGCCATCTGCGTCCTCACCTTCGCCCTTTACGTCCGCCGCCACCGGCGCCGGGACCTGGCCGTGTCCTACCTCGGGATGAACATCGGTGTCCTGGCCGTGGCCACAGCGCTCTCCGGCTCTGCCGCCGGCCTGGGACTGGGGCTGGGCCTCTTCGGGGTCCTTTCGATCATCCGGCTCCGTTCCACCGAACTGGCCCAGCACGAGGTGGCCTACTACTTCTCGGCGCTCGCCTTGGGCCTGATCTCGGGCGTCGGCGTCGAACCGGTCTGGCTGCCCCTCTCCCTCATGGGCCTGGTCCTTGGGGTGATGTTCGTGGGCGACCACAAGCGGGTCCTGCCGGCCTACCGGCACCAGACGGTTGTCCTGGACCGCGCTATCTCCCGCGAGGACGAGCTCACCGCCCGGCTGGAGGAACTGCTCGCCGCGAAGGTCCATACGGTCACCGTGCAGGAACTGGATCTGGTGAACGACAAGACCACTGTGGACGTCCGCTACGCCGGCCTCCCCGCCCGCGGGACCCGCCCAGGACAGCGGCGGCCGGGACAGCGGCACCGGAAATCCTGCAGGGTGGCACGAGGCACTCCCCGCCCCCGCTCCCCAGACTTACGGTCCCCAGGCCTACGCACCGCAGGTTCCCGCCGCCCAGCACGCTCCGGCACCGCAGTCCACTCCAGCCGTGGCAGGTGCAGCATGAACGCAGCACACCTGACCGCCGAAGCCGGAATCATCGATGTATCCGCTCTTCCACCGATCGGCCTCGCGGAGCTGAACGCCGAAGCCGCCCTGCAGACCCGCGTGGACCGGAAGTACGTGGTTCCTGTTGCAACTGCCCGGCAGGTGCTGGCGGACTTCGGTGGGCAGCCCCGCGTCCTGGAAATGGACGGCCTCCGGTCCTTCGCCTACGACTCCGTCTATTTCGATACCCCGGGACTGGACAGCTACCTGCTGGCGGCACGCGGCCGGCGTCGCCGCTACAAGATCCGCACCCGGACCTACACGGACACCGGCACCAGTTTCCTCGAGGTCAAGACCGAGGGGGCGCGGGCGGCCACCGTCAAGGAACGCGTTCCCTACGACATAGCGGACCGGTCCCGGCTCACTACTGAAGGCCTCGAGTACGTCAAGGAAACCCTGGCCACAGCCGTTGGAGATGTTCCGGCCGGCGCCCTCGGTCCTGTTCTGGAATCCCGGTACCGCCGGACCACCCTGTACCTCCCGGAGTCCGGCAGCCGGGCAACGATCGATTCGCACGTCACCTGGCAGGGCAGCGACGGCCAGCCGTGGGTATTGGAGGGCAGCGTGGTTCTCGAGACCAAATCCGGATCGGCAGCCGGACCGCTCGACAGGCACCTGTGGCAGCACGGTGTGCGGCCGTGCAGGATCTCCAAGTTCGCCACCGGGATGGCCGCGCTGCACCCGCACCTGCCCGCCAACCGCTGGAACCGGACGCTCAGGCACAGCCTGCGGCTGGCACCCGTTGCCTGACGTGCCCGTCTGATCCGCCCCTCCCTCTGCCCCCATCCCGGGACCCCGAAAGTCCCCAGTTCTCCAAGTCCCCGTTCTTCAAGTCCCCAGTCCTCCAAAGGAACCACCATGCGCAAATTCAGCAAGACCTTTTCCGTGGCCGCCTTCGCCCTGGCGCTGACCCTCGCCGGCTGCTCGGCGCCGGGCACCACGGCCTCCACCGGAAGTGCCGGCGCGGCATCGAGCACCCAGATGGTGACGGCAGCCTCCATTTCCGAGGACACGCATTACGACGCCGACGACCTCGCCTGGGACGCTGCCACGGAAGTTGCCGTCACGCTCAAGGACGCCGCCACTGCGGCGGACAATGCCGCCGGGGTAAAGGTCGACGGCGAGACCGTCACCATCACGGCGGCCGGAACCTACCGGCTTTCCGGCACCCTCAGCGACGGCGAGGTGGTCATCGCTGCCGGCGAAGAGGACGTGGTCCGGGTGATCCTCGACGGCGTGACCCTCACCAGTTCAACGGGCTCACCCTTCATCGTCCAAAGCGCCAACGAAGCTGTCGTGTTCCTTGAGGAGGGCACCACCAACACCGTCACCGACGCGGCCACCTACGCGGACCAGGGCACTGATTCGCCGAACGCGGCCCTCTACTCGATGGCGGACCTGACCGTGGCCGGGGCAGGCTCACTGGAGGTCAACGGCCAGTACAACGACGGCATCGTGTCCAAGGACGGACTGGTCCTCGCCGCCGGAAACGTCACGGTGAAGGCCACCGACGACGGCATCCGCGGCAAGGACTACGCCGTGCTGCTGGACGGCACCTACCAGGTCACCGCCGGCGGTGACGGCTTCAAATCGGACAACGACACCGACGACGGCCGCGGCTGGCTGCTCGTCAACGGCGGCAAACTGGCCGTCAGCGCCGGGGATGACGGCGTCAAGGCGCAGAACCAACTCGTAATCGCAAACGGTTCTGTGACGGTGTCGGAATCGTCTGAAGGCCTCGAATCCCAGCACATTGCCATCAGCGGTGGCACGGTGACGGTGACGGCGTGAACGCCTCCGGCGGGGCAGCAACCGCAACGCAGGGAGGCGGCGGCATGGGCGGCGGGCCCGGCGGCGGGGAAACCGTGGGCGACGACTCCGTGGACGTCTCCGGCGGCTCCCTCACCATCAACTCGGAGGGTGACGGCCTGGACTCCAATGGCAACGCCGCTATTTCGGGCGGCACCGTGGTGGTCAACGGTCCGGAGAGCAACGGCAACGGTGCCCTGGACGTCAACGGCGAGCTGGCAGTCAGCGGGGGAACCGTGGCCGCGGCTGGAAGCGCCGGCATGGCGGTCGCCCCGGGAACGTCCTCCACCCAGTCCGGCGTACAGGTCACTTTCGCCTCCATAGTGCCGGCCGGGAGCACCGTGCAACTGGCCGGCGCCGACGGAAAGCTTGTGGCCACCTTCGTGACCACCAAACCTACGGGCTCGCTCGTCCTTTCGTCGCCGGGCATCGAAGCGGGCCAGCAGTACACCGTGTACACCGGCGGTACGGCAACAGTGGAGTCAGGACTGGGCGAAGGCTCCCTCGAGGGTGCCACCGAGCTCGGCACGGTTACCGCCGGAGAGTACACCCAGGGACACGGCCCCGGCGGAAGGTAAACGGACCGAAAAACACAGGCCCCGGGTTGCCAGGAGCACGTACTGGTCCCGGCATACGTCCGGCGCGGCATATTTTTGCCGCGCCGGACGCGCGCTTAACGTGCCGACCTCCATATGATGATCTGGGTAGACTCGGAGACCGGTCCTTCTAGCAGCCCTCGGAAGAGGTGTTCCAAACTGATGCGAGTTATTAGCTACAACCTCCGCAAGCACAAGGCGAGTGGCGAACTGATGAGTCTGGCCCGCAATTTCGGGATAGACGTCCTCTGCCTTCAGGAATGCGACTCATCCGATCTGCCTGAGACGCTCGGCCCGCTCCACCTGGCCGACTACACCAAGGGCAACCGGCTCGGCCTGGCCATCTACTACCGGACAGACCGCTTCACGGCCCTGGATACCCAGACCTTCGCCCTGAAGAAGTCCATGCACGACCGCGTGATGGCGCCGGCACACGAGCGGCTGATCGGCACGCGGATGGTCGACAACGAAACCGACCATGAACTGGTGGTGGGCTCGTTCCATGCCGCCCCGCTCACTGCATCAAACTCACTGCGGCGCAAGCAGATCCACGCGGCGCATGCCGAGCTCCTGAGCATGGGCACCGGGCTCATGACACTGATGGTGGGCGACTTCAATTACCCGTTCTTCACCAAGAGCCTGCACACGCACATGAAGAACTCCGGCTACGCCCTGTCGCTGAGCAACCGCCGGACATACACCCGCTACAAGGTATTCAAGGGCCACTTCGACTTTGCGACGTCGTTGGGCCTGGACATTGAAAGCGTGGAAACCCTCCCCCGCGGGAAGTCGGACCACTTGCCCATCCTGGTGACAGCGGAGTACGGCGTGGACCGGGCTCCGATCAAGGGACAGCCCGTTTCCTGAAGCTTGTGTCGTCGGGTTCCGGCCCCGGGGCGGCGTTCTCCCGTACCGCGCTGTCCTGTTCCGTGATCTCCCGCGCTGTGTTCTCCCATACTGGGATGGCATCGATCCGGGCGCCGGGTCCGATGACGACCAGCACCCGCTCACCAGCCACGCCCTCCAGCGCCGCCACGAGGGCTGAAGCGTCCGGCCCGCTTCCGCCGGGCTCTCCGGGTTCCGAAGATGAGCCGGACCGCAGCCAGACCGTTACGTCCGCCCCAGTGGCATTCCGGATGGCGTCTGCCAGCAAACCCGGATCGGAACCGGTCACCAGAACCACCTGGCCGATGGCGCGCTCCGGAGCGGCGGGGGCCGCCGGCGGTACCCCGCGCTCCCGTCGCCAGACGCTGTAGTGATAGCCGGCCACAAGCGCCGTGGCCGCCAACAGTCCGAGCGGTGCCCGGATCCGTCCTACCAGGCTTCCGGAGCGCGCCGGGTCCAGCAGGTACTCAAAGGCCTGGTAGCCGACAACCAGCAGGGCAATCAGGGCCACGAGGGCGCTGATCCCGAAAACGGCCACCAGGTAGATTCGCCGTGCACCACCGCCGCGGGACGGCGCGCCGGGCGGATCACCGGCGCTCGCCGGACCGCTGCGGCCTGCCGGCTGCCAGGTCCTCCACCACGCAGCCCCGCCCACGGCCAGGGCACCGAGACCGCCCAGCAGCAGTGTGCGCGTTCCGGTTCCTGCGAGCGTTGTTTCGGCAAAGCCGAGGGCTGCGTTGACAACAACTCCCACCCCTGAGGCCGCAGCGGCCAGCGCCACCCCGGATGCCAGCAGCCGCGCCGTCTCCCGCATTTTGTCCGACCGATCGGCTGTCAGCACCGAGTGGTAGCGCCAGATCAGTGATCCGACGGCGGCCGCGGCCAGGCCCGGGCCAAGGGGATCCACCAGCCGGACCGTCTCTTCAGTGCGGTCAAGGACCAGCCGCAGGAGGACGAACACGGCCGTGACGGTGCCGGCCAGTGCCGTGATACAGCCGCCGAGCACACCGAAGACAGCCGCCGCCACGTTGGCCAGCGGTGAGGACAGGTGCCGGGCGCCGCCGCGGACCCAATGCCACCACCAAACCAGGAATCCACCGCCGGCCCAGATGAGTGACTGCAGTATGGGGATCCACCACGGCTGTCCGACCTCGGGTGCATTCGCCAGCCCCTGCAGGGCCGCGCCGAGAAGGCTGCCCAGCGCGGTCACTGCCCCGCCGGCGCCTATCAGCAAGCCGAACACGGTCCCCGCGAGCGCCGGGACGGTGTCCAGCCGCCGCGGTCCCTTGCCGCGGTGCTGCCACATCCACCTGTGCCACGCCCAGATTGCAGCCCACACCAGTGCGGTGGCGAGGGACGAGCGCCATTCCATGCCTTCAGTCCCCCGGGGCGCGCCGCCCGTACCGGATGCGGCACGAAGCAGCAGTCCCGCCAGCTGGGATGCGGCGCCGAGCAACGCCGTGGCAGCGGCGACCAGCGAGACGGTGTAGACGCCGGCGACGTACAGGCCCCAGGCAACCGCGGACCGCTCGGCTTCCGCGCCCTGCCGGCGCCAGACCAGCCACCACAGGACCGCGGCGAGCGTTCCGCCCACCAGACCAAATGCGAGGGACCGGGCGAGGCTGCCGACGTCGTTCCCTGCCACCGGGGTGCCGGAGGCAAAAAGCCGCTCAAGCAGGCCGCCCACGCCGGATGTGCCGATCAGCACGAGGACAAACAGGAGCGAAAATACCACCAGCCGCCGCACAGCCGTAAGGGCGGACGGCACCGCCCGGGCGTGGCCGGTCCGAACTGTGCTCACGGCTTCGCCGCCGGAACGGGGCAAATGGTGAACTGCCAGGGGGCAGTGGCAACGAGCCAGTTGCCATTCACCCGTTCGAGGCCAAACACGGCCTCGGACTCGTATTCCGAATTCCCGAACGGCCCGCTCCCGTTGGACGTGGCCAGGACGACGTGCACCTCCGCTGTGTCGGCACGCTCGACCGTGGAAACCAGCGTGACCCGCAGTGCGCCCGCCGGAGGACGTTCCGCCCGTGTGCAGGGTGCGCCCGGCTGACCGGTGCCGAAGCGGCCGTCAGTCGAGTAGCGGCGAGCCGCCGCCTCGTCGCCGTCGATGACGGCAGCCGCGTACCGCTGGACCACCCCCGCGGGCGTGCTTTCGGGAAGCGGGTCCGGCTGCCCGCGGAAAAAGACCACAGCGAGCGCCACGGCCACGAGACCGGCGATGATGGCAAGGACTGCCATCAGGGTTCGGTCGGGCCGTGGACGTGTGGTCATCCGGGCAGCTAGGTGGTGTGGTGCTCTACAGTGAAGTCGCCGCCGGGATAGAGGATGGTCTCGTGGCCATCGTCAAAACGGACGTGGTACGGCGGTGTTCCGTTGGGGCCTTTGACCTCCAGAATCTCACCGTGCCGGTCCGAGGACTCCACTGTCCTGCCCCGGATGATGATGCGGTCTCCCTGGGTTGCCTGCATGGCAATCACCTCCCAGCCCTAGAGTACGATGCTCTTCCCTCCGGCGGAACAGGCGCTGGCTGAGGTTCCGTGACGGAGGCCGATTATGCCTTGCCGCCCGTGTGACGGATGCAGTAGGGGGTCCAGGGACGGGCCTCCAGCCGGCCCTCGGCGATCTGTTCGCCGCACACCGTGCATATCCCGTAACTGCCCGCCGCGATCCGCTCAAGCGCTGCATCCACTTCCGCCAGGCCGGACCGGCTTTGGTCCAGGAGTGCCGACGCCTGCGACAGTTCGAAGGCGATCGTTGCACCTTCGGGGTCGTGCTCGTCATCGACGTTGGAGTTCTGCCGGGCGGCGTTGGCCGAGGCAATGTCTGCGCGGAGGGCAGGCAGGAGGGCGACCTTCCTCGCCCGCTCCTCCTCCAGCAGCAGCCGGAACTTCTCAGTGTCGATCATGGCTAGACCTCACCGGCGCCGGAGCCGTTCAGCAGCCTGCCGCGCAGCTCCGGCCAGGAGGCGGCAAAGGAAGGATGCAGGTCAACGCCTGCCACCTCGTCGAGGGGAATCCACCGCAGTTCAATACTCTCGGGGTCGCTGATGGCCGGCTCGAAGGGCTCCAGCACCCGGGCCGCCACAGTGGTGTAGGACCAGTAGCCGACGTCGAACACGGACGTGAAGAGCACCTTGACGTTTTGTTCGGGAACGGCCGCCTCCTCAAACGCCTCCCGCAGGGCGCCCGTCACGGCGTCCTCGCCCTGGTGCAGTGCGCCGCCGGGGAGTCCCCAGGTTCCGCCGTGATCACTCCAGGTGGCCCGGTGCTGCAGCAGGACGCCCTTCTGCTCATCATGGACCAGGAGCCCGGCCGATCCGAACCGGCCCCAGAAGCGGCCGCGCTCGCCCTCCACCCACGCGTCGCCCGGGTCACGGGGGCCAAGCGGACGACGGGGCTCACCGGCTGAGGGCGGAACTATTTTCTCCATCGTCCCAGTCTGCCTCATGGGAAGATGCTTCGATGAGCCTTCGCCTGGTCCTTGTTGCCGACACCCACGTCCCGAAGCGCGCCCGGGTGCTCCCTGACCAGGTGTGGTCCGCCGTCGACGGCGCCGACGTGGTGTTCCATGCCGGTGACTGGGTCAGCGAGGGGCTGCTCGACGAGTTCGAACAGCGCAGCCGGCGGCTGATCGGCGTGTACGGCAACAACGACGGCGATGAACTCCGGAAGCGTCTGCCCGAAACGGCCAGTGTGACGCTCGACGGACTCCGCTTCAGCATGATCCACGAGACCGGACAGGCCAAGGGCCGCGAGCAGCGCTGCGAAGCGCTGTTCCCGGACACCGACGTGCTCGTTTTCGGCCATTCCCACATTCCCTGGGACACAGTGGCGCCCGGCGGAATGCGCCTGCTGAACCCCGGCTCCCCCACCGACCGCCGCCGGCAACCTGCGTGCACGTACATGACCGCCGCCGTCGTAAGCGGCCGTTTGGAGGACGTCCGGCTGGTGGAGCTGTGAACGGGCTTTCGCAGGCCGGGCCCCCGCGCTCCCGCTAGCCGTTGGCCATGCTCAGGAGAAGTGCCTTGAAGGCCTGGCCCTCGGCGCCGGCGAGCCAGGCCTTTGCGGCGTCGTCGCTGGCGAAGGGTTTCTTGAAGTGGGCTTCTGCCACGAGATCGTCCTCCCCAACGCGGATGGTTCCGTCAAGCGCGGTGGAGTTACCGGGGGCGGGCGCGCCGGCCGTCAGGTGCATGCGGTAGGTCGGCTTGCCGTCCGTCCGGTCCACATAGAAGGAGTAATTGGGGGCGGGAGCAGGCTGCCCGCTAAGACCCGGCACCGGCTCTGACTCGAAGACGGTCCTGCTCACCGGAACGCTGACTGTGTCTGCCGCCTGGCCCAGGTTCACGGTGACGTTATTGGTGCTCTGCGGGTCAGAGAAGGTCGCAGTGCCCGCCCCTGTCGGCATCCCGGCCCCAGTGCGATAGTCGGCATGCCATTCGACCGGGTACTGGACGGAAAGCGGGCGGTCAGGGAACGTGAACGGGATCAGCTGACCGGAGTAGCCGGGAGCGGCATTGCCGGAATCTGTTGGGGCGACGGCGGACGGCGGGGCCTCGCCCCCAGCGCCCGGCGTGGCACCGGAACCGCAGCCAGCCAGCGTAACGGCGGCGGCCGCCGCGAGGGAAACGATCAGGTGGGGGCGGCGGGCTCGGCGCACAATGGTGCCTTTCGATCCTGGAGAGTCTGTGACCCCACTTTGCACCCTGGCAACTATCCCCGGCTAGGGACGGACACGTAAATCCATCGATTTGTTATGTGTGGGCAAAGAGAAAGGGAGTCCTGCCGGGTTCGGCGGGACTCCCCTTCGAATCTCCGCTGCAGACGGAGGTTCAGGCGTGGTGATCGTGAGTGGTCAGTCCCTCTTGAAGGCGTCCTTGACCTTTTCACCGGCCTGCTTCAGGTCGGCCTTGGACTGGTCAGCTTTACCCTCGGCTTCAAGCCCCGGATCGTCGCTGGCCCTGCCCGCCCCTTCTTTGGCCTTGCCGCCAAGTTTCTCTGCTGCATTGTCGATTTTGTCGTCCAGACCCATGCCACTGTCCTTCCGTCTGCGCAGCCCGCTGGGTGCAGGCCGGCTCGTGCTCCCAGTCTAGAACCGCCGACAATCAGGGTGAAGGGCAACCCCGACTCACGCGCGAGGGCCTTCCAGCAGCCTGTCGGTGGCGGGGTCGGCTTCGCCGTCGAAGTAGTGGTCCAAAACGCGACGGAACACCTGTTCGTCCGGGGCCGCGCGCAGGAACAATGTCATGGACGACTGCAGCTTCCGGGCATCGATGCCGCCGAAAATCTCCGCGGCTCCGCGGTTGCGCACGTTGTCCACTGCGGTGGCGCATTCAATCAGCCGTGGCCCCAGAACGGGATGCTGCAGGTAGGCCCGCGCTTCGTCCAGGGATGCGATGGCGTACCTCCTGGAGGTGGCACTTTGCCCCAGACCGGAAATCTGGGGAAAGACGAACCACATCCAGTGGCTGCGCTTGCTGCCGGCGCGCAGCTCGTCCAAAGCCTGATCGTAGGTTCCGCCCCCATTCTGCGCGGTGACAAACCGTTCCAGATCATGCGGGTCATTCATGGCAGGCCCTAGCTGGAGACGTCCCGCTCGATGTCCTCGGCGAGGTCGTCCACATCTTCAGGGCGCATGCTGATGCCGGCGCCGTCCAGCCGCTCCTCGAGGACGTGGCTCACCTCGTCGTCCACGTGGCCCAGCCGGATCTCGTCGCGCACTTCCTCGGCGATATCGTCGACGGTGTCGGGGCTCTGCGCGTCTGCCGGGGATTCCGGCGCAACATCCGCGTGGGGATTCTCAGTGAAGTAGTCGTCGCCAGTTGCTGCTGATTCAGTCATACCCCATGGTGACGGGGCGCTCGCACGCGGTCAACAGGTCCGGCAGCGGAACCAGACGTCCGGGCGTTGCGGACAAGGAGCCGGCGCATTGCGGGACAAGGAGCCCGGGCATGGATATGTTTCATTCATGCGCTTGTAACGCGGCCCGGCACCGGCCGCCTTCACGGTGCCGTTCCGGACTTTCCCCGCTACTTCAGCCAACCGGGCGCGCCGTCCGCAGAAACCGCCCCCGGCGAACAGGCGCCGTTAACAAATCCGAAACACGGAAGTCATGCGGGCTTTACGTGAACACGATTTTTGAAACTCCTGTGTAACTTGCCACGCCCAGACCCGAAACATACGGCCACCAATATCAATGAGGGGCGTGGCGCCGGCATCAGCGGTCCGCGGAGAGGAAGAGTTCCTGGGAAGGGAAAGCGCGTGGAAATCACTGCGGCCAACGTTTGGATGATGGTCTCGGCGGCAATGGTGCTGCTCATGACCCCGGCACTGGGCCTCTTCTATGGCGGCATGACCCGGGCCAAGGCTTCCCTCAACATGATCATGATGAGCTTCGTGTCCGTCGGTATCGGCGGCGTCGTCTGGGTCCTCTGGGGCTACTCCATGAGCGCCGGTGAAGGCGTTCTGGGCCTGTTCGGCAACCCGTTCGCCAACTTCGGCCTGAGCGGACTCACGGGCAGCCCGGACCTGATCAAGGCCGGCTTCGCCGGAACCTTCGCGATCCTGACCGTTGCCCTCATCAGCGGCGCTGTGGCCGACCGCGCCAAATTCACCGCCTGGGTTCTCTTCGTACCGCTCTGGCTCACCGCCGTCTACTGCCCGCTCGCCTTCATGATCTGGGGCGGGGGCCTCATGAGCCAGGGCGGCGCAGTGACCGCGATGTTCGGCCAGGTCATCGACTTCGCCGGGGGCGCCGTCGTCGAAATCAGTTCCGGCATCGCCGCGCTGGTACTCGCCCTCATCGTCGGCAAGCGGCACGGCTTTGGAAAGGACCCGGGGCACCGCCCCCACAACGTCCCGTTCATCATGCTCGGCGCCGCACTCCTCTGGTTCGGCTGGTTCGGCTTCAACGCCGGCGCTGCCACCACCGCCGAGCAGGCCGGACTCATCTGGGTGAACACGCTGGTGACACCCTGCGCGGCCATGCTGAGCTGGCTCCTCACGGAGAAGGTCCGCCACGGCCACCCCACCTCCCTGGGCGCAGCGTCCGGTGCCGTCGCCGGCCTCGTGGCCATCACGCCGTCGTGCGCCAACATCAGCCCAGTGGCCGCCATCGGCCTGGGCCTGGTGTCCGGCGTGGCATCGGCGCTGTTCGTCGAGCTGAAGTTCAAGTACGGCTTCGATGACTCCCTGGACGTCGTCGGCGTGCACCTGGGCTCCGGCCTCGTCGGCACACTCGCCCTCGGTTTCATCGCGCTCCCGGTCAACGGCGAAGGCGGAGGCCTGTTCTACGGCGGCGGTGTCCAGCAGCTCATCGCCCAGACCGTGGCAGTTCTCATCACGCTTGCACTCTCGGGACTGATGACGGCGGTCATCGGTCTCGCGATCCACAAGACCATCGGCTTCCGGGTCAGCCATGAGGCCGAAGTGGCCGGGGTTGACCGGTCCGAGCACGCCGAGAGCGCGTACGAATTCGGCGGCATGGGCCAGAGCCAGTTCCACCCGCTCCGCCAGCACGTCCACGCTGACCCGGCTGTTACGGTTGTCCGCCCGGCAGGCGCCGCGGGCAACCCGGGCGCGGAAGACGCCGTCGGAACCGTCCCGTCAGAGGCGGCGGAAGAGCTGCAGCCGGCGCCGGCTTCCGTCTAGCCGGTCCCCCGGATCTTAGCGGGGAAAGGAGAGCCGGAGCTCCGGGCGCCGCTCCGCCACAGCCTCCAGCACGGCGGTTATGGCTTCCCGGTCCGGGCTGCTGTCCGCTGTTGACGGCAGGTCCGCCACGGTCCTGGCGCGGCGGACGAAGCCATCCCAGTCACCGCCACCGGTTCTCAATGCCCGCAGGGGCGCCAGCAGCGCCGCACGGCGCAGCCAGACGTCCGGGTCTCCCGCCCACCGGTCCAGCACGGCGCCGGCACGCATCCGCGCCTGGCCGGCAAGCCCGTCCAGCAACGGACCAACGACGTCGACGGCGATCGGGTCGACGAGCGTCGGCAGGTGCGCCTCCCGCACAAAGCCCTCGATGCGCGTCAGGTCGGAGTTGGTCAGCAGTCCCACCTTGGACTGTAAAAGGACGACGGCGGCCAGGCGCCGCTCGTATACAGGCACCTCCCAAAGTTCTGAACTGAGGGCGGTGATTTCGTCGTGGGTCAGTCCGGCATGGCGGCGGAGCGCGTCCCGGACTGTGCCGCGCACGGCGCCGACGGACGCGCCGTAGTACTCCATCCCGGCGCCGAACCGGTGCCGCATCTCCTCGGCCCGGTACCAGGAGGCCTCACGCTGCAACGTGTCATCCACAAAGTCGCTGGCAGCAGTCACCCGCCCATTCTTTCGGTCCGGGCGCCACACAGTCCAACTCCTGCCCTTGGCCATAAACGCCTGTTGGCTGAGCTTCCGCCGCTGGCTGAGTCTTCCGCCGTTGGTCAGCCTTCCACCCCTGGTTGAGCCTTCCGCCGTTGGTCGAGCCTGTCGAGACCCAGGCTTGCCGAACTGGCTGCCCCTCTGCGTGCCGGCAGGCCCAACTAGGTAGCAGATCAGGGTGTTTTTTCATGGCTGGAAACCCCCTGTGCTGCTGCCCAGTTTTCGTTCCGGGACGGCTCCAAAAAAAAGTTTTTTAGATCCGTCTCCATCTGGGTCCTAACGGCCCCTTTAATGTCAGTCCCCCACGGCAGACTGTGTGCATGGAAGTTCCCGGGAATTCAGCACTGACAGGAGCAGCGCCGCGCGGCGGCGACCTGCATGCTGCCGCTGTTCCCGAGGTCCTTGTTCCGGACGCAGTCTTACCGAGTGACCCGGTTGGCGACGGGTGGTTCACTGGCGAGGTTTTCCCCTTTGATGAGTTTGCGGACGGCGGGTTGCAGTATGACGATGACCCCAGGTTCGTGGATGCCGAGGATTTTTTCCCGGAGGACCCTTTCCTCGATACCCTGCTTGATGACGACAATCTCCCGGAGGACCCGTTTCCCGAGGCCCTGTTTTACGACTCCGTGTTCACCGGGACCGCCGCCTCCGGCGCTGCCGGGCCCGGGCCGGCTGCCGGGGAGCGGATATTGGCGGCCCCTGTCCTTCTAGAGGCCGATCTCACGGCTGACGGTCCCGGGCTGATGGACCAGAACCGGGCGCTGGAGAAGGTCAAGTGCATGATTGCCGGGCAACAGGCGAGGCTCGCCGTCGAGTTCGAAGCCAGACAGCGGCAGGAACAAACCGAACCAGGAATGGAGAGCAGCCCGGGGATGGCCGATCCCGGGCAGACTGCTCCCGCGCTGGCCAAAAGCAGCTCACTGCCGGCTGGGGATCTGGGCAGGAAACGCCCCAAGGAACACACCCTGGGCGTGGCTGAGCAGATCGCCCTGTCCCGGGGCGAGTCCCCGCACCGCGGTGGCCGGCTGCTCGGGATGGCCAAGGCCCTGGTCATCGAAATGCCCCACACCCTCGCGGCCCTGGATGCCGGCCAGCTCAATGAAGAGCGCGCGATGTATTTCGTGAAGGAAACAGCCGTCCTGACCGTCGAAGACCGGGCCGCTGTCGATGAGGAACTCGCCGCCGACACCGGAACCCTTGACGGGGTCGGGACCCGCGGAGTTATCGCCGCGGTCAAAGCCGCCGCGACCCGGCGTGACCCGCGCTCGGTCACCCAGCGCGTCAGCCATGCCGCGTCCGAGCGGGGCGTGAGCCTGCGCCCGGCCCCGGACTGCATGACCTACCTGACAGCCCTGTTGCCCGCCCACGAGGGCGTCGCAGTGTACGCCGCCCTCACCCGGAAAGCCGATGCCCTCCGCTCCGCCGGGGACCCGCGCTCACTCGGTCAGATCAAGGCCGACACTCTGGTTGAGTGGACCACAGGCACGCCCGGCGGAATCAGCGGCATAGACGTTAACCTCGTCATGACTGACCGCACGCTCCTCCAAGGTGACAGCGAACCAGCCCGCCTCACCGGCTACGGCATCGTCCCCGCCGCCTGGGCCCGGGAACTTCTCAACCAGGAAGAAGGAGCGCAGCAGCCCGTCCAGCCAAACAGTGGCAGCACAAACGCGTCCGGCTCGAATACAGGCAAGAACGAGGCGGTGACCGGCCGCAAGGACGCCGTGAAAGACCTGAAAGTCTGGCTCCGCCGGCTCTACACCGCCCCGGACACCGGCGACCTCGTGGCCATGGACTCCAAACGGCGGCTCTTCCCGCCACCGCTACGCCGCTTCATCCAGGTCCGCGACGACACCTGCCGGACGCCCTACTGCGACGCCCCCATCCGCCACCACGACCACATCGTTCCCTGGCACAACGATGGCCCAACCAGCCTGTCCAACGGCGCCGGACTGTGCGAAGCCTGCAACCACACCAAAGAACTCCCGGGCTGGAAAGCCCAACCCCGACCGGGGCCGCGGCACACCATCGAAATCACCACTCCAACCGGCCACACCTACCGCTCAACTGCACCGCCGCTGCCGGGAACGAACCGGCCGGCCGCGGTGTGCCTGTGAGACACTCGGTGTCATGCGTGAATTCGTTGTCCTCGGAACCGCATCGCAGGTCCCGACTCGGACGCGCAACCACAATGGGTACCTGCTCCGGTGGGACGGCGAGGGTCTGCTCTTCGACCCCGGTGAGGGCACCCAGCGGCAGATGATCCATGCAGGTGTTTCGGCCAACCAGATCACCAGGATCTGCCTCACCCATGTTCACGGAGACCACTGTTACGGGCTTCCCGGCGTGCTCTCACGCATGGCCCTGGACGGCGTGAAGCACCCGGTGCACCTGCACTACCCAGCCTCTGGAGAGGACGTTGTCCGTGCACTCGTATCGGTCGCCTCGCCCGGCATCGACCTTCGTCTGCAACCCCACTCGGGCCCCGGAGAAATCGCAACCGGGCTGGAGGTGAAACCACTGCGTCACCGCATCGAGGCCTACGGCTACCGGCTGACCGAGCCGGACAGCCGCACCATGCTGCCTGAGCGGCTGGCGGCGGCGGGTATTTCCGGACCGGACGCCGGGCGGCTGCAGCGCGAGGGAGAGCTCCACGGCGTGCGGCTGGAGGACGTCAGCGTGCCGCGCAAGGGCCAGGGTTTCGCCTTCATCATGGACACCGCCCCGTGTGAGGGCGCCGAGGGGCTCGCCGACGGCGTCGACCTCCTCGTCACCGAATCAACGTTTAGCGACGACGACGTCGCTTTGGCTGCGCAGTATGCGCACCTGACGGCGGGCCAGGCCGGGGATTTAGCCGCCAATGGCGGCGCCGGGAAGCTGGTTCTCACCCACTTCTCCGCACGGTACGGCGACGTGACCATCCTGGCCGAGCAGGCCCGCGCTCGCTCAGGAGGAACCGCCGTCGTGCCCGCCAACGACCTGGACCGGATCAGCCTTCCCAAACGGGAGCGGCCGTCCTCCTGACCGGCGGCCAAACGAAGCCGGCAGAAAAAGTAGAATTAACCAGACATGCAATGTTCCTACTTCGATGCCGCCCGCTGCCTCTCCTGCACCCACATGGGCAAGCCGTACGGCGACCAGCTCGCCGGCAAGCAGCTGCACTGCCAGACGCTGCTCTCCGACCACACCTCCCTGGAGTGGCTGCCGCCTGTCGCGAGCCGCGAGTCCGGCTTCCGCAACAAGGCCAAAATGGTGGTGGGCGGAACGGCCAGGAACCCCACCATCGGGATCCTTGACGCCGAGGGCCGGGGCGTTGACCTTCGCGAGTGCGGCGTCTGCTCGCCCGGACTGCTCGCCTGCTTTCCCGTCCTGGCGGCCTTCATCACCCGCGCCCATCTCACGCCCTATGATGTCCCGCGGCGCAGCGGCGAGCTCAAGCACCTGATCATCACCGAGTCCCCCGACGGCGAGATCATGCTGCGCCTGGTTCTGCGCTCGGAAAAGCTGTTGCCGCGCATCCGGCAGCACCTCCCCGCGCTCCTGGCCGCCCTGCCGCAGGTGAAGGTGGTCTCAGTCAACCTGCATCCGGAACACAAGGCAGTCCTGGAGGGCGACCGCGAGATACTCCTCACCGAGCAGTCCACGCTGCGGATGCGCGTCAATGACCTCGACCTCCACCTTCGGCCGCAGAGCTTCTTCCAGACGAACAGCGACATGGCAGCGGCCCTGTACCGGCAGGGGCGCGAGTGGGTTAACGAACTGGCGCCGGCGTCCGTCTGGGACCTGTACTGCGGCGTGGGCGGCTTCGCCCTGCACTGCGCCGACCCGTCACGTGAGGTCACCGGCATTGAAACCAGCAGTGAAGCCATCGTTTCGGCAAGGCTCAGCAGCGACGAGGCCGGCCTGCAGCGCATGAGCTTCCAGGCCGGAGATGCCACGGCGTTTGCCCTCGCCGCGGAGCAGACGCCCGAGTTGGTGATCGTTAATCCGCCACGGCGGGGCATCGGCAAGGAGCTGTGCGGCTGGCTGGAATCGTCCTCCGTGCAGCATGTGGTCTACTCCAGCTGCAACGCGCAGTCACTGGCCCGGGACCTGGCTGCACTCCCCTCGTTCACGGCGCGGCGGGCGCGGGTCCTGGACATGTTCCCGCAAACCACGCACTACGAAGTGATGGTGCTGCTCGAACGGGCCTGACCGGCCAGCATTTCTTGATCCGAACATCGGCAAAAGTTTCTTCTGTCTTGAGGTCCCCGCGCGAAAGTGTCCGGTAAGCCGCACAACGAGGTCGCGGCCCGACCGATGGGCGAGGCATGCAGGGGACAGCAGCAGGCGGTGCGAAGTGAACAGCACAGAAGACACACCCGTGCTGGACACCGGCCCGCTGCAGGTCCTTGCCACGGAAGTGGGTCCCGCCTTCGCAGAGGCCTTCATGGACGACTACCTTCAGATGTTGCCCGAGCGGGCGTCGAAAATCCTCCGCGCCCTGGCCAGCGGTGACCCGCGGATGGCGGCCGACGCCGTCGTGAGCCTGAGGGCGACCTCCGCCATGGCGGGAGCCCTGCGGCTGGAGCGGTGCTGCAGCGAGCTGGAAGCACGCATCCGAAGGGGCCAGCGGCTGGAACCGGATGCCATCAGGGCGGTGCTGTACGCAAACATCCGCCTGCTGGTGCGTGAAGCCGGCCGCCAGGGGCATCTGCCGCGGCCCAGGCCGAAGGGCCAGGACCCAAATTAAGCAGGCCGGACTAGACACGGGCCGGACTAGAATCGTCGGACAAGATCGCCTGAAGAGCAGCCGCATGGCTGAACCGTTCACAGGAGGATTCACATGAGCCGCACGAGCACCAGCCCAGTCGCCCCGGTGGCCGCCACAGCTGCACAGACCATTTTCCGCGTCGGCCTGGGCAGCGTCCTTTTCGCCCACGGCACCCAGAAGCTTTTCGGCTGGTTCGGCGGCGGCGGGATCGAAGGCACCAGCAAGGGAATGCACGCCATGGGGTTCCGGCCCGCAAAGCCAAGCGCAGTCCTGGCCGGCCTCGGCGAAGCGGGAGCCGGCCTCGCCCTGGCCCTCGGGTTTGGGACTCCGGCGGCCGGTGCGGCGGCCGCCACCACCATGGGCGTTGCGGCCAGCGTGCACGCCCCCAACGGCTTCTTTGCCACCGAAGGCGGCCTTGAATACCCGGCTGTCCTCGGCCTTGCGGCAGCCTCCTTCACGATCGGCGGCCCGGGCAGCTTCTCGCTCGACTCCGTCACGGGCCACGTCCTGGACCGCCCCTGGATGCGGGCCGTTGCCCTGGCTGTCATTCCGACGGCGATCGCCATCCAGGTCTTCCGCCGCCGGCAGGCGCTGGCCGGCGACGCGTCGGGCACGGACGCCGCGAGCGCCGCAGCCCCGGACAGCGCCGCGGGGACGGACACCGCGGTTTAGCAAAGGCTAGACGTACTTCTTGAACCACGCCAACGTGTCGTTCCAGGCCGCCGTTGCCTGTTGCTCGTTGTAGCGGTCACCTGTGTCGTTGTGGAACGCGTGGTCGACGCCGGGATAGACCTTGAGCTGGTTGCGCACACTGGTAGCCGCGAGGGCATCCCGCAACTGCGGCATGGGACCGGTAATCCGGTCGTCCTGTTCAGCGTAGACGCCGAACACCGCAGGCTTGATAGAGGGCACCTTGTCCAGATCAGGCGCGGGTCCGTAGAAGGCCGAAGTGGCTTTGAGGCCGGTGATCTCCACCGCGGACTGCCAGGTGATGCCGCCGCCGAAGCAGAATCCGGTCATGGCGATCCGGCCCTGTTCCACGAAGTCCTGCTTCTGGAGGTAGTCAAACCCCGCGGCGAAGTCGGAGACGTGCCGCTGGGCGCCGGCCTGCGTCAGGGCACCGGGAACAGCATCCCGGTCCAGGCTTGCCGTGCCGCCTTCCCTGCTCAGCAGGTCGATCGCCAGGGCGGCATAGCCTTCCTTCGCGAAGCGCCGGGCCACATCCTGTATATGCGGAGTCAGTCCCCGGTTCTCATGGCAGACCAGGACGGCGGGTCCAGGCTTCCCGGACCCGGGCCGGGCGAGGTAAGCGCTGATCTCGGTGCCGCCGGACGGGAACTTCACTGTCGACGTCGTAATTCCTGCTGCTCCCTCGGGAACGGAAAGCGGGCTCTTTGCCCCCGGAACAGCGCCGCCGGAGGCGGTGCCCGTGGCCGGACCCGACGTCGGGGTGGGGGTTGGCATGGGATCGGTGCTGCGCGGCACTTCCTGCGGCGTGCACCCGACCAGGAGCATTGCGGCGGCCGCAGCTGCCATGCTGCCGGTAATGAAGGCCACCCGGCGGGTGAAGGTGTGCTGGGTCAGGGCCCCGGCCCGGTAATCGTCGAAAAATTCCTCGATCAGGTACTTCTCAAACTTCCCAAGCTGGGTCACTGCGGCCTCCTGGAGTTTTTGCCGCTTATCCTCCTCCGACCGCCAAGGCCAGGCAAGGGCATCGAGGTCTGTCAGGCGTGGACGCCGCCTTTCAGGCCCCTCGCGTATGCGGCCTGCCCCGCGTGCTGGAGGCAGTCGGCAATCGTGCTGACCAGCCGGACACCGAAGGTGACCGGCGGGTCCCAGTGGGTATCGACGACGCGGTCAAGGCCATCATCATCAAGGCTGTTCAGAACTTCCCTGGTCTGCCGGTGGACCGCCTCGTAGTAATCAGCGAGCAGCTCCCGCGGAGCCCGCACGGCGTCGACCTTGTCGGACGAATGGCCGTAGCCGGTGTCCCGTTCCGGAAGCGGCAAACCAAAACGGCCGGCAAAGTCCTGCGCGGTCCAGATCTGCGGCAGCCCGGCCGCCGCAGCGACCTGCGCGTCTTCCACACGGCTGAGGTGCCAGATCAGCCATGCGATGGAATTTCCGTTGCCGGCAGGACGGCGGACCAGGGTGTCGTCATCGATCCCGTCGAGCGTGTCTTCCACGATTTCGCGGATGCGGCCAAAGGCGTCCAGCAGCACTTCATTGGATTTCATCGGGTCCCCTTACATTTGACTGTGGGCGGCGACGGCGGGGTCGGAACCGATGCGGGCACCCGACTCGAGGGCGGTGATCCCGCTAATCTCCTCTGTCGTGAGCACGACGCCGGCGGCCGCCAGGTTGTCCCGCATACGGGCGCTGTTGGCTGACTTTGGAATGACAATGGTGCCGTGCGAGAGGTGCCAGGCCAGCACGACCTGGGCCGGGCTGACGCCGTACTTTTCAGCAGCGGCCGCCACTGGCTCAGCGTTCAGGTCGGCACCCTGGCCGAGGGGGCTGTACGCCTCCACGGCGATGCCCAGGGAGCGGCTCTTCGCCGCCAGTTCGGACTGCTGGAATGTCGGGTGCAGCTCGAACTGGTTGACAGCCGGAACTACGTCCGCCGACTGCAGGAGCGTGTCCAGGTGGTCCGCCAGGAAGTTTGATACGCCGATTGCGCGGATCTCACCGTCGGCGTGCAGGGTCTCCATGGCTTTCCAAGCCTCGGGAAAAAGGTTCCGGGATGGCACCGGCCAGTGGATCAGGTACAGGTCGACGTAGTCCACGCCCAGTTCACGGCGGCTGTTCCGGAAGGCTTCCCGGGCCATGCCCTGCTCGCCGTTCCGCAGCTTGGTGGTGATGAAGATGTCCTCACGGGGGATCCCCGTTGCGGCGATTGCGGCGCCGACGGCGGCCTCGTTGCGGTACGCCGCTGCCGTGTCGATGTGGCGGTAGCCGGCCTCCAGGGCGTCCTCCACAATGCGCTGGGTCTCTTCCGGCGGGACCTGGAAGACTCCGAAGCCCAGTTGGGGGATCTCGACGCCGTTGTTCAGGGTGATGTTCGGGACGGCAGTGTTTGGCGTCATTGGCTTCTTCCGTTGCTGGGGCGGGTCATCCTAAGTATGCCCCGCACAGGGGACGACGGCGGAGCAACGTGAGGGTGGGCGGGCCACCTGGACCATTGGTATGACTCCAAAGAAGACATGCGCCCAACACGGCCAGCGCAATAGTCCAGGTTGTTCTCTGCCGTTTCAGGCCCGCTGCGGACAATTATCCTCGAGATCGTGTCACATCACGACGCCGACCCCGCGCCATACTGGTGTCGGGGCCTTATGGCAGGGCCGATGCAAGGGGGAAGCCATGAGCAGGGAGACAAGCCAGGCCGGGCCGCACTGGCGCCGCGTCATAGCAGCGCTCGCCAACCACGATGCGCGGACGGCCTACGCACAGATTGTGCTGGGTGCCACGCTCCCGGATGCGGGTGCCGGGCAGGCCAGCCGACGGCGGGACCGGGCCATCGCCGTCCTGCTCGAGGCAGGCCTGGTGGAGCGCAAAGCCGGCAACGAACTGAAGGCTTCCGACTCCATCTTCCGGGACCTCCTCACACAGCAGCCCAAGCGCCAGGCCAAAACTGGTGTGGCCCGCTTCATGCGCCTGGGCCGGATCGACAGGTATCCGGCCAACCAGGCGGACCGCCGGGAACTCCTGGCCTGGATTGCCGGCGAATCCTTCCAACCAGGCGAGAAGCTCACCGAGCGGCAGGTCAACGAGCGCCTCCTGAGTTACACGGACGATGTTGTGCTGCTGCGCCGCTACCTGGTTGATTTCGGCGTGCTGGACCGGACGCCGTCGGGATCTTCCTACTCTCTGCCTCAAGAGGGATAGGCGAGATTCCTAACCCAGACCTCGCCGGTCAGACCCCGCCGGTCAGTCGCCGCGCGCCTTCCGGGTGGCGGCGTCGTTGGCTTTCCGCAATGCCTCGACAAGTTCGTTCTTGTCCATCTTGGAACGGCCCTCGATGTTGAGCTCCTGGGCCCGCTGGTAGAGGTGCTCCTTGGAAGCGTTCGCATCCACGCCTCCGGCGGTCGGTGCCGATGAATCCACACCCTCCTCGGCGCGCTCGTCGGACGGGCCGCGCTTCTCCTTCGGCTCCCAGTGGTCGCCCACCTTTTCGTAGCTGTGCTTAAGGGAGGCGTAGGCTGTCCGGGCAGCACGGCCCTCGTCGTTGTCGTAGGACTCGAGGGCTGAATCGTAGGTCTTCGCGAAAGTGTCCTGGGCTTTCTGCTCGGAACGCTGCAGCGTCGAGGGAAGCTCTTCCTTCCGGGCGTGATCGTTCTTGCCGGTCTTGGGCATGCCACCCACGCTCCTTCATCAACAGACTGGCCCTGCCGATGGAACCAGCTTAGGCATTTGCCTCGCCCATATCGAGGCCTGTCTTCGTTGCCGGGAGCACTGCTGTGGCGGGGTACTGATGTGGTTGAGTTAGCACATGGCCTCACCGATTGAGGAATACGGCTTCATATCCGACCTGCACACCGGCGCGCTGGTTTCGCGCGAGGGCAGTATCGATTGGCTGTGCCTCCCGAGGTTTGACTCCGAGTCGATTTTCGCTGCACTCGTCGGAGACGAAAGCAATGGCCGGTGGCTGCTGGCCCCTTCCCGCAACATCGGACACAGCTTCGAGCCCGTCGCGGTGCGGCGCCGTTACAGGCCCTCTACGTTCATACTCGAGACTCTTTGGAAAACCGAAGAGGGTGAAGTTCTGGTCACCGAATTCATGCCGGTGGGTGGACACGGCAGTCTGTTGATCCGCAGGGTGCATGGGTTACAGGGTCAGGTTGTGATGCGCCAGGAACTGGAGTTGCGCTTCGGCTACGGAAAGATTCTGCCGTGGGTATGCCGGATTCACGACGACGACGGTGAGGCGCTGCTCGCCGTCGCGGGACCGCAGGCTGTCCTTCTCCGGGCAGCGCACCTCCCCCGCGCGGCCGGCTATTCCCACGTGGGCGAGTTCCCGGTGGCGGCCGGCCAGACTGTTGACCTGCAGTTGCACGCCTTTCCCTCGCACAATGTCCCTCCGCCCGCGATTGACGTGGACCAGGCACTGCAGACGACCAGCGCCTACTGGACGAACTGGTCACGTAATTTCATCCCGCAGGGAAGCTACGACCGGGAGGTGGAACGCTCGCTGCTCGTCCTGCGTGCACTGACTCATGCGAGGACCGGCGGCATCGTGGCCGCTCCCACCACCTCCCTGCCGGAAGAATTCGGCGGGGAACGTAACTGGGACTACCGCTATTGCTGGCTCCGGGACGCCGCGCTGACGCTGGAGGCCATGATGACCCACGGGTTCCGGCAAGAGGCGCTCTACTGGCGGAACTGGCTGCTTCGGGCGATTGCCGGAGACCCGCACGATCTGCAAATCATGTATGGAATTGCCGGTGAGCGTGAATTGCCCGAGCGGGTCCTGAACCACTTGCCGGGTTACAAGGGTTCTGCCCCCGTGCGCGTCGGCAACGGCGCGGTCAATCAATACCAGGGGGACGTGGTTGGCGAAGTCATGGTTGCCCTCGCGAAGCTCCGGGACCAGGGCGTGCACGAGGATCACTTCTCCTGGCCGCTCCAGCGGAACATGCTGCTCTACGTCGAGAACAACGCAAGCCGCAAGGATCATGGCATCTGGGAGATGCGGGGTGAGAAACGGGATTTCACTCATTCCCGCGTCATGATGTGGGCTGCTTTGGACCGCGGGGTGCGGGCCGTGGAGCAGCACGGTCTCGACGGTCCGGTGGAGCGGTGGGCGGAGCTGCGGGACCACCTCCGTTCGGAAATCCTGGAGCGGGGTTTCAACAAGGAGATCAACTCCTTCACCCAGACATACGGACGCACCGACGTCGACGCGTCCCTTCTTGTCCTGCCCCAGGTGGGCTTTCTGGCTTACGACGACGACAGGATCCTCGGCACGGTGTCCCGCCTGGAACGCGACCTCCTTGACGGGAACGGCCTGCTTTTGCGGTACCGGACGGAAACCTGCCTGGACGGGCTTGCCCCAGGGGAACACCCCTTTCTTGCCTGCTCCTTCTGGCTCGTGGAGCAGTATTCCCGGACCGGCCGGGTGTCGGAAGCAAAGTCACTCATGGACAAGCTCATCGGCTTTGGCAATGACTTGGGGCTGCTGAGTGAGGAGTACGATGCAATAGAACATCGCATGGCGGGAAATTACCCCCAGGCATTCTCACACCTGGCTCTGATCCGGGCTGCGGACGCCCTTAACGGTGCGGTCCGTCATCTCAAACGCACGATGGCGTAGGCAACCCGCATAGCTGCCTTGCCCCGATGCCGCGCCGTGTTCCGCTTCATGCGGGTGGCAGGTCAAAGGCGGTGCCGAAATCAGCGGCACGCACATCCCGTGCTGCAGCCAGCCTGCCCAGCCGGTGGAGAGCTTCCATGTTCTCCGGGACATCCATGGCACTCAGCGAAGCCACCTCCTCCGTTCCGGCAAGCGTTTCATCCAGGGCGCGGACACTGTCCGGGCGCAGGTCCACGTTGTAGCGCAGGTAACTCATCAAGGGGACGCCGTTGAGAAGATCGCCTGTCAGTGTCCCAAGTTCCCGGTCGATTACCCTCGCCGTCGGGCTTTCGGACATCCACTGCAGCATTGTTTCCTGCAGCACTGCACAGTCCTGCAGCACCGACTTCAGCGCTCGCAAGGCGTGGCTGGCAGCCAGCTTCGCCCTGCCGACAGCAGGATCAGCCACACCGGTCCCCACCGACACCAGCAGGAGCTTCTCACCCCCGGTCTCCCAGCCCACGCGGTAGCCTCCCAAGGTGGCGTACATCAGTGCCTGCAGTGCAGGGTTGTTGAATGGACTCACTCCCCCGTCAACAAAGCTGCCTGTCACAGGGCTCAGGTCAGGACCGCCGCTGATGGTGATGGATTCCGGTTCGAAGTACGACGGCGCGGCAGTGGAGGCCCGGACAACCTGCCACAGAGGATAGTCTCCGTTGCCCATTCTGCCGCTGGCGCCGGCAACGAAATACCGGCCCCTCGGGTTGTTGCTCACCGGCCACGGGCTGCCGCTGTCCAGGCGTTTGATGACAACCAGCAGTCCGGTCAGCAAGTGCGGACCGCCCAGTGTGGTGTCCACGCCAAAGAGATCCTTCAATTCGGAGACCAGGACCCGCTCGTCGTACCTGGCGCGCAGTAGCTCCTGGCGGAACAGGCTACGTTGAAACACCCGCTGGCCGAGGCTGAAATATTTGTCACTGACTTCCTGGACACTCCGGCCCTGGGCAAGAGCCGCCGCGATTATGGCACCGGTCGACGTCCCTGCAATCAGGTCAAAGTAGTGACACAGGCGGAAGCCTTCCCCGCAGCCATGGCGCTCGCGCAGCAGTTCCTCGATCCTGCCCAGAATGCCGAGGCTCAAAACTCCGCGAAGTCCCCCGCCGTCAAGGGCAAGGATCCGTTTCGGCCTGCCGTCACTGCGGAAATGATCGTCTCTGGTCAGAATCTGGTACGGCATCTGGATGCCTCTTCTCATGTGGAGCGGCACTAAGGCCATGGTAGTCGCAGAATGCGTGCTGGCACGGATCCGGATCCGGTCCGTCGGCGGGCACCATGGAAGGGCGCGCAGCTCAGGAGAGCGGCCCGTTCAGGATCGGCAAGAGGCCCAAGGAGCACCCAAAGTGTTGTCCACGCATGAATCGATGAGCACCATCGACCCGGCACATGGCACTGATGCAGAAGACCCTGCCCAAACGCTCGATCAGCACTGGACCCGCATGCAGTTGCAGGCTGCGGCGGAAATGGACAGGAAGGTCCAGCGGCATCCCCAGCACATGCTCGCTCGGATGGCCCTGGCCAATCTCGGCAGCACGTCGAGCCTTGAATACATCCGGACCAGCGTGGTGCGGACACTCGGAGGAACCGCGGGTACGCATTACATCGTTGCCGCCCTTCACCTGGCCCACCTGGCGCGGACCTTTCCGCAGTCCCTGTCCGCCACGCAGCGGGCCCTCCTCCTGGCCCCGCTGGAGGCAGCGGAAAATGCTCAGGCTCAACTGGTTGTCAGCTGATGCCGCATGCTGACTACTGTGAGCCGCGGCCCTGACCGACCCCGCGCAGATACGTGAGAACGGCCAGCACCCGCCGGTGGTCCTCTGGCTCAGGCCGCAAATCGAGCTTCAGGAAAATACTGCGGATATGCGCCTCGACCGTGCGTTCTCCCAGGAAGAGCGATTTTCCGATGGCCTGGTTGGTTCGCCCTTCGGCCATCAGTTCAAGGACGCTCTTCTCCCGGTCCGTGAGGTCATCGCCTGGGGAGTGGCCTTTGTGCGGGCGGCCGATCAGGCGTGTGACCAGGTCCGGGTCGATCGCTGTGCCGCCGGAAGAGACGCGGTGCAATGCGTCAATGAATTCGTCGACGTCGGATACCCGTTCCTTGAGCAGGTAGCCCAATCCTTTGGCACCGCTCTTTAGGAGGGACATCGCGTTTTCCGTTTCCACGTACTGGGAGAGCAGGAGAACGCCTACGTCCGGGTGTTTGCTCTTTATCGTTTCAGCCGCCTGGATGCCCTCAACGGTGTAACTGGGGGGCATGCGGATGTCCACGACGGCCACATCCGCGCCGTGCTCGTCAATCACTTCCAGTAGCTGCGCCCCGTCAGAAGCCTCACCCACGATCTCCAGGCCCTCCGATTCCAGCAGGGCGGCTAGCCCGCGGCGCAGCAGAGCAGAGTCATCAGCAATGGCAACCCGCAGTGTCATGGCAGGCCGCGTTCCGGGTCTGCGGAGAAGGGTAGGACGGCACGGATCGTCGTCCCCTTGCCTGCGGGACTGTCAATTGCCAGCGTACCGCCGAGTGCCGCGGCGCGGTCCGCTATCCCCAGTAGGCCCCCATCGGGTCCCGGCTGTGCACCACCGATTCCGTTGTCCGTTATCTCCATTCGGATCTCTCCTTCGTTTCCGTCGATGCAGATTCCTACCAAAGAGGCATTGGCGTACTTCGCAGCGTTGGTGGTGGCCTCAGCGCAAATGAAGTAGGCAGCCAACTCCACGTGGGCCGGCAGCCCGTTGCATCCCTTGATGTCCAGCTTTATGGGCAGCGGCGACCGTTCCGCGAGCGCGGTGATGGAGCCGGCCAGCCCCCTCTCCCGCAGCGAAGGCGGATAGACACCCCTTGCGAGTTCGCGGAGTTCCTCAAGTGCGTCCGAAAGATCGGCCTGTGCCTGCTCGACCAGGCTTCGTACCTCCTGCGAGTCCCTGGCCCGCTGGGCACGTGCCAGCTCCATTGACACCGCAACCAGTCGTTGCTGGGCTCCGTCGTGCAGGTCCCGTTCCAGCTGGCGGCGACGGGAGTCTCCGGCGGTAACTATCCGCTCCCTGGAGCGGCGGACCTCAACGAGCTGGTCCCGGAGCTGTTGTTCCATCTGCTGGTTTTCCAGCGCCAGCGAAGTCGCACTGCGGACTGCTGCCAGCAGCTGCGGCTGATCCAGGAGCGCCTCATCGAAGACCAAAGCACCGACTGGTGTTCCGTGGCGTTCCAGAATCATGGAGGCGCGTCCATTTGCGCCATCCGGCAGCGCCTGTGGACTCCCCTTGCTGTCAACAAAAGACGCCTGGCCGGGCAGGCAATAATACAAAGAGAGGGTGGGGTCATGGACTGATCGCCGAAGCGCGCCGATAAGTCTCTCGCTGACGGGGGCTGAGCCCACTTCCACCATGAGGTCACCGAGGGCGCCCCGCGCGAACCGGTAGCGCCACAGCCCAAACAGGACTGCCAGCGGCACCACGGCGGTCGCCGGGTATTGCCAGAGCAATGCTTCCGAGGACAGGGATCCGGACAGTTGGGCCACCGCCAGTGATACCCATATAGTGGCCGCAGTTTTGACGATCACGGCGAGCCACAGGGGCAGGAATGCCGACCGGTAGGCCTTTGTTCCAGCACGCAATCGGCGGATCAGGACCACTACGATCCCGATTCCCACCGAGATCTGGAATGTGCGGACGGCATTTCCGAGGGCCGCCACGAGCGGCGGGCTGTCCCATAGAAGCAGCAGATTGCGGGACGTGGATTCACCTACGGTGGCATGCAGACGTGGGTCCAGGAAGGCCCAGGCTACTACGGGGGCAAGCAGCCAGGAAGCGTAAAAGCCGGCCACGGCGGCCTTCTCGATTCGAGTTCTAAGGGCACCCGACGGAAAGCTGAGGGCCAACTGCAACAGGGGCGGCTGATACATCAGCGTCAGAGTCACGCCAAGCGTAAAGGCCACGGGGTCGCTGGAACGGCGGATCCCCGACGCCAGCCAGAGCCAGCCGGCCACCACCAACAGCAGCCCGGGGTTCCGGAATGGCCGGCTCCGCCAGGCCGTCACGCCGGCGAGAACGAATGCCAGGCCGACGAGCAGGAACAACGTCAACTCAAAAACGGTGAACGGAATCCGGTTCGGGTTCTCCCCCCAGCGGAGTACGCCTTGGGCGTTCAAACTCAATGTCCGGGCAGGATCCTGCAGGGCTGTGGGGGACCAATCGATACACACCAGGACCAGGACTACGAAGCCCGCCGTCACCCCGATGACTGCAGTGAGTTGCCGCGGAGTCATTTGTCTCTCCGACGGTTTCCTGGCGCGTCAGGGGGAACTGGAAGGTCGGGGCAGACCTTGATGTAGTCGATGCCCGGAGACACCCAGTCACGCCACTGTCTGTGGCTGATGTTTTGGGAAAGCTTCGTGCACAATGTATCGGACGGGGTGAGGGGCGAGGGCCATAGCCTCACCGTGCTGTCGTCGCCCGCGGTGGCGATCCGCCGCCCGTCAGGGCTGAACGCCACGCTGTACACCGGGCCCTCGTGTCCGCGCATTGGTTTGACGAGGGGTTCGCCGGTCTCGGCGTCCCACAGCCGAACGGTGCCATCATCACCCCCGGTGCTGATTCGGAGTCCGTCGGGGCTGAACGCCACGCTGTCTACCGGCCCCTCGTGTCCGGCAATCGGCTTGACGAGGGTCTCGCCCGTTTCCGAGTCCCACCGCTCCACCTTGCCATCGGTACCGCCGGAGGCGATACGGCTCCCGTCTGGGCTGAACACAACGCTCGTCACCGCATCCTTGTGCCCCGTCAAAGGATCCCCTACCGCGCCGCCTGTTTCTGTGTCCCACCGCCTGACCGTCCCATCGGCGCCGCCGGAGACAATCCTCCGGCCGTCGGGACTGAACGCCACGCTCGTCACGGCATCCTTGTGGCCGGTCATCGGATCGCCCAGGGCCCGGCCCGCTTCTGCGTCCCACCGTCTCACCGAACCGTCTGCACTGCCGGAGACGATCCAGCGGCCGTCGGGACTGAACGCTACGCCCGTCACGGCATCCTTGTGGCCGGTGAGAGGCTTACCGACAGCCCGGCCGGCCGCGGCGTCCCAGCGCCTCAGCGTACTGTCGGCGCCACCGGAGACAATCCTCCGGCCGTCGGGGCTGAACGCCACGCTCGTCACCGCATCCTTGTGGCCGGTGAGAGGCTTACCGACAGCCCGGCCCGTGTCCGGGTTCCATACCCGGAGTGTGCCGTCGTTACCCCCCGAAAGGATCCGGCGGCCATCGGGGCTGAACGCCACACTCCCCACTGCATCCTTGTGTCCGGTCATGGGTTGCCCGACGCCCCGCCCCGGGTCCGGCTCCCACAGCCGCAATGTGGTGTCGTTGCCCCCGGACGCGATCCGGCGCCCATCCGGACTGAAGGCCACACTCGTCACCGCACCACGGTTGTTTCCGACCATCGGTTCGCCAACGGCCCGGCCCGTCTGCGGGTCCCACACCCGGACCGTCCCGTCAGCACCGCCTGAGACAGCTCGGCGCCCGTCGGGACTGAACGCCACACTCGTCACCGTGCCCTTATGCCCCTGCATCGGTTTGCCGGCTGCACGGCCCGTCGTCGAGTCCCATGGCCGCACCATTGCGTCACGGCTTCCGGAGAGTGCCCGGCGGCCGTCGGGGCTGAAGGCGACACTTGTCACGGCTTCCTTGTGTCCGGTTAGCGGCTCGCCGAATGCCCGGACGGTCTTCGCATCCCACAACCTCAAGGTTGCATCGCTACTGCCGGAAAGGATCCGGCGGCCGTCCGGGCTGAACGCCACACTCGTCACCGCATCCTTGTGCCCGGTCAGGGGCTTGCCGAGCGCCCGGCCGGTCTTCACGTCCCACAGCCTCAAGGTGCCGTCGTCGCCACCGGAAACCATGTGGCCGCCGTCGCGGCTAAACGCCACACTCGTCACGGCATCCTTGTGTCCGGTTAGCGGGTCACCGAAAGCGCGGCCGGTCTTCACGTCCCATAACCTCAAGGTGCCGTCGTCACCGCCGGAAACCACGTGCCGGCCTTCGGGGCTGAACGCGACACTCGTCACGGCATCCTTGTGTCCGGCCATGGGCGCGCCCGCAGCCTGGCCAGTCACAACATCCCACAGCCGCACCGTCCCATCTGATCCCCCGGTGAGGATCCTGTTGCCGTCCGGGCTGAACGCCAAACTGCTGATTCTTGTCCGCGTTTCAATGACCTTTTGCAGGTCGCCCTTCATGTTGACGGCGCTCAGCAGTGCGCTTTCGCCTTCTGCGGTCGAGGCAATCGCCTGTGCGGCGAGGATACGCTTAAGACCGTTTACATCGCCGCCATTGCGGGTCCCCTCCAGCATGGCCAGGCCTTCCGTTACAAGACGAAGGGCTGTGGCTTCGCGGTCGCGTGCAATGGCCTCGCGCTCTGCAAAGGAGGCCCAGATGAAGGCAGCCGCGGCAACCATGGTGATGACCACCGCTGACGCCAGGACGATCCTGAGTATGCGGGCCCGTTTACGTATATCCTCTGCGTGCGTCGCGGCCACTTCCTGTTTGTCGCGGGCAGCCTGCAATTCGGCATCCTGCCGCCGCTTCTCAGCTTCAAGCCGTTCCTCTTCCCGGTTTCGCGAGGCGCGGAGGAAACCACTGGCAGTGTCCAGCCGGTCACGGAACCCGGGCTTATCGAACAGTCGCTCGGCACCACTCAGCCTTTCTCCTTCGAAGAGCCATGCCTCGTTGCGGCCGCTGCGTTCCCAGGCAGCTGCGGCGCGTTCCAGGTTGTCGGCCTCCTTAAGATCCTCCTGCTCGGCGGCCAGCCACCCGGTCAGGTCCTGCCATTGGCGCAGCAGGCTCTCCAGAGCTACTTCGACGACGGTCTCCCCACCCCGCTCATCCCCAACCAGCAGGCGCCGGCTCACCATGGCAGTTATGAGTGGCCGGGCGTCGGCCGGCAGATCGGACAGGCGGGCCATCCGGCGAACCGGCTGGTCGTTGTCCGGGTTGATGGTTGCCAGCCAGGGGATAAACGCCGATTTCAGCCGCTCCAACTGGCCTCGCCGCGTTGCCGGGTCCGGGGAAAGCAAGGTGTCGATTTCGTGCTGCACCACCTCCTGCATTCCACCCATCGCGTGGTACTCCGCCAGACGCAGGTCCCCGTCGCCGCCGTAGTCCCGGTACAGGCGTGCCAAGGTCAGTGAGAGCAGCGGCAAGGTATCCGCACCTTGAACGGAATCCTCCAGCAGCCGATCCACGAGGACGGGCTCGATGTCCAGCGGTCTCCCGGCCCCGGTGGCCCGTGCTGCCGGCCCAAGAATGACCTCCCTGAACCGGGCGACCGGCATCGGTTTGAGCTCGTCGAAGACAACGCTCTTAACTCCCGCCAGCTCAGGTGCGGTCTGTAATGGCTCGTAGAAATCCGAACGGACCGTTGCGGCAACCATTAGTGCCGGCGTGGTCCCATATTCGTGCTCCAGCAAACCGGCCAGCAGTTCAAGGAACCGGGAAGCCTGGGGGCCGGCGTCGGCACTGAAAAGTTCCTCGGCTTGATCCAGCGGCAGGACGAGGGTGGGCGGCGCAGTCCCGGCCGGCACCTCCAGCAGCCGCTCGGCGGCGACTCTCCGGATGTCATCCAGCCATTCCCCGACCTGCAGCGTATCCACTCTGCTGCACGCATCCTTGATGGCCCCGAGAGTAGGGGTGTCCAGTCCCAGATGCGTGCGCTGGGCGTGGACCGCGCTGGCAAGGCCCCGGTCCCCGGTGAGGGGGCTGCGCTCCGGGCGTACCGTATCCAGCACCAGGAACTGCCGGTCCTCACGCCGCAGCCGCGGCACGAGGCCTGCCCGCAGGAACGACGACTTGCCGGCGCCGGAGGGACCCAGGATCACAAAAAGCGACTCGACGCCGGAGCTGCGCATGGTGCGCAGCGCATCCAGGCCGCGGACGATCTGTCCGTCCCGGCCGAAGAATACGGCCGCGTCCGCTTCCTCGAAAGGTTCCCATCCCCGGTAGGGGGACCGGTCAGGATCGTGCGGCGGGGGCCAAACGAAGTGCTCCGCCCCAATCCCTGCACGGCGCAGCCCCTGGTGCAGCCGCCGCAGGCCCTCCGTGAGAAAAACTACAGGACCCACTTCGCCGCGAAGTGGAATTTCGGTGGCGGGTCCGTTGCCGAAGAGGTCGCAACGCTGCCATTCTCCGGTGACGCCTTCCTCAGCCAGAGGCTCAAGCCGGGCGCACAGGATCAGCTTTCCCAAATTCTCCGCGGTCCGGTACTCGGCCATGCACTCGCGGGAGTCCTCCCAGCTGGTGGAGAGCAGGCAGATCACCACCTCGCACCGCTCGTTGGCCCGAAGCAGCGCTTCCTTCCACCGCTCCCCCGGCGCAATGCCCGTCACTGGGTCAAGGTCCAGGAAGATCTCCTCGGCAAGGCCGGGGTCCTGCTCTACCAGCCACTGCTTGAGGGCGACCGCTTGCCGGGTATCCCGGCTGGAATGACTCAGGAAAACACGTGACATGCCGTCTCCTGCCCGCGGAAGCCAATCTCCCAGCCGCACGGAAGTTCGCTGCCCCAGTTCCCCGGCCCTACGCCAGCATCCGTCCCTTCGGTCTGCGTGAATATCACCGATCCGGTGGCTGTTTACAGTCAATATTCCACCCGGGCGTCACCGGCTTCAAGGGTCACGGGGCCTGCATGCAGTGCCTTATCCGTGCACCAAAAATCACGTGCTGGTCGCGGTACGGGATGTGAGGGACACTGATCTCGACACCGCATTTAACCTGCCTCTTGCCTGACGGGAGGGACTGCTTTGAGTGAGCTCCGCCGCTACAGGCGCAGGCCGGACCACTATGTGGTCGCCGTACCGCTGCGCCTGGACACGGAGGGGTTCACGTACCGCAAGTGGGGCGGCGAACAGACGTGCAAGCCCGGGGACTGGCTGGTGGACGACGACGGCGACATCCACACTGTCGACGCGGAAGTTTTCGCCGCCACCTACAGGCAGGTCCACCGGGGTGCCTACGTGAAAAGCACACCTGTCTGGGCCGAAGTTGCCTCCGAAGCCGGCAGCGTGCCCACCAAGGAAGGCCGCTCCCACTACAGCAGGGGTGACTTTGTGGTGTTCAACAATGAAGACGGCACCGATGGCTATGCCATGACCGCCGAAAGATTCCAGTCCCGCTACGAAGCCGACGAATAGGACGCCAAGACCCCGCCCGCAGAATGCGAACGGGGTCTCGTCACGGCTGATGAACCAGCGACAGTAGAACTAGAAGTCCCAGTCCTCGTCTTCGGTGTTCACGGCCTTGCCGATGACGTAAGACGAACCCGAGCCCGAGAAGAAGTCGTGGTTTTCGTCCGCGTTCGGCGACAGGGCCGAGAGGATGGCCGGGTTCACGTCGGTGACTGAGGCCGGGAACATGGCCTCGTAGCCCAGGTTCATCAGTGCCTTGTTGGCGTTGTAGTGCAGGAACTTCTTGACGTCCTCGGCCAGGCCGACGCCGTCGTAGAGGTCGTGCGTGTACTGGACTTCGTTTTCGTACAGTTCGAAGAGCAGTTCGAAGGTGTAGTCCTTGATCTCCTGCCGGCGCGCCTCGGAAACCGTCTCCAGTCCCCGCTGGAACTTGTAGCCGATGTAGTAGCCGTGCACGGCCTCATCGCGGATGATCAGGCGGATCAGGTCTGCGGTGTTCGTAAGCTTGGCGCGCGAGGACCAGTACATCGGCAGGTAGAAGCCGGAGTAGAACAGGAAGCTCTCGAGCAGCGTGGAGGCCACCTTGCGCTTCAGCGGATCGTCGCCCTGGTAGTAGTCCATGACGATCTGGGCCTTCTTCTGAAGGTATTCGTTCTCGGTGGACCAGCGGAAGGCGTCGTCGATCTCCTTGGTGGAGCACAGGGTGGAGAAGATCGAGGAGTAGCTCTTGGCGTGCACAGCCTCCATGAAGGCGATGTTGGTGTACACGGCCTCTTCATGCGGGGTGAGCGCATCCGGGATCAGGCTGACGGCGCCGACGGTGCCCTGGATGGTGTCCAGCAGGGTCAGGCCGGTGAACACGCGCATGGTCAGCTGCTGCTCGGCCGGGGTGAGCGTATGCCACGACTGGACGTCGTTGGACAGCGGCACCTTCTCCGGGAGCCAGAAGTTGTTGACCAGGCGGTTCCAGACCTCCACGTCCTTGTCGTCCTGGATGCGGTTCCAGTTGATGGCCTCGACGTGGCTCAGCAGCTTGACCTTCTCGGTCATGTCATCCCCTAAATGTTTTGGGTTCTTGTTTACGTTAAGCCTACGACGGAGAGGCACCACCTACTGCCCTGCCCCTGCCTTGTGAGGCCTTGTATGAGACCAGAGCCAGAGCTCTCCAATCACGCTGGGTCGCTCCGGCCTGGCTCGTCATCTAATTACGTGTTCCTAGTGGTAAGACCGCAAGCAGGGCTCAGGGCCGCCGCAGGTCAAACATCCATCATCGGAATCCTCTTCATGGCTCGTGCTGTGACGTTCCAAACGAGGTTCCTGATAAGAGTCGTAGCTCATAGAACCCGACCCCTTCCGGTGATAAAACCGATTTTAGTGGCGTGATCACGTCCTACGGTGTCGGCCCGCCATCTGGCTGATGACGTCTCCGGAATCGTGTTAGAGTCTCTGTATTCAATTGAAGAATCCTCGCGCCGGACCTTTTCCGACTGTGAAGGTAAAATCACGTAGGGTCGAATGTTGGCGCATTCGGCCCTATTGCTTTCTCCACAGGCGATTTCCCGCAGGCTACGACGGCGGGCGGGCACCCGCCGTCGTACTCTCACGATTTAGTTGAAACTACAACATGCAGCTGACGCAGCCCTCCACCTCGGTCCCTTCCAGCGCGAGCTGGCGGAGGCGGATGTAGTAGAGCGTCTTGATGCCCTTGCGCCAGGCGTAGATCTGGGCCTTGTTGATGTCGCGGGTGGTTGCGGTGTCCTTGAAGAACAGCGTCAGCGACAGGCCCTGGTCCACGTGCTGGGTGGCAGCGGCGTAGGTGTCGATGATCTTCTCGTAGCCGATCTCGTACGCGTCCTGGTAGTAATCCAGGTTGTCGTTCGTCAGGTACGGCGCCGGGTAGTAGACGCGGCCGATCTTGCCTTCCTTGCGGATCTCAATCTTGGCCGCCACCGGGTGGATCGAGGAGGTGGAGTTGTTGATGTAGGAGATCGAGCCCGTCGGCGGCACGGCCTGCAGGTTCTGGTTGTAGATGCCGTGCTCCATGACGGAGGCCTTCAGCTCGCGCCAGTCATCCTGCGTGGGGATGTGGGTGCCGGCGAACAGCTCGCGGACGCGCTCCGTCTCCGGGGCCCACTCCTGCTCCGTGTACTTGTCGAAGAACTCACCGCTGGCGTACTTGGACTTCTCGAAGCCGCCGAAGGTCTGGCCGGTTTCGATGGCGAGCCGGTTCGAAGCACGCAGGGCGTGGAACAGCACGGTGTAGAAGTAGATGTTGGTGAAGTCCAGGCCCTCTTCGGAGCCGTAGTGGACCCGCTCACGGGCCAGGTACCCGTGAAGGTTCATCTGCCCAAGACCGATGGCGTGCGACTGAGCGTTGCCCTCGGCCACGGACGGCACCGAGTTGATGTAGGACATGTCCGACACCGCGCTGAGGGCGCGGATGGCGGTCTCGATCGAGGCACCGAAGTCGGGGGAATCCATGGTCTTGGCGATGTTCATCGAACCGAGGTTGCAGGAGATGTCCTTGCCGACGGTCTGGTACGTGAGGTCCTCGTTGTAGATGGACGGCGTGGAGACCTGCAGGATTTCCGAGCAGAGGTTGCTCATGGTGATCTTGCCGTCGATCGGGTTGGCCCGGTTTACGGTGTCCTCGAACATGATGTACGGGTAGCCGGACTCGAACTGGATCTCCGCGAGGGTCTGGAAGAACTCGCGGGCACTGATCTTGGTCTTCTTGATCCGGGAATCGTCCACCATCTCGTAGTACTTCTCGGTGACCGAGACCTCCGAGAACGGGACCCCGTAGACGCGCTCGACGTCGTACGGCGAGAACAGGTACATGTCCTCGTTCTTCTTGGCCAGCTCGAACGTGATGTCCGGGATCACGACGCCGAGGGAGAGGGTCTTGATGCGGATCTTCTCGTCCGCGTTCTCCCGCTTGGTGTCCAGGAAGCGGTAGATGTCCGGGTGGTGGGCGTGCAGGTACACGGCACCGGCACCCTGGCGGGCGCCGAGCTGGTTGGCGTAGGAGAAGCTGTCTTCGAGGAGCTTCATGACGGGAATGACGCCGGAGGACTGGTTTTCGATCTGCTTGATCGGCGCGCCGTGCTCACGGATGTTGGTCAGCGAAAGGGCAACACCGCCGCCGCGCTTGGAGAGCTGCAGCGCGGAGTTGATGCCGCGGGCGATCGACTCCATGTTGTCTTCGATGCGCAGGAGGAAGCAGGAGACGAGCTCGCCGCGCTGGGCCTTGCCGGCGTTAAGGAACGTGGGCGTTGCCGGCTGGAAGCGGCCGTCGATGATCTCGTCCACGAGGCGGGTGGCAAGTTCCTCGTTGCCGCGGCCCAGGTGCAGGGCCACCATGCAGACGCGGTCCTCGTAGCGTTCCAGGAAGCGCTTGCCGTCGAAGGTCTTCAGCGTGTACGAGGTGTAGAACTTGAACGCGCCGAGGAAGGTCTCGAACCGGAACTTCTTCTTGTAGGCGCGGTTGAACAGGTCACGGATGAAGTTCATCGTGTACTGGTCAAGGGTTTCGCGCTCGTAGTACTGGTTCTTCACCAGGTAGTCGAGCTTCTCCTCGAGGTCATGGAAGAAGACCGTGTTGTTGTTCACGTGCTGCAGGAAGTACTGGTGGGCGGCCTCGCGGTCCGCCTCGAACTGGATCTCGCCGTTCGGACCGTAGAGGTTCAGCATCGCGTTCAGCTCGTGGTAGCCCAGGCCCTTGTAGGCAGCGGGGAGCACCGGCTTCTCCTGCTTTTCAACAGCCGTGTCCATGGACGCGTCCTTTCCTTCGGGCCTGGTTACTTCTGTGTCTGCGACAGTCGTGTCCAAAACTCTTCCAATCCTTCTTGTACACGGGAAACGTCTTCCGGCGTACCCATGAGTTCGAACCTGTAAAGGTGGGGGACCTTGCACTTGGCGGCAATGATGTCGCCCGCCATGCAGTAGTTGTCCCCGAAATTCGTGTTTCCGGCCCCGATCACGCCTCTGAGCAGGCGGCGGTTGTCCGGGTTGTTCAGGAATCTGATGACCTGCTTCGGCACCGAACCCTCGCCGCCTGTCCCGCCGTAGGTGGGAACCACGAGCACGAACGGCTCACAGGCAACGAGGGGTTCATCCTTCGCATGCAGGGGAATCCTGGCGGCGTCCGCACCGAGCTTCTCGATGAAGCGCCTGGTGTTTTCGGAGGCCGAGGAAAAGTAGATGAGGCGGCTGTGGGTCTGGTTCACGGGCGGTGTCTGGTTGACGGGCGTCGTGTTCGCAGCACGGGCTGCGGCCGGCGCATCGGCAAGTGCCGGCGCAGCCATGGGAGTCACCTCACCTAGTTGGGAATTCTTTGCCGGAAATGGCGTGGGCGCAGCCTTAGGCCACAGAAGCGGAGGCGCTCAGCGCCAGCTCCTCGATCTTGTCCGGGCGGAAACCGGACCAGTGGTCCTGGTCCGTGACGACGACGGGCGCCTGCATGTAGCCGAGTGACTTCAGGCGCTCGAGGGCGTCCGCGTCCTGGGAGATGTCCACGCTCTGGTAGGCGATGCCCTTCTTGTCCAGCGCACGGTAGGTAGCGTTGCACTGTACGCAGGCCGGCTTGGTGTAAACCGTAACGGTCATGGTTCCTGTCCCCTTTGTTGAAGTCACTGCTGCACTCTTCTGAGACCTTGCTTGTGTCTCTTGTATTCAGATCTCTGGCATCGTAGCGGTGGACTCTGCCCGGACCTACTGTCCGGTACTGGCTGCGCCGGTCTCCCGCTCAATCTGTATGTCGATACTACATGTAGTGCGCGGCCCCGAATGGGACCCCAAGATGATGTATTACAAGTATGTCATTTAATGCACTTTTAATCCACAGGCAGGGACCCTCAAATTGTCCGGATTTCCGGCATTTTGGCGGACGGAATCCACACCCTGTGGAGTAGTTAGACACATTTAAACGCCAGCGTGTCGTCCCGAAGACGGCGTGTCGCGGCACCCTGGAAAGCCCCGCTTAAGTGGCCGCGCACACAACCCGGCCGCCCTTTTAACCCGCCGCCGGGCCGCCGGAGTAAGGTTGGCTGGTGGTAAACCCCGTGCATTTGAGGACCCTCCTTGAGGTCACGCGGCTGGGATCGTTCGCAGCCGCCGCAGCCCGTCTTGGCTACACCGCCTCGGCCGTGTCCCAGCAGATGTCCTCCCTGGAGCGGGACACGGGCGTCCGCCTGTTCCAGCGCTCGGCCCGGAGCGTGGTCCCCACCGATGCGGCGATGGTGATGGCGCGCCACGCGGCGAAAGTCCTCACCGACATCGAGGCGCTGATGGCAGCCGCATCGAAGACGCAGGACACCACAAGCCAGGAGCTCCGGCTGGGCATTTTCCCCAGCCTGGCAACCTACGTGCTGCCGCGGATTCTGCGGAGTCCCACTTGGAAGGGCCTCGGAATCGACCTGCGGGTTTCCGTGGCTGAACCCGCCCAGACCATCCAGGGGCTGCGCACAGGCGGAGACCTGGACGTGGCCCTCGTGTACCAGGTGGGACAGTCCGGACTTGCCTGGCCGCACACCATCAACCGGCAGTGGATCGGCGACGACAACTTCCGCGTGGTCCTTCCCGCCGGCTGGGGCTTCCGCACCGACGCGAAGGTCGCCGCGGACCACCTTTCGGACATGCCGTGGATCATGCACCACCCCGGCACGAGTGACGCCACCGTCATTGAACGGCTCTTCGCCGGCTGCAATCTCCACCCCCGCGTGGTGGCCTACAGCGACGACTTCCATGCCAGCCTCGAGATGGCAGCCGCCGGGCTGGGCGCAGCCTTGGTGCCGGAGCTTGCGCTGCTCCACCGGCCGGCCGGCGTCGTGGTGCTGGACGTCCCCGAAATCAGGCTGGCCCGCAACGTCTTCGCCCTGCTGATCAACGACAAGAAGACCGCCCGGGTGCAGCTGTTCGTGGACCTGCTGGCGGAAACCCTGGGCGGGCTGGCATCGTCAGTTAAATGACCCCCGATGCTGGAATGCTCTGCTTTTCGGGTCTATGTTGAAGATATGACCACCAAGGTAGCGAGCCAGCACTTCGGAGTAATCGAGCTGAACCACGGCAGGGACCACAACATTGCCGCGGAGCACGAGCTGGCCGGCCAACGCCTTGAGCTGGATCTGAACATCAACGCCAACGACCACTTCGATGAAGCGGCAATGCACAAAGTGGACTACCGGCTCCGTTACCTCCCCGAACTCGTGGATGAGGTCAGGGAGATGATTGCCGAGGAGCTCGAGCAGGAGGGCACCAGCCCGCAGGAATACCTCCAATTCCACTGCAACGCCATCAAGGAAGAGCACCTGCAGAAGGTCTTCGGCGTGAAGGACAAGAGCCAGCTCACCAACGCTGTGTTCCTGAAGGCACTGAAACTCGGCCACGTGGGAATCTACCCGGGCCAGCCCGAACGGTACTTCGTCATGGACTTCACCCTGGGCGAGCACTTCACCGATGAGGTCCTGGTCGCTTCCGCAGACGAGGACGGCGTCGTCGACGACGAGATCGTCTGGGAATCCTGAACCCCGCATCGGTTGCTCCGTAAGCGCCCTTTTGGGCGCGCATAAGGGCGTCTACGCAGCAGTCGATGCTTAAACGCCGACGGCGGGCGGTGAGAGTTTGGTGTATG